>NZ_JAAHIH010000006.1:304902-609804 GCF_010671925.1 Moorena sp. SIOASIH | reverse complement strand
CACAGGAAAAATCACGCCATCATGTAAAGAAATATTTTAATCAACCCCTGACCGGGCGATAAGCGCCCCGTCAGCAGGTAGGATGCTGATAATATAGGTTTTTCCAAGGGATTTACATTTGTTTAACTTTACGTGAGCCAAGCTGTTAAAAGGTTTATAATAGATCTATTCATGGTTATTTTTTTTGCCTGTATGAAGATATGGCGATTTATGTAAACCAACAAGAAGCTGAACAACGATTCTCTGAATTATTCAGTCAGGTACTTAAAGGAGAAGAAATTATCATTTCAGCACAGGGGCAGGAAATGGCAAGGATTATTCCCTCAATAAAACCACCAAAACCAAGAGTTCCAGGCATCGACAAAGGGCGTTTGGTTGTTCCCGATGATTTTGATGATCCTCTCCCTGAAGAGATTTTAGAATCTTTTTACGGTCAAGGATAACCGATCACATGCAAGCTCTACTTGATACAAATGCCTTTTTGTGGTGGGCTGCCGACGATCCCCGACTTTCTGCTACGGCTCGTGAGACTATTCAAGACCCTGACAATAAAATATTCTTCTCAGATTTTTAACCAACTACATAACGGGTAAATTGGCGTTTAAAAGCGGAATGAAAACCCAGAACGATATCTTCCACTAACCTCTCAGCAACCGAGTCTTCAGTACCGTTATATTGAATCCAGATTTTGCCATCAATAATATCAAAGTGCATCACAGGATCAAATACCCGCTTATCTCCTTGCCAACCCACATAAGCCAATTGATAATGGTCGTGTTCGCTATCAAATATTAGCTCAGCTTTCACCGTATCCGTATCAGTAGTGGTTGCTATTTGGGAGTGTTCATTTAAAATATGCTTGACAAATTGCCGATATTGCTCTAGTTTATCCGTTGCTTAATTTCCTCCAATTTCGGATCGTAAATCATCAATTTCACTTGGTAACGTCTAAGAGCACGTTAGATGAAAGAAAACTGAAAAAAATCTTGATAAGTTTCAAAAGGAATAGCTAAGTAAACAATGCGGTCGGGTTCAAGTTCTTTAAGTGCCTGACAATATTTAAGATATTGCCCTAACGCCGTATGAAATGTGCTGATATCTGAGTCACCAATAAAGCTTTTAATTTCTACAGCAATTTTTTCTGAATCTCGTTCGGCTGCGATGGCACTTTCTGCTGCCAGATCAATTTGTAATTTGACTACTTCGCCAATACGAATCGTGAGAGGATCGTGAGTGATCTTACATCCGTCTTTTATCAAAGCATTTTTAACCTGTTGATGGAAAACTTCTTTAGCCATTTTGGATAATAAAGTGCTAGGCAACAGCAAATTCTGTATCTTTCCTGCGTTCAGGTGACATAAAACCCAAAACAATTTGCTCTTTTGGGACACCAGCTTCAACAAATTCGCGAGCAACTCCAACTTCAGTTCCATCTCGTTGAACCCAGATTTTACCGTCAATAATATCAACATGAATCAAACAACCATGCTGATATCGTTTTTGATCACGCCCTAAAATCATCAGCAGGTAGCGATCCGATTCAGGATCAAAGACTGTCTCAAACTTAATATCTCCATGCTTATAGGGCACTTTTGTATGATCAGTTAGAATATCTCGAATCAGTTTGCGGTAATGATCTAATCTATCCATCGGATAATAACCTCCTGCTCAGGGTCAAAGACAATAAAAGGGACTTTGTAATCACTGAGAATGATTTCTCCAAGGGGTTGTGTGAAGAAATCTTCGTATACTTCTTCATGGAGTGCTAGATAAAGCCTCCGTTTCGGTTCTAAGCGTTTGATCACAGACAGATAAATAAAATATTGACCCAGGGATTTTTGGGCATCGGCAATTGAGGACGGACCACCAAAAGTCTTAATCTCAACGGCAATCTGCTGCTCACCTTTGACCGCTAGGAGCAGTTTTTCTGCTGCTCGATCGACATACATATCTTGCCTACCCCAACGCAGGCGAAGGGGGTCATCAGTAATCAACCACCCGTCTTTTTCAAGGGCACGGCGAACACCATTATGGTAGCGATCGCGGTTAGGCTCTTTTGGACATTAGAACTTAGATTAACTCAATTATACAGGTGATGTGGCGGCGCTTATTGGGAAGAGGGAAAGGAACACAGGCCGCATCTGACAAACTATTAGGATAGTGCGATGTACTTTACGGTAAATCTTGATGAGTGAGATTTACATGATCCTGTGTTGGGTTTAACTATCGTTTCACCCAAACTACAACTTTAATGGTATAATAATACTACTTCTAAATCGGTTCCTTTATTGTTGGTATAAAGCCTTAACTTTAACTGATAATAAACTATGTATGAACAAGATTTTAACCGTTGGCGAGAAATCATCATTGAACAAATAAAAGCCAAAAATTTATCGGCAATTGATTGGGATAATTTGCTGCTTGAGTTAGAGGAGATGGGAAAGGCTGAAAAGCGAGCATTCATTAGCAATTTAACCATCTTGATTGCCCATTTACTCAAAATAATGGTTCAAACTGACGCTCCTGATTCTATGAAAGGAAGTTGGTATAGTTCAGTCACAGAACATCGGTTTCGTATCCAAAAAGATTTACAAGAAAGTCCTTCATTTAAACGTTATTTAGAAGAAGCGATCGCTAAAGCTTATCAAGATGGTCGAAGGTTAGCTATAAAAGAAGGTAAAAAAGCCAGCTTTGGCATTCGTAAGCCGAACCCTGAAGACTATCCCAATCAATGTCCTTTTACAATTGAACAGCTATTAGATGAAGACTTTTATGGAGATTAATTTAAAATGCGATCGCTTAATTCATTGTTATACTAACGCCACTCAATCCATTAACTAATCTCTTAACATGAGAGAAATAACAAGAAGTATACATAATCGTGGGTTACCAACCCTAACCCACCCGACGCATTCTACAAATTTAACAATTTAGAGACAGAGGACACACAATAAAATTTTATTAATTTAAGTTTTCTCCAAAGTCTAAGAAGCCAATCAGTCAATAGTTTTTCCCCTGGGTCTTGGGTGACTACCAGTTGCACAACTGTCGAGATAGCCCAATCCCAATTCCGAAGCTATTGCCCATGGCTTTCAACTCGGACGGTGTATAAAATCGGCCAAAGTCTCTTGAACTCCAATCTCATCAATCACAACCGCAATGGTAACAGTACAATGCAATACTACCTTGGGTAGGTTTCCATCTTTTCCGCTTATAGCTTGCCTAAATTCCCCAAACCCTTGTAATTTACTTGGACGTAAACAAATGAGTCTCAGGGGCATTTTTTCTTCCACCAACTTATCGGCCAAGAAGTGTTTAGGAATCGTTCGATAACGCAGCAACACCTTCATGACTTCCCCTAAAAGTTGGTGTTCCGTCCGGATATCATCATCTCTTTGAGGCCAAGCTGTAATCAGGTAGGAGCAATCTACCCTCGGCGGGGTGCGTTTTGTGACCACTTTCCCATTACTCTGGTGCTCCAATAGCCAGTCACTGCTGCCAAACTCCAGATTCTCCTGCACGTCATAAAGAAAGAAATTAATCGCTGGTTTTTTTTTGATTGCGCCTTGATAGGGTCTATCAAAACTGATAAAGACCTCCGTATCAAGGGATGGAACACCAGGAGGCAGTTCTGCCTTCAGGAACAATTCTAAGGTTTTGTCTAGAACATCAAGCATTCTATTTGAGTGTTCAACTAGTAAGAAACGACAGCCAATGATCCCGAAATCAAGAGAGTTCTAGCCTAAGTTGGGGAATAGGCAAGCTAGCAATAGGCAATAGGGGTTATTAGGCAATAGGCTTGAGGCAAATGGAACTCCCATTGACACCCAAGGGCATTATAAACTATAATAGTGTCTTTTGGGCTATAGTCCAATAATACCGATAGCCGATCAATCCATGGATCTTAGTCTATTGTTAAAGCAAAGGCAGGGCAAGGTTGATGGCAAAAAAACTCCCAAAGTTGACAAAACTTCTTCAAGTCGTACACAGACCGTAATGATGATACTACCTATCACAGTAATATGATACTAATATGTTGCTATAACGATTCAAAATCCTAGAGAATAACTTCCAATTATAACACATTGTAGCAATACCCCCCACTAATCCTATAGCAACCAGGAGATGAGCCATGTACCGCCAGCAAGTCGCCAAAAAAACTTTTGCGACTCATAAGTCCAAGCCAATCAGTAAAGACATCACCCCCAAACCGAGTTATGGTTCCTTATCTTCAGTGGTGCAAAGAGCGCAACAAGACCCAAAATTGGTGAGTGAGGATGAGTGGCAGCTGTTAGACAGTGCGATCGGAACACGGGCAACCCGGGACTTAGCAGGGAAGCAAACCCCATGGGAGCCGCAATTTAAGGGAATTTCCGCCCAGTTTTGGGGTGATTCAAGACAGCAGGTAGCACCAATACAGGCTAAGGGAAAAGAAGATGTTAGAGCGTCTCAGGTGCAGCCAGACAATCAAACTGGATTACCAGATAAACTAAAAGCTGGAATTGAAAACCTTTCGGGTATGGCGATAGATGATGTAAGAGTTCATTACAACTCCCCTAAACCAGCCCAGTTGCAGGCACTGGCATACACCCAAGGAACGAATATCCATGTCGCTCCAGGGCAAGAAAGGTATTTGCCCCACGAGGCGTGGCATGTGGTGCAGCAAAAGGAAGGGCGAGTAAAACCTAGGACGCAGCTCAAAGGAGTGAGTATCAATGCTGATCCGATGTTGGAACGAGAGGCTGATATTATGGGTGCTCAGGCACTCAATTTCTCTGTGAGCACTGAGACACCCCTGGAAACCCCTGTTTCCTCAGTGAATCAGCCAATTCAGCTAATTTCGAACGAGCAGACAGCGATGGAGGCATGGGCTCGTGAGAATCTCCCACACATAAAGCCCATAGACGAGATGGACGACTTCAGAAGTGTGAGCAATGTGGCAAATCAGCTCGTCGATGCTGTTAATACCATAAAGGATAAAAGTTTATCCAAAACAGCTGCCCATACCATAACTATGTTCCAGTATATGTATGAGAATGCAGCATCAATAGGTCAGCGCATCGGTAATGATTTCACTACCCTTACGGATGCAGCAGAGCGCAACAATTATCTAATAGGGCTTGCTTCTGTTCTTAATAGTGAAGACAAAATCAATCGTGGTCTATGGATTGGTAGTGATGATAGAGAGATGATAGCTGTTGATGTACTTAAGCCAGTCACTTATTTCCAGAAAGGCAGAAATGACTTGATCACCAAAGCCCAAGAGACTCTTGATGCTGGTAGGACACTCGAAGCTCTACTGGAGGATCACTCATATAATATGGATGCAAAGTCCTATGGCAGGCGTGTGGAGGCTCTGGAAGAAATTGACGTCAACGAATTAAAATTAACTGTTGAAGAAGTTAATCTGCCTCAGGTAGGTCAAGTTTATCCACATGATCAGCCCGGTTATGTATACTATGACGATGGCTATAATGCAGTACAATCACAAGATTTAGTCCAAAATCAGGAGTATGTACTTTATATCCATAACACTAAGGTATTTACTGTTAATGTTGAAACCAATACAGGGGCTGGTGTAAAGTTTTCTAGCGTAGAGCAGTGATCCTCGTGACATACTCCTACACTTCCCTTAGGGTAAGTGTAGGCTTTTCAGCGACTCCCGGTATCCCGTCGGACATTAACTGAGCTTTATTAACGAGACGGGATGCCCCACCGCCCCGGAACAATACACAAATGCAAGTTCAACCTATGTACTGTTGGAATTTTACCCACCCACAGATAGTTCAACGAAAGAACAGTTAATGGATGGGACTCCTTATTCCAAGTTGTCTAGGTTCAGCTTACGTGTAACCACCATTTTAGACTTTGTTACCTTTGTTGATTTCATCTTTTTGGTGCGAAGTTCCGCAACTGCGTTGCACACACTGGCGATTCATCCCACGCCTCGCCTACGGGATAGGACGTGGGGCTTCTCGCCGAACTAGCTAAAATGAAAATGCTGTGACATGGACAAAACTGAGCGTTACCCTTTAACGGAGCGCGAACCTTTTTCTGAGTCCTTACTGTGGAGGTGGCAGTCCCAATACTTTGCAAAGCGTAGTATTGATGCATGGCGGCAGAGGGAGGTTCCCTATTACGTTACCAGCAACCCAACTATCTCCAACAGCTACGCTCGGGTAGTTTGGGCTTTTTGGCAAGAAAGACAGCAATACCGAGGGGAGGCAACAACGTCACAACTTACGATCTGCGAACTAGGTGCAGGTAGTGGAACATTCGCATTTCACTTCATTCGTCGGTTAATTCATTTGTGCGAGGACTCAGGTGTGCCACCAATCTCTGTCTTTCGTTATGTTCTCAGTGATGTGGTTGCAGAAAACCTGAACTGGTGGCGCAAGCATCCCCGCTTTTCAAGTTGGTTTGAGGCTGGACTGCTTGACATTGCTCACTTTGATGTGACCAAAGACGACGAAATCACCCTCCAGGTCAGTGAGCAATTATTAGGGATAGGTGCCCTCCACGAGCCACTAGTCGTAATTGCCAACTACTTATTCGACAGTATTCCTCAAGACCTTTATCGCTTGTCGAAAGGAAGATTGGAGCGATGTCTGCTATCCCTCTCCGTCTATGCCCCAACTTGCCTTGATGAGGCTCAGTGTTTCGTAAATGCCGATTACAGTTATGATTACGAGCCCGTCATTGATACACAGCTCTACACGGACTCCGATCTTGCCGCACTAGTAGCACTATATAAAGAATCCCTAACCGAAACCAATGTTCTGGTTCCTGCTGTTGGCTGGCGTTGTCTGAAGCGCCTAAGTAAGCTGTCAACTGCAGGGATGATGATGCTTGCCGCAGATAAAGGCACAACCACTTTAGCAAGTCTAGAGCAGCAACCCCTACCAGAAATCCAGTATCATGGAAGCATCTCCTTGCCAGTAAACATCCATGCCCTTCGCTGGCTAGCTGAGAAAAATGGTGGAATATGTTTCGTGCCTGAGGACACATACATGGACTTGGTTGTGTTCGTCTTATTGCAGACACCACAGCCAATGGATTACATAGAAACGAGGATGGCATACAAGTACCATCTTCAAGAGTCACGCCCAGACGACTTCTATCACGTATCAAAGTCTCTGCGGCAAACCATCGATCAGATGTCTGTGCGTGATATATTAGCATACCTACGTTTGAGCCACTACGATAGCCAGCAATTGGTATTCTACTTGCCTCGCCTTACAGCCAGCGCACCATCATTGACACCGTCCGAGCGGATAGCACTGTGTGAGGCAATCGATCGTGTTTGGGACTCATATTTCCCCATGGGTGAAGACATAGATCTTGCTTACCATCTAGGTTGTCTATTATACGAGATGGATGCCTACAACCAGGCACTGCAATACTTCAAGCGCTCGGTCGAACACTATGCATGGACAACGGGAACAGCCTATAACATGGCATTATGTCATCTGTTCCTTGGCCACAACAAAATTGCCAAGTCATTACTCCTAACAACCCTAAAATACGATCCGGCTAACAGCCAAGCTCGTGAGCTTTTGGCAAAGATATCTCCGTGATCCTTACAGGAATCTAACGATCTACCATTGCATCTATCCCTGTTGCTGTATAAGATCGGCTATTATGGTTCGGCGATCGACTTTCTCGACTACTCCGTCCTGTTATACGGCGAAGGTACTTATGTATTTTATCATCAAGCGATGTGTTACCTTCAGTTGGCAGAACAAGAGAAAGCTCAAGCAGCCCTAGATCGAGCCAAAGAAACTGATCCTCAGTATGAACGTGATCTTGTAGAAATGGTAAGTGCAACCGCCGCAGCCGAAACACAGATATTGATCAACTCCACTTCCCCAGACCTAGAAATTAGCCCTGACTTAAATGGGTTGCAACCTCTCCTCCAGCGATTAGATTGGCTAATCCAACAAGCCATCTCTGTGCTCGAAAAGGACGAAAAAGCAGAAGGAGAAATGGGACTGTCATGGTGGCAAAAAACTGGGGTATCATCAGAACAAACATCAATTCAAATTCGGGCAGATTCCCTCCTAGCCTGGTTGCAAAAGACTTTTAGTTTATCCGCCTTTGACTTAGATATACTAGCGATCGCTTTAGCACCAGAACTCGATCGTCAGTATGAAAGGATTTATGTCTATCTCCAAGATGATATGAGCAGCAAAAAGCCAACAGTGGATTTGGTCTTAAACTTGCTCACCTCTAAAATTCCCGAAAAATTATCACGACGCCAACACTTTACGACCTTAGCCCCCCTAATTCACCACCACTTGATTTATCTCTCTTCAGAATCAACACAACTTGCTCAGTATCTCACACTTGACACCCAAGTCATTAGATTACTCTTGCAGCCCCAACCGGGCTTAGATTCCCGACTCACGACCTGTTGTCAACTGTTAGAAATAACCCAATTTCCTGATACTTTATATCTCCAAGCCGATCTCCAAAAACAACTACAAGCCTTAGTAATAGAAGACTGGCAAAAACAACAACCCCTACTGCTTTATTTTCAAGGAACTGATAGCACCGGTAAACGTCGCACTGCCCAAACCCTTGCCAAAACTCTGGAAGTTCCCTTATTAGTTGCTGATTTAGCCAAGCTGGTAGACGATAAAACAAACTTTGAATATAATCTCAAACTGTTGTGGCGAGAAGCCTGGTTTTTTAGGCGTTTGCTGTATCTGGAAAACTTTGATATTCTCTACCTCCAGGAACATCAAATCCTCTATCAATGTTTCCTCAGAGAACTCGAAAAAAATCGGGTTGTAACCATCCTCGCTGGGGTACAAAATTGGATACCCACAACAACAGGAGCAAAAGGGTTAATCACAGTTCCCTTTACAATTCCTGAGTCTAGCCAACGCCGAGAATGTTGGCAAACTCACCTACAAGCAGCAGAAATAAGCATTGAGGATAAAGAGTTAGATCTATTGAGTGCTCGCTTTCATCTTACCCCTGACCAAATTGCCGATGCTGTGGCTACTGCCTATAATACGGCCCGTTGGCAATCAAGCCCAACTAACTCTTCTCTCAATTCTTCTACTCAACAGCCAGAAAAACCACAACCATCATTTGTCAACTTATGTAGTGCAGCCCGCGCTCAATCCGGTCACGATTTAGCAACCCTTGCCCGGAAAATTGAGCCCAAATATACTTGGGATGATATTGTACTTCAGCCAAATCAATTCACACAACTACAACAGATTTGTAAAGAAGCCGAATATCAAGATTTAGTGCATACAAAATGGGGCTTTGCGGATAAATTATCCTTAGTCAAAGGTCTAACTGTTCTGTTTTCTGGTTCTCCCGGTACAGGAAAAACGATGGCGGCAGAAGTAATTGCCCATCATCTGCAACTAGACCTATATAAAATTGATTTATCTCAAATTGTTAGTAAATACATCGGTGAGACGGAGAAAAACCTCAACCGAATTTTTACCGCAGCAACCAATTCTAATGTTATCCTTTTGTTTGATGAAGCCGATGCCTTATTTGGTAAACGTTCTGAAGTCCAAGATGCACGGGATCGCTATGCCAATATCGAAGTGGGTTATCTGCTACAAAAAATGGAAGAGTATGAGGGCATAGCAATTCTAACCACAAATTTCCGGAGTAATATGGACGAAGCCTTTGAGCGGCGACTGCGATTTATTATTGAGTTTCCCTTTCCGGATGCCAAGAATCGTCACCTCATTTGGCAGAGAATTTTTCCAAAAACTGCGCCATGTAGCCCCGATCTGGATTTAGAGTTTCTCGCCCAAAATTTAGAGATTACAGGGGCTAATATTCGTAACATAGCCCTGACAGCAGCTTTTTTAGCAGCAGATGATGGGGGAGTGATTGAGATGGTGCATTTAATCCAAGCAATGCGTCGGGAGTATCAGAAAATGGGACAGATTCTTAGGGATAACGATTTAGGTCAATATGTGGATTTGCGCTGAAGAGGTGACAAGAAAGCCAGAAGGTAGATGGGTTGATAATTAGAGGAATCTGTGGTGGAAAAAACGGCGTTGCTTAATAATGAAATGATTTTAAGAATTTTGTAGAATGGGCATCTTTTAAGTGCCCTTGACCCATTAATAATTAAATTCGCCACGTGTCGTACCTGTGGAACGGGCCTCTTGCTGTGGAATGGGCCTCTTGCCGTGGAATGGGCCTCTTGCCGTGGAATGGGCCTCTTGCTGTGGAATGGGCATCTTGCTGTGGAATGGGCCTCTTGCTGTGGAATGGGCCTCTTGCTGTGGAATGGGCATCTTGCTGTGGAATGGGCATCTTGCCGTGGAATGGGCATCTTGCCGTGGAATGGGCATCTTGCTGTGGAATGGGCCTCTTGCCGTGGAATGGGCCTCTTGCCCGTTACAATAGATTCCCAGGGGGGCAGGATACCCACCCCACTCATATTCATCCGAAGATTCAGCAATGCCAAAAATCGGTCTAACTGTCTCACCCTATTTCTAAAATGAATCGGAGCGGCGGGATTTGAACCCACGACCCCCACTACCCCAAAGTGGTGCGCTACCAAGCTGCGCTACGCCCCGGAAAACCTTATTTACTATACCACACTATTCGAGATTTGAACAACTACACTAAAATACTTTCAGAGACTTAGCTGCTGCTAGCAACCCTGGAACCGCTGTTGCCACCCAGCTCCCCTCACAACAACGTCCATGATTCAAAATCAACCGTAGGGTATAAGCAGAAGGATAGCCCTCTACCTCCATCCACAGCCAATCACTTTCTGCTTCACAAGTTATTTTCTCTTCGTCCATCAACTCACTTGCCATCTCACTCATAGTCTGAGCTAATTGCACCAACAACCGACAAAAGTCGTTCAACTCCGACTCCGTTAGCTCAATTGCCCAGTCTTCGCCACCGACTAAACCTTTATAGCTAGGAGCCTCCGGATCCCAACCAATACGCCAACCTTCTCCATGTTTAACAACACGTTCCATAAACCTGGTTCTGACCAATTCACCAACAAGTCAATTAGGTTTGAGTAACTGAGCATCTCCTGGTTGAGGTAAAGATACTCCTCTTCTAGGATTGGAGGTTGTGGCAGGTGATGTAGGGTTGGAGGTTGTGGCAGGTGATGGTGTGGCAGGTGATGGTTGTGTGCTCGACTCTGGTGCAACAGTTTCGGTGCCATTGGGATTGAATATGCTGACCAAAACGCTTACTAGTGCATCCCGTTCGGCACGAGTTAATTGTTCTATCGCTGCAATATCCCCTTTCATCGGATTTTCGGTTAAGGTATTCCCACTGGGATACTGGGATGCGACTAGGTAATCGTACGCACCTAGATAGTCAGCCATGGTCAATTTCCAATCAAAACGGTAATTGGGCAACCGTTTTTTACCATAGACGTGATACCGAATTAAGCGGTTAACCAGGGTATTATTGGCAGCTACTTCACCGCTTTCTTTACTAATGTATTGGTTCTCTTGTGGTAAATCCGGTAAACGCTGATATACTACCTTGCTAATCTCTGGGGGAATAAAAAACTGGGCTACAGCAGGCTGTGAGCCTAGGAGCTGGAAAATACCGGGCCCTTGGTCGTGGGATTCCCAGAGTATTAGCAAACCACTGGTCAAAGTGGTAAGAGCTAAACCTAGCGCTAGTCTATTTCCGTTAGTCTTGTACATTGCTTCGATACGGCTATGGAACATTCCGACACAACCTTAAGATAAAACTAGGTGAAAGAACTATTCTTGCCCCTGACGCCCTTACCCCCTGACTCACTCAGCACTATAGCTTAGTCCGCAATAATCTCTGGCTGGGTCAGTTCATCAGACATCTCAACAATTGCTCGCAGCACTGGCTTCATGGATGGCTCATCTAGACTTTCAAAATCTTCGAAGCGACGGCGCTTGGCACGGCTGGCCACTTGTACAGTTATCCGATAACGATTAGAAGCTGCACTTACTAGCTGCTCCGTCCGTTGCAGAATGTCCATTGAATCAAAGTTATAGCTTTTGTGCAGCATAAGGTATATGATGTGTTGCTATTTCTGGTTACAATCAGTATCGCCCCCTCTACCTTAGCATACTTCACTCCTAAACTAGGGGTTACCCTTGATACAAGCCATAAAACTTTTCTTGAGGTTAATAATATACCACCAAAAAGAGAAAGAATTTGTGAAGTTGGGGGATTTCTACTTACATTCCTTGATATGTATGACAATAATAAGAAAGAACAGTCAATTTGTACTATCTATACCTAATCTACTAACTATACCGAAACTATATATCTAACCAAGGCTGGGAAGTTCTACCAAACTATCCCAGCCTACTTATGTGTAAATGGGATTATGTGTAAATGGGATCTGTAATAGGACTTAGGAAGTTTAGTTGGTTTTTCCCCCCTAACCTCCCTTGGTGTGGGGGTTACTACTGACGGAAGTCCCCCAAGGTAAGGGAGATTTAGGGGGCAATGCGTAATTCCTGTGTCAATAGTTTGTGTCAATGGTTTGTGTCAATGGTTTGTGTCAATGGGTTCTGTCAATGGGTTCTGTCAATGGGTTCTGTCAATGAGTTCTGTCAATGCGATCGCATCGATGGGCTACCTTAGGGGTCAGAGTACTTGGATTGACTCCTGTGGTACATGTACCTTTTACATATACAAAAAATCATACCATTGCTAAGCTATCAAGAGTGTGTCGAGTTGTTAACAATTATCTGACCAAATAAATCTTGTCTATGCAAACACTTGCCGCTCCTAGCTTTGAGTCATTCCATCAGCGCCAAAGAACTCCCCTGAAGTTGGTTGTCCTCGGAGATAGTCTGATCTATGGATTTGGAGACCCAGAAGGTGGCGGCTGGGTAGAGCGACTGCGACGTCAGTGGATGTTACCCGATAGTCCTGGTCATGTACTCTACAATTTAGGAGTTCGGGGTGATGGGGTTACCCAAGTCCACAAGCGACTAGAGCATGAATTTCGCAGTCGTGGTGAACTCAGAAACCGTGTACCAGATGCCATTATTTTATCGGTGGGCGTTAACGATTCAGCCCGTTTAGGACGTCCCGATGGCAAGAATTTTACTAATTTTGATAGTTTCCAGGAAGAACTAGCCAATCTGCTTGAGCTAGCCCAGCAACTCTGTCCAGTGCTATTTGTGGGGATGGTACCAGTGGATGAAAGTAAAATGCCCTTTCTCGATTGTTTTTACTACAATCATGCTGACCAGTACTACTACAAAGAAGCAACTCGCCTTGCTTGTCTGAGGCGTCAAATTCCCTATCTCGACATTTTTGATTTATGGAGCTCCCGTGGTTATGATTGGTGCTCTCAACACCTATCTCCAGATGGTCTCCATCCCAATGTGGCTGGTTATCAGGAATTATTACAAGACATCCTGCTCTGGAACCCCTTAGCCCAGCTCAACTCCTTAAGCCTAGCGACAGCCTAAACTATCCCGTGTGGAGATACCAGTTACAGGATTTACCCCCGTAGCACGCTCACACATCAGTTTAGCCTGATAGCGGTCAATCAAGGCATCAGTAAAATCAGCACCAGTTATCTCGGCATCGTAAAACCTGGTGCTATTCATAATTGCCTTGGTCAAAATAGCATTGGTCAAAATAGCTTGGTCTAAAAATACCCGATCTGCCAAAGAATTGGTCAGATTTGCACCTTCGAGATTCGCTTTCAATAAATTGGCCTTGGTGAAGATAGATCCACTCAGGTCAGCACCTTGGAAGTTTATGCCTCGCATTTCAGCGCCTGCAAATACCCCACCAACTAAATTCTGATTGGAATAGTCATGATAACTCAAATCCGTAAGGGCATGATTTACTGTATTCTCCTGAGCATAGGCAGGAGTAGCCGATAAAAGCACCCATAGCCAAGCCATAACCAGAACTAAAATTAGTCCCAATAAGCGTCGCCAAACAATTTTAATCACTCGTCAACCTGACTCCTTCAAGCTTAAACCCTAAAACTCCCTCTCTAACCAATCTTCACCGACTCGAATCGTCAGCTCAGATTTGATATGACCAGTAGAGGATGCTTCTACTCTACCTAGTCCCAGGACTTTTTTGACAATATCTGCTGTTTTTATGTCCCCTTGCTGAACAATAATCTCAGTCTGGGACAAGCGGTCAGGCCAATCTGAGACATAATAGACATTGTAGAAGTCATTTCTGGCTAAATACCGGGCAACACGGCGACCAAGTTCTGGGTCATCGGTAGCATTTTGAATTGCAATTCTGACCCGATGGGGTGAACGGCGGCGCTTTAATGAACTCTTGTATTTCGGCTCTTGCTCGAAATACTCACTCATCACTCGGTCTCGCCCTCGTGAATTCATCAGCCAGTAACTGGCAATGTATTCATCAGCCTTGCTGAATCGACCGGGCAAGAGCACCATTCTGATATTATCTTTGCCAACGTCTAGACCAAAACCGACCAGTGCCAAGATTTCCTCTAAGCTGAGATTGGTATCAATATACTGCTGCATCACTCGCAGGATTTTTGGTAAACGAGGCACCACACTGGGAGTAACTAAACGCTGGCGCAGTGCCTTGAGTAAGATCTGCTGCCGCTGTATCCGAGCAATATCACCATTGTCTTTTCGGTATCGAGCAAATTGTTCGGCTTGGTCTCCATTCAAGGTTTGCCACCCTGGTTCTAAATCAATTTCCAGTTTCTGAGTGACATCTACATATTCCATCTTCTCAGGCACAAAGACTTCCAGGCCACCGACCAAGTCCACAAGTTCCCGAAATGCATCAGTGGTAATGCGCACATACCTATCAATTGGCACATCATTTAAGGTACGGCTAACCACTTCTGCGGTTAAGGTAGATCCACCTTTGACATTGGCATCGTTAATTTTAACTATCCCAACACCGGGAATTTCTATTCTCGTATCCCGTGGAATTGAAAGCATATTCACGGAGTGGTCCTTGGGGTCTAAGCGCAACAGCAATAGGGTATCACTGCGACCACCAAAAACCTCTGGGGAACCTGGCAACGCATCTGGGACTCGGTCTATACCCATCACCAGGATATTCACCGGTCGTGACAGGTTATAGGGAAAGCTCTTACGCCAAGATTTGTGGTCAGAAGCAGCTGGTTGATTCTGGGGGATTTCGGAGTTTTGGGGTTGAGAATGGGATTTAATCAGGGGCGACAATGGGGTAACTAGGGCTAAGGTGGCTCCCAAAGCCGCAGAAATAACTGCTGTCAGGACAAAAGCGCTACTCCAGAATACCCACCGCAAATAGGGGGCAAAGGTTAATCTTAATCCAGACACAGAAGCGTCTAGGTCTGTAGTCAGGTCAAGCTGAGAGTAGGAAACTCCTGTATCACCCTCTTGGGGTGATGGTTGGGGTGTTGAAGCTGAGGCATTATTAATCACACCTGTATCCAAATCTACCTATGAATTGTGATGACTGTTAAAGGATTCAAGTTCCAAGCCTATAGTTGGCTATCCAATTAAACTGTAGCCTGTGGGTACAGTTTAAGATATTCTTCTTTGCTAAGCATTCAGCTATCAGCTCTCAGCTATCAGCTCTCAGCTATCAGCTTTGAGCTTTTAAATAAAACAAGTAAGCATTCGTTTAATCTTTGTTAGGTCAGCTGAATGCTGACGGCTGACGGCTGACGGCTGACGGTTGACGGCTGAATGCTTACGTTCTTTGCCTATTAGTCTATAAGTCTATAAGTCAAAGCCAATAAACCATTGTGCCTACCTTCAAAGTGGCTTAATTGAAAAAAGCGCTTTGGCTACCCACGGCTAAAGCTCCTGGTGAAAGCGCTTTTAGGAACATCAATGAGTGATTAGTCCTTTGTGATCAATGCACAACAGCAATCCCTGAACAGGGAAGAAGGAATTGGTGGACAAATGACTAATTTAAGGACTAATGTAATGACTAATGTAATGGCTAAACAAGTACTTTAACTATTTTTCATAATCTACAGCCTATACCAGCTGAATCAGGGAAAGTGAGGTTAGTATGTAGCAGAAAACTACAGTTAAGGCTACATCATGGATAACTCTCTCATCCCTGTGATTCTTGCTGGTGGCAAAGGTGAACGGTTTTGGCCGTTGAGCCGTAAGCACCGACCCAAGCAGTTTTTATGTTTGGATGGTAGTGGCAAGAGTCTTTTGCAGGCAACGGCTGACCGATTGAGTAAGCTGACGGTCGGGCCAGAACACTTGTGGGTGATTACTTCTGCTATGTTAGCTGAGGGAGTGACTCAACAACTACCATCATTACCCCAGAAGCATCTATTAGCGGAACCAGAAGGACGGGATACAGCACCAGCGGTGGCTTGGGCAACTCTAGAGATTGCTAAGGCTTACGGAGAAGATGCGGTAGTGGGCTTTTTCCCTGCTGACCACTGGATTGAAGATGAGCAAGGGTTTCAGCAAACTATCAAGGCGGCTGCTCAATTGGCTGCCGCTGAGTCATCGATTGTGACCTTAGGCATCACCCCCCAATACCCTTCCACAGGCTACGGTTACATTGAGCAAGGTGAGAAGACTGGCACGTTTGAGGGATTGCCAGTGTATCAGGTCAGTCGGTTCACTGAAAAGCCTAACCAGGAGACAGCTGAGGAATTTTTGTCTACTGGTCGATTCAGCTGGAACAGTGGGATGTTCATTTTCCGGGCTGGGGTAGTTTTAGATGAATTGCGCACCCATGCACCAGAAATTATTGCCCCTTTAGAAGAAAAAGGTGTGGCGGCTTATGCTGAGCTAGAGAAGAAAAGTATTGACTATGCTTTGATGGAAAAAACAAAGCTAGCTTATGTTTTACCAGCTTCCTTTGGTTGGGATGATTTGGGAGATTGGAATGCCTTAGAACGCTTGCATAATGGCGATGCTAAAAATGTGGCAATGGCTAATCATGTAGAACTGGATACTCAAGGAGCAATTGTCTACTCCAGTAGTGACGATGAGGTGATTGTTACTATTGGTTTAGACGATGTGGTAGTGGTACGCGATCGCAATGCTACGTTAATTGCCAAAAAAGACCGTACCCAGGACATCAAAAAAGCTATCAAAGTTCTCCAAAATAAAAAACTTCAAGAGTTTTTGTAATTAATGGCTTCTCACCCTTTCTAGGTTAACCACATTATAATTACGCTTAATTTCAGAGTGCTGCATAATATATAGTTCAGGGTTTTATCATTATTAATTAGTCAGTGGTGCTCTTAATTTTCTGACTAAATTATCTAATCTGAACTATAAAAAACTATATAAAAAAAATAGAGAAAGTGAGGGTAACGATGAAGTGTATAAACAGGGAACAGGGAACAGGCAACAGGGAACAGGTAACAGGCAACAGGTAACAGGGAACAGGGAACAGGGAACAGGCAACAGGCAACAGGGAGCAGGGAACAGGTAACAGGGAACAGGTAACAGGGAACAGGGAACAGGCAACAGGGAGCAGGCAACAGGTAACAGGGAACAGGGAACAGGGAACAGGCAACAGGGAGCAGGCAACAGGCAACAGGGAGCAGGGAACAGGTAACAGGGAACAGTAAAAGTATAGCTTTTTAGCCAGGGCTATTTCATTCTAAATAGGTCTTTGAGTGTGTTAAGGCATTAACCAGCCCGACGCTGGGCTTGAGCCATATTTTGAAAACCATTGTCCCGATCTAAATTCAGAGGCAAAGTTGCGTGCCAGTGCCCAAAGAAGTACGCTGGGAGCATGTCACTTATGCAGAATATTTGTACATTAGACCTCTTGCAAAAGTATTTTTTTGATACTGTTTTCGTCAATTATTGTTACTGTTTTCTGTCTCCTGTCTCCTATCTCCTGACAACTGCCGCGAAGTCTATTATCTATAGCCCCCTCATGGGTAAAAGCCAAGCTCATATGGTACATAGTTCATCTGTTCTGCAACTTTGACCGGCTAATTAACAGGATTTTTGTTGTTTTGTCAAGTAGTTCATTTGTTCTGCAAATTTGACCTGCTCCCAGTACGCCTAGGTGGGGTACGAATCCGTGAAGCATCTTCCCCTTGAGTCACCGATACGGACATAATGCACTTTGTTCTCCACTCCCCAATAGCCTCGAATCCGTTTGGCAAAAGCGTCAGCCGTATCGATAAATGAGGCAACATAGTAGCGAGTTTCTTGGGAAACTTCAATCACATTTGCCCGATTTGACGTTCTGACTCCACTCGAATCAGGGTGCTCAGTCCGGGAAAATCAGGCATACCATCAAGTTGATCAGTGATGCTGACGGTGGGTTTTTCAATCCGACCATGCCCCAAATTGATCGGCAAAACGGTCTGTTGGGCTTGAAAGGAACCCTTTGACCGCACTCAGTCACCTGGATTGGTTGCCTTTGAGTGCTCCGTTGGTAATCGTTCCCGCGCTTCGTGGATGACCATGACCATTTTTTTGGGTGCTGATGGCATCAAAGGCGAACACCACACCCAAAACAGCCATCTGTGGGATAAATGCCGGTAAGGCGGTAATTTCATTCGTCAAAGAATCCACCTGATCGGGACACAGAATCAGTCGAAGTTCCACAATAATGGCTAAGGGATCATGATGGCGGGATCAGAATCCACCTGTGGGTGATCCCTGATGGCTTCAATTGACCCCCGTAGCGCTTTGCCCATCGGTGGCAATGGTTAATCCTGGCAGGGTCAGAAGTTACCGCAAGAATAAGGCAGCCTTAATCATGGAGGCGCCCTTGACCCGTAATTAAATTACGGGTCAAGGGCGCCTCAAAGTTTTAACCATTTCAGCCAAGCCTCCCAACCATAAAGGCTGCCTTATTCTAAGGTTTCGTCTCCGGGTTGAACCCCATTTAACCGAGATCAACAGGGGGAATACATCGGATATTCCACCCATAGCAACGTCCGTCGAATCGTGCTGTAGGAAGGGTTTGCGTCCAATAGGGAGGCGAAAATAAAGCAACCAATTGATCGTGATCGGCTTTCAACCAATCCCCAATGGCAAGAAACCCTCGATTGCCCGCCGCCACCGCCAGGGTGAATAATGGGGTGGGCTTGGCTATGGCGCTGCCTATGGGGTGCGCCGACTATCTGGTAGGTCAGCTTTGGCTGGGACAATGGCAGGTTGAGACATCTGAAGTACCCTATCACAGATGACTTCAAGATCAGATCAGTTCCTCAATTAGAATGAAATAGCCCTGGCCTGGATATGGCCATGCAAAGAAAAAAGACACTAGCGAAGAGTTGCTGGCGGCTTTGAGTGCTTTCTAGTAGTTTTTCGATGTCAGGTCTACTCGTCCAAAACCTTTACGAGTCTTTCCTTTGTGTCCGGGCTGTCCTCCAGGTTTTCTTTTGGCTGAAGTGTTGGATTCTGAGGGGAGTGAAGGTTTCTTTTCGGACTTTTTGAGCAAGTCACTTGATGGCGGTTTGGATGAAGTCTGACTATCGAGGTCTCGGCTGATCACGAGTCGTTCTATGTCGAGGGTGAGCTTCTTGACGCTTAGCCTGCTGTTGCTGATGCTGCTTCCTTTGCTCCCATATAATCAAAACCAGTTCTTATTATGATAACTGGTCGTATTGAGCCATTTTAGGCGAAAGTCCGACGCTACACATTCTTTTAGAAATTTTGCGACCCCACCCCAAGCTTTGTCAATCCCCTACCTGAATCCTTACATTACGACTAATTCCTTCCAGTTTTTCTCTCTGGTCTGAAGTTAGAAAAACCATTACCCGACGATCTCTTCCCATATTATCCAGTTTGTTTTCTGTCTATTACACTATTTTAAGCTTGACGCGCCAGTAAGACAGATGCAACGGCAAAAATTAAATATACTGCATATCCCCCTTTTTGTCAAGTACAATTTATCCCAAACAAAATGCGACTACCCTGCCACGCTTAGAGCTGATTAGTAAAGAAAATATAAAGAGAGAAAAAGTTAAGCTCAGTAGATGTTAACCTACTTGAGGTTGAATGAATTTCGCTCAATGATACGTCTGCATCAAATTGCCACACCGACGAGAAAGCCCTATCCAAGTGATTTAAGTGATACAGAATCGGAGGTTCGGAGGTGTTGAAACTATTACTACCTCAACCGAAAGACTTTGGGCATCCTAGACATCCTAGAACAGTTGATTTAAGAGAAATCCTCAATGGTATTTTTGATCTTCATTGGACAGGTTGTCAGTGGGAAATGTTACCTGATGAATTGCCTCCCTATACCACTGTATATGGTGATTTCCCGAAGTGGCAGCGACGAAGAACATGGCAGCTTCTTCATGACCAGTTACGATCACAAATCAGACTTGCTCAAGGGGTGAGAATTACAATCCACTGTTGGGATAACGGACTCTCAATCCATCAAGATGACGAAAAAAAAGGGGCAGTCTGCGGCCCATGATGGTGGGAAAAAAGTTAAAGGGCGTAAACGTCACATAGTATTCGATTATCTTCGATTACTTATTGGGGTATTAGTAAGGTCAGCCAATGGTTCAGCAAAGGCTCTCAGCAGTAGTCGTTTGGTCTGAAGCACGCTTATAAACTGAAGTTATTAGAAGTGGTCTGGGTGGATCAATGGTTATTCAGGAAAGAATTTTGCTCAAGCCGTCAAACAGGTATGTGTTGATTCTGTTCGAGTCGAAGTGATAGAAAGGAAATCAACAGAGTTTAAAATTTTTTTTACCGAAACGATGGATTGTAGAAAGAACATTTGGCTGGTTAAATCGATTTAGACGCGCTTAGTAAAGACTATGAGCTATATATACAGATGAGTACAGGGATGATATATGGTTCACTAATTCGTTTGATGACAAGAAGATTAGCGTCTTAATTTTTTGTTTACAAATCAGCTCTTAACGCTCTATCCCTTATCCAGAGTGCTTTGTAAGCTTGTTGTCACCCCTTGAGCTTAAAAACATACCCTTGAAAGGAGGATGCGGTGGGTATTTCACTGCTTTCAGTCGATTTATTTAGTTATCCTAGGCGGAGTCGAGCAAATTGTCAACTTAACTCACGAGCATCACAGGATTCTTCAGTTTCTTGGTGCTCCCTGCCAAAAATTATATACTGGTGTGACCAACCTACGGAATGTGGGTTAAAGTAATATTTGGTCGTAAATTGCTCAGACAACTTTTTGACAAATCTAGCAGTGCAATTGTTCAGCACAATCTGCTATTCTCAATCGGTAGAAGTTACTTTCTTTTGAAGTTACGCTAGCTATACGAAGTAAAGAATAAAATAAATCATGAAGCCAGTTAATTCTTACAATGAATGGGATCTACTAGAGGAGGTTATTGTTGGTCGCCTTGATGGAGCCATGATACCCACATGGCAAACAATTGCACGAGCAACAGTTCCTCCGGATTCAGAATATCTCAAGAAGCGAATTGAAGAACGCGATAGAGGCGCATCTCCTTATTCGGAAGAATTGATTGCAGCAGGTCAAAAAGATTTAGCAGAGTTCATTCATATTTTAGAGGCAGAAGGGGTCAAGATTCGACAACCGGATTTATATCCCTTATCTCAATCCTACAGCACTCCCTATTGGTCCGTAGAAAGCAGTTTTTGCAGCGCGAATCCCCGGGATGTCCTTCTGGTGATTGGTGATGAACTGATTGAAGCCCCCATGGCCCATCGCGATCGCCATTATGAGATACACCCTTATCGCACTATTCTGAAGGAATACTTCTCACAAGGTGCTCGCTGGACTTCTGCTCCCAGACCGGAACTTTTAGATGACCTATACGATGCAAATTATCAACTCCCCGGTGAGGGAGAAGAAATGCGATATGTCACCACAGAGTTTGAACCCACATTTGATGCGGCGGATTTTGTTCGTTGCGGTCGGGATATATTTGTGCAAAGAAGTCACGTCACTAATCAGTCCGGGATTGAATGGCTGCGCCGTCACTTAGGAGATAAGTATCGCATTCACGAAGTTAAAACAAAGTGCCGTCAAGCCTGTCATATCGATACAACTTTTATGCCAATGGCTCCCGGGAAACTGCTCTACAATCCCAAGTTTATGGATTATGAGGGTATTCCTGAATTCGTCAGAAAACAATGGGATATTTTTGAATGCCCGACTCCCGTCATACTAGACTGGCAAAAAAAGGTTCCCATCAGTCAGTGGATAAATATGAATTTTCTCATGCTTGATGAAGAACGGATTATGGTAGAAAAATCCCAAGTCCATACTATTCAAGCCTTTAAAGACTGGGGATTTAAACCCATTCCCTGCCCTTTCTTTAACTATTACATTTTTGGGGGATCTTTTCATTGTGCAACTCTTGATGTGCGTCGTCGGGGAGAACTAAAATCCTATTTCGATCTTTCTTAGTGCAATACTCCGGATCGCTTTGGGTTTACGTAGCTGTAAGCCTTGCAGCGTAAGCCTTTGCTGGATAGATAGATTTTTTGCAAGTTAGCCCTGGGGCTGACGAAAGAAAAAATGGATGCCAGCAGGCAGCAACCCTTGCTAAGTGGTGGTTCTGGGGTATAAAAGCTATCCCGAGTATTGTTAGGGACTAGCAATTTAATAATGTACCAATAATTTCACTACCATGAAAGAGAAATCGATGGTATAGCTGGTACTTTATTTTTGGGCAAGTCCCTTAGAGCCAGGGCTATTTCATTCTAATTGAGGAACTGATCTGATCTTGAAGTCGTCTGTGATAGCGTACTTCAGATGTCTAAACCTGCCATTGTCCCAGCCAAAGCTGACCTACCAGATAGTCGGCGCACCCCATAGGCAGCGCCATAGCTAAGCCCACCCCATTATTCACCCTGGCGGTGGCGGCGGGCAATCGAGGGTTTCTTGCCATTGGGGATTGGTTGAAAGCCGATCACGATCAATTGGTTGCTTTATTTTCGCCTCCCTATTGGACGCAAACCAGTCCTACAGCACGATTCGACGGTTAGAAGTTACCGTAAGATCACCTCGCCTGATTACAACAGACCGTTACCTTTTACCCATAACCTAGCAACTATTTTGGCGAGGTGATCTAAGGTTTCGTCTCGGAGGTTGCTACGGGTGGAATATCCGATGTATTCCCCCTGTTTATCTCGGTTAAATGGGGTTGAACCCCATTTAACCGAGATAAACCATTGCCACCGATGGGCAAAGTGCTACGGGGGTCAATTGAAGCCATCAGGGATCACCCACAGGTGGATTTTCCCATAGGCCATGATGATGGGTTAGCCATTATTGTGGAACTTCCACTTATTCTGTGTGCCGATCAGGTGGATTCTTTGACGAATGAAATTACCGCCTTACCGGCATTTATCCCACAGATAGCTGTTTTGGGTGTGGTGTTCTCCTTTGATGCCATCAGCACCCAAAAAAACGCTCATGGTCATCCACGAAGTGCGGGAACGATTACCAACGGAGCACTCAAAGGCAACCAATCCAGGTGACTGAGTGCGGTCAAAGGGTTCCTTTCAAGCCCAACAGACCGTTTTGCCGATCAATTTGGGGCATGGTTGGATTGAAAAACCCACCGTCAGCATCACTGATCAACTTGATGGTATACCTGATTTTCCCGGACTGCGCACCCTGATTCGAGTGGAGTCAGAACGTCAAATCTATTCGAGGCTATTGGGGAGTGGAGAACAAAGTGCATTATGTCCGTATCGGTGACTCAAGGGGAAGATGCTTCACGGATTCGTACCCCACCTAGGCGTACTTCTTTGGGCACTGGCACGCAACTTTGCCTCTGAATTTAGATCGCGACAATGGTTTTCAAAATATGGCTCAAGCCCAGAGTCGGGCTGGTTAATGCCTTAAGACACTCAAAAACCTATTTATAGCGTTTCTCATAGCTATGAGGTACACATTATTTTTGCCCTCTTCCCTCTTTCCTCTTCCCTCTTCCCTGCTCCCTGCTCCCTAAAACCCAGAGATTCGTACCTCATGGGTATAATAATTGCTATAGAATGAAATAGCCCTGCCCTTAGAGCTGATTAGTAAAGAAAATATAAAGAGAAAAAAAGTTAAGTTCAGTAGATGCTAACCTAGTTGAGGTTGAATGAATTGCGATCAATGACACGTCTGCCTCAAATTGCCACACCGACGAGAAAGCCCTATCCAAGTGATTTAAGTGATAGAGAATCGGAGGTGTTCAAACCATTACTAAGTCAATTAGTACATTTTTGTTTGGGGGATATTTCCATTGTGCAACTCTCGATGTGCGTCGTAGAGGAGAACTAAAATCCTATTTCGATCTCCCCTAATTGCTCATTCGAGTTTATACACCAACCGGCAGGGCAATTTCAACATGGTTAAAAGTAAAATCAGGTGATGAACATGGCAAGACTTGTTTTTGGGTTTCCCGAATTGAGGGGCAAATCTGGGTCAGACAAAATCATCAATATTCCAGTTTTTGAAGACCTCAGCGCTCGCATTCACCACTACCCAGTAGCAGTTATGAGTTATTTTAGTACATTTGTTCTGCAAATTTGACATGCTCCCTAGCCCTGCCCTTAGAGCTGATTAGTAAAAAAAATATAAAGAGAGAAAAAGTTAAGCTCAGTAGATGCTAACCTAGTTGAGGTTGAATGAATTTCGCTCAATGACACCTCTGCCTCAAATTGCCACACCGATGAGAAAGCCAAATCCTGATTTAAGTGATACAGAATGTTCGCTGTTGAAACCATTCAATTAGTAAATTTTTGTTTGGGGGATATTTCCATTGTGCAACTCTCGATGTGCGTCGTAGAGAACTGAAATCCTATTTCGATCTCCCCTAATTTCATTCCAGTTTATATAGCAACCGCCAGGGCAATTTCAAGATGGTAAAAAGTAAAATCAGGTGATGAACATGGCAAGACTTGTTTTTGGGTTTCCCGAATTGAGGGGCAAATCTGGGTCAGACAAAATCATCAATATTCCAGTTTCTGATGACCTCAGCGCTCGCATCGAGACTTTGGCTAAGACTCTCGGATTAACCTCTGAAATCCTTTGGATTGGAGCCTATGGCTTACTATTGGCACGCTATACGGATTGTGATAAAGCAGGGTTCGCTCTAAGCGTATCGAATTCAGATGTGGAAATAAATGGCTTAATACAAGAGTTGCCCTTGGGGCTGCATCCAAAATCAGAATATACGGTAGAAAAGTATTTAAAAGAAATTCCCGAGGCGATTGGTCATTTTAAAAATATAGGAAAAAATATAAAAGCAAGTCGTCAGGTAAGCGAAACAGGAGATACAATAGACACATTATTGGTATTAAGTGAAACTCCTTTGGAGAGAGAATTGACCCTCAAGTCCCTGTTCGGAACAGACAGAGACTTAAAGGATGGCAATAAGGATGGCAATTATGTGTTGACCCTCGCTATCAGCAAAAATGAAAATGAAGAACGATGGCTGCAAGTTATTTACGATGAATCACGCTTCGATCGGCCTTCCATTGTAGCTTTCCTTGACAGTTACCAATGGCTGCTAGAACAAGTCATAGCCGATGCGAGCCAAAGCCTCCAATCCTTAGAATTGTTGCGTCCCGAGGAATATCAGCGCCTGGTGGTAGATTGGAATCAGACCGCCGTTGATTTTCCGAGCGATCGCAGTATTCTCGCCTTGTTTGCAGAACGGGTGACAATTGCCCCGGGGAACATTGCCGTCGAACAAGGAGAGCGTTCCCTCTCTTACGCAAAACTGAATCGCTTGGCAGCCAGGATGGCAGAGATTTTGCGAGGCAAAGGGCTGCAACCAGGAGATATCGTCGTCGTGCATTTGCCCCGCGAGCCAGAGTGGATTGCGACCCTGTTAGGGATTTGGAAGTTGGGGGGCGTATATTTGCCAGTGGATGCAGCCGTTCCCGCAAAACGGTTGAGCTTTATCTTGGAGAACTCGCGAGCTAAGCTGTTAGTGACCCGACGGGAGAGTGTGGGAGTGGCTTTCCTTCCCCCCGAACGGGTTGTGGTCTGGGAGGATGAAGATTTATCTGCCAAGGAGGAATCTTTCCCTTCGGTAGAGAATCATTACCCCACTGAAGAGGCAACACCCGCCTGCATTATCTATACTTCTGGTTCCACAGGACAGCCAAAAGGGGTGGTTCTGACCCACGGTTCTATTCACAATTTTGTATCTTGGTGCCATCGCCGATTGGAGCTAACTCCTAGTGATCGCGGGACGCAAGTTGCCGGGTTAGGATTCGATCTCACAATTATGGAGGTGTGGAGTTATCTGACAGTGGGAGGAACCATTTGTCTGCCGGAGTTTGAGATTCCCGCTCCTGCCGAACAATTCCGGGATTGGGTGATCGCACGCAAAATTACCACTATTACCTTTTTAGTCACCCCCTTAGCCGAAGAACTTCTTAAAGTGACATGGCCCCCCTATTCGAGCGTGCGGTTGATGACTACTGCAGGAGATCGCCTGAAACTGCGACCGCCTGCGAATTTGCCTTTTACCTTCTTCAACGGTTACGGTCCAGCGGAAAATACGGTGTATTCCACTTTTAGCACGGTTGCCCCCCAAGGAGAAGAGGCTAAAGGATTGCCCGCTATTGGCCGTCCCATAGCCAACGTTCAAGCCTACATTCTCGATCGCCAGCAACGCCCCCTCCCCATCGGCGTTACTGGAGAGCTTTATCTGGGGGGCAAAAATCTCGCCCGAGGCTATTTAAACCGTCCCGACTTGACTGAAGAGCGATTTGTATCCAATCCGTTTGCGGAGTACCCTTCGCGGCTCTATCGCACGGGGGATTTGGCTCGGTATTTACCTAACGGAGAGATTGATTTTATCGGTCGGCGGGATTATCAAGTGCAAATTCGGGGATTACGGGTGGAACTCGGGGAGATTGAAACCGCTATTGAAGAAAGTGTTGCTGATGTTGAAAAAGCGATCGTCATCCTTCGCAACCCCGAGAATAATCCCAAACTGGCGGCGTATCTCACGGCTAAGGGAAATCTACCTGCGGCAGCTCTCCGCCGCGAGATTCGAGATGCTTTAGCAGCTCGGTTGCCCCGACAAATGGTGCCCTCTACTCTGACGGTGCTTGAGTCTTTTCCTTTGAATGCTAATGGCAAGATCGACCGCAAAGCTCTACCGGAACCGGAACGGGAAAGAGAACTAACAGCGCCGCGCAATTCCATTGAGGAACGCCTTTGTCGCATTTGGGGGGAGATTCTGGAATTAGAGCAGGTGGGCATCCAAGAAGACTTTTTTGCCCTAGGGGGAGATTCATTGCAAGCCGTGCGAATCCTCTCCAGGCTTCGTAATGAGGGAATTTACCTGACAATCCTGGATTTTTTGGCAGCGCCGCAGATATCGGAGATCGTTGCTGGCATTGAAGAGCAAAAGGAGCATAAAAATCCTGAAATTAGCTTAGGGGCTTCCGAGGATCGTGCATCAGTTCTCACCTCAGAAATTGAAATAGAGACATCCTCCGAAGAACAACGGACTTGGTTGCAGGAAAAACTGGCAAAGGCAAAGGATGCTTATCCTCTATCATCTTTACAACACGGAATCTTATTTCATACTCTCCACCAACCAGAAGAATGGATTTATCTGCTTCAAATCGGGTTAATCATCGATGGTGAATTAGATACTGCCCTTCTCCAAACAGCATTTGAGAGGGTCGTGATGCGACACCCCATATTACGAACCTCATTCCATTGGGAAGGGCTGCGTCAACCTATTCAGATTGTCGAATCCGAGGGACGTCTTCCTTGGGCTAATTTAGACTGGAGTGGGGCATCGGCGGAAGTGCGATCGCAACAATGGGCAAATTTACTCCTCGAAGACCGCGCCCGAGGCTTTGATTTAACCGAAGCACCACTACTGCGAGTGACTCTCATTCGCTATGGGGAAAACTGCCATCATTTGCTCTTCACCCACATGCACCTGTTGATGGCTGAATGGGAGATTTTTCTCATCTTCGATGAAGTTTTTCGCATCTATAAAATGGGACAGCAAGGGCTAATTTACCAAGTCCCAGAACCCAGACTATTTGGGGACTTTATCAAGAATTTAGATTCCTTCGACTCAAAGTCAGCCGCAGCATTTTGGCAGGAGAGACTGCAGGGATACGAACCCAGTTCCTTATCCTTTGGCTTTCCCCAAGAAGATGCCCGAGCTGGAGGGCATCAAAAGATTGATTTGCGACTATCTCAACCCCTGAGCAAGCAGTTAGTGCATTTTGCCCGTACTCAGAGAGTAACCGTAAATACAGTCTTGACGGCTGCCTTTGGAATCTTGCTGGGGCGCTATCTCGATCGCGAAGATGTGGTTTTTGGCCTGACTTTATCCGGTCGCGCTCAACTTCCCCCAGGGATGGAAGCAACCCTCGGGCTGTTTATCAATACCCTACCCCTTCGATTGCATCCCGCTGCAGAGTTTTCAGTGGGAGAATTCCTGAAAGAGACTCGGGATGCCGTCTTTGCCCTGAATGAGTACGAACAGAGTTCCTTGGTAGACGTGCATCGCTGGAGTGGTACGGAAAACCTGTTTGACGCTATTTTGGTGTTTGATGAAGAATCTCTAGATCGCCATTTGAATTCTCGGGTGGAAGGTCTGTTTTTCCGAGAGTTTGAGATTCACGAACGTTCTAACTATGCTTTGACTCTGGCAATTATCAAAGATGAAGAGCTGCTGGTACAGGCTATTTACGACGAGTCCCGCTTCGATGGAGCTTCGATTACCGCTTTTCTCGACAGTTATCAATGGTTGGTAGAACAGTTAATTGCCGATGCCAACCAAACCCTAAAACCTATACAAGTGTTGCGTTCCAAAGACTATAAACGCTTGGTTGTAGATTGGAATCAGAGGACGGTTGAGTTTCCTTGGAATGGCAGTATTCTCGCCTCATTTGCACAAAGAGTTACCCTTGCCCCCAAGAAAATTGCCATCGAACAAGGAGAGCGCTCCTTATCTTATGCCCAATTGAATCATTTGGCAGCCCGGATGGCAGATGTGTTGCGAGGGAAAGGACTGCAACCGGGAGAGATAGTGGTTGTACATTTGCCGCGATCTCCCGAGTGGATTGCCACACTATTGGGGATTTGGAAAGTAGGAGGAGTCTATTTACCTGTCGATGCAGCGATTCCCCCAGAACGGTTGCGCTTTATTTTAGAAGATTCCCGCGCTCAACTGTTGGTGAGTCAAGGGAACGGTGTCGGAGTGACTTTCCTTGCCCCGGAAAGGGTTGTGGTTTGGGAGGATGAAGACTTAGTCCCAACAGACGAATCTTCTTCATTGGAGAAGGATTATTCCACCTCAGAGGAAAAGCCCGCCTGTATCATCTATACTTCAGGTTCGACAGGACAGCCAAAAGGCGTGGTTCTGACCCACGGTTCCCTACACAATTTTGTCTCTTGGTTTTGTCGCCAACTGGAACTGACCCCAAGGGATCGCGGCACGCAAGTGGCAGGGTTGGGATTTGATGCCACAATTATGGAAGTATGGACTTATCTAGCAGTGGGGGGAACCATTTGCCTGCCGGACTTTGAGATTCCCGCCCCGGCTGAAGAATTCCGGGATTGGGTGATAGAGCGCCAAATTACCACCATTACCTTTTTAGTCACCCCCTTAGCCGAAGAACTGCTAAAATTGACATGGCCTCCCCATTCAGACTTGCGCCTGATGACTACTGGAGGCGATCGCTTGAAACTGCGACCCCCTCGGGATCTGCCCTTTACCCTTTTCAACGGTTACGGTCCGACGGAAAATACAGTGTATTCCACCTTTGGTCAAGTTGCCCCCCGAGGGGAAGAAGCCCAAGGATTGCCCTCCATTGGCTGTCCCATAGCCAACGTTCAAACCTACATTCTCGATCGCCAGCAACGTCCCCTCCCCATCGGCGTGGCCGGAGAACTTTATCTGGGGGGCAAAAATATCGCCCGAAGCTATTTAAACCGTCCCGACCTGACCCAAGAGCGATTTGTGTCCAATCCCTTTACGGAGTCCCCAGCGCGGCTCTATCGTACTGGAGATTTGGCTCGGTATTTCCCCAACGGAGAGATTGATTTTATTGGTCGGCGGGATTATCAGGTGCAAATTCGGGGATTGCGGGTGGAGACCGGGGAAATTGAAACCGCCATTGAAGAGAGTGTTGCCGAAGTTGAAAAAGCGATTGTGGTTCTGCGCGGTAGCAAGGGAAATCCCCACCTGGCAGCCTATCTCACCGCCAAAGGCAATCTCCCCCCTGAAGCCCTCCGCCGCCAGATCCGAGACTCCTTAGCCCCCCGGTTACCCCGACAAATGCTGCCCGCTACCCTAACGATTCTTGAGGCTTTTCCCTTAAATGCCAATGGCAAGATCGATCGCAAAGCCTTACCAGAACCGGAACGGGAAAGAGAACTGACAGCCCCCCGTAATGCCATTGAAGAACAGATTTGTCACATTTGGGAGGATATTCTGGAATTGGAGCAGGTGGGCATCCAAGAAGACTTTTTTGCCCTGGGGGGACATTCCCTCCACGCCACCCGCCTGCTGTCACGATTGTGCGATGCCTTCGAGATTGAAATGTCCTTGCCCGATATCTTTGAAGCTCAAACCATCGGCGAACTGGCACATTTCATCGAACAACGCCAAGGGAAATCGCGATCGATCTGGCAATTGCGTCCTGCCCGCCGCCAGGCAGGGGATGCTTTACCCCTATCCTATGCTCAACAACGGCTTTGGTTTTTGGATGCCCTCAATCCAGAGAGTTCTGCCTATAATGTTGTAGCTCATTTCTATCTCCAGGGAGACTTAAATATTGCCGCCTTGAAAGCCGCCCTCAATGACCTGGTGCAGCGTCACGAAATCCTGCGGGCGCGGTTTGATGCCAAAGGAGGAGAACCCTTCCAAGTCATCGAAACCCATCGCCCGGTTTTCTTAGAGGAACTCTCCCTTCCCCCCGGAGAAGAATTTTTCAGCTTCACCCGCACCCTCCTCGAAGCAGAGGCATTGCGTAAAGTAAACTTAAGGGAAGATTGCCTCGCCCGCTTTTTGTTGTTGGATGGTTTATCAGGGACGCGGGCATTGATCCTCAGTATTCACCACATTGTTTTTGATGGTTGGTCCTTGGGGGTATTTCTGGAGGAATTGAGTCTGGCTTATGGGGCTCGTTGTGGCGATCGCCCCCCCACTTTCCCTCCCCTCCCAATTCAATATCCGGATTTTGCCATTGCCCAGAAACAATGGATGTCAGATTTCCTTGAGGCCCAGCAGCTTCCCTATTGGCTGGAGCAACTGGCAGATTTACCCCCCTTGGGCTTGCCCTTCGATCGCCCTCGTGCCTTCCCTCCCGGGTTTCGCGGTCGCTGCGAGAAATTGCCTATTTCCCCAGAGTTAACCACAAAGCTCGAAGCCTTATGTCGGCAGGAGAATATCACCCTCTTCATGGGGCTTTTAGCTAGCTATTACATTCTCCTCTATCGCTATTGCAACCAAGAAGATATTGCCATCGCCTCCCCCATTGCCAATCGCAACGCCCAAGAAATTGAAGGCATGATTGGCTTTTTTGTCAATACCTTAGTCCTGCGCTGCAAAATTTCGGGAGACTTATCCTGCCGGGATTTGCTACAACAGGTGCGACAGATGACTCTTGAGGCTTACCAGTATCAGGATTTGCCCTTCGATCGCCTCGTAGAAGTATTGCAGCCCGATCGCAGCAGTATTTGCAACCCCCTCGTGCAAACAGTGTTCGCCCTGCAAAACGCACCGACCGCCCCGTTGCAACTCCTCAACTTGCCACCAGCGCCAACCTGCTTTGAAGCATTTACGACCCGGTTCGACCTCGAATTTCATCTTTGGCGAGTTGATGGAGGCATCAGCAGCGAAATTATCTACAATCCCGACTTGTTCGACCCAGAGACTATTCAACGATTGCTGCGCCATTATCATCGTATTCTCGAAGCAATCGTTCAAGATGTCGAACGCCCTGTTGTCGGTATTCCTCTGCTGGAGGATAGCGAGAAAACTGAGATTTTACGCTTGGGTCGCGGACCTCGGGTCTCGGTGACCACATCGGTGCATAAACTCTTTGAAGAGCGAGTGGGGCAATATCCCGATAAAATCGCTGTCATTGACAATGGGGGGGAAACACTCTCCTATCAGGACTTGAACGAACGAGCAAATCGCTGGGCTTGGGCATTGCGCGATTGCGGCATTCAACCAGGACAAGCCATAGCCATTTGCATTCCCCGCCAAGCCGACCTGATTATCGCTTTACTGGCCATTCTCAAAACCGGTAGCTTCTATGTAGCCCTCGATCCTGCTAATCCCAAAGAGCGCAATGCTTTTATTCTGGAAACCGTAGGAGCGAGCGTGATTTTAACCACCACTCAAACCCGAGAAGAGATCGCCTTGGATGGGTATGAGATTCTCGTCCTTGATGATCCAGAATTCTCCCGAGCCGCCCTAGAGCAAAGCCGTGAAAATATAGATATTGCTAGCACCCCGGAGGAACTGTGTTATGTGGCTTTTACCTCCGGGTCTACTGGCCAGCCCAAAGGAGTCAGCATTCCCCATCGGGGAGTAGTCCGTTTGGCCATAGAACCCAACTACCTTCGCCTCGATCCCTCAGAACGAATGCTCGGTTTTGCCCCTTTAGCCTTTGATGCCTCCACCTTGGAGATTTGGGGAACATTGCTGAATGGGGCGACCCTCATCCTCGCACCCCCAGGACAGCCCTCCTTAGCAGAACTGGGGCGGTGGATTCGAGAACAAAAAGTGACCACCGCTTGGTTCACCGCCGGACTCTTTCATCTCTTTATGAAAGAGCGACCTGAAGACCTGCGCCACCTGCGCCAACTGCTGGCGGGGGGGGATGTTCTCCAACCCGCCGCTGTCAATCGCGCTCTCAAGCAAAACCCCGAAGGGGTCGTGATTAATGGCTACGGACCCACCGAGAATACTACTTTTACCTGCTGTCATGTGATGCAGTATCCCGAGGAGTATCAGGAGAAAGTTCCAATTGGCAAAGCTATTAATGGGACTCAGCTTTATATTTTGGATGAGGCTTTAGCCTTGGTTCCTTTAGGTGCCGTGGGAGAACTGTATGTAGCAGGAGATGGCTTAGCTCGGGATTATTGGGGCCGTCCCGAGCTGACGAGCGATCGCTTCCGTCGGGATCGCTTTTCGACCTTGCCCGAGGCCAAGATGTACCGGACGGGAGATTTAGTGCGGATGGGTCCCGACGGCACCGTTGAATTTATCGGTCGCGGGGATGATATGATCAAAATCCGAGGATTTCGGATCGAACCGAAGGAAATCGAACGAGTTTTATCGAATCATCCTGCTGTGGCGGAAACGGTGGTTTTAACCGCTCCCATTGGAGGAGAAAAACGACTGGTGAGTTATATTGTTCCTCAAGAAGCTAGCCCAGAGAGATCCTCGGGCAATCGCGAGCAAGTGGAACAATGGTCTCGCACCTTTGACGAACTCATCTACCGAGATATCGACCAAGCCCGAGATGGAAAATTTAACACGGCGGGGTGGATGAACAGTTATACCGGAGAGCGGATTGCCGATGAAGAGATGGCAGTTTGGGTGCAGAACCGAGTCGATCGCATTGCCGCACATCATCCCCGTCGCATCGTGGAATTGGGATGTGGGACCGGTTTGCTCCTGCTGCGCTTGGCTCGGGATGCGAAACACTACATCGGCACCGATATTTCTCGTTCTGCCCTTTCCCGCCTCCAACAGGAAATTGAGATTTCGGGAGATTATGGTGAGGTGGAGTTATTGCAACAACCAGCTCACGAATTTGGCAAGATTGCATCTTTCGATTTCGGCATTCTCAACTCGACTGTACAGTACTTCCCCAGTCTGGCCTACTTAGAGGAGGTCTTGCAAGAGGCATTCAGCCGCATGGAGAAGGGCGGTTGCTTCTTTCTCGGGGATCTGCGGAGTTTGCCCCTGCTGCCCCTGTTTCATCTCTCAGTGCAAACGGCCCGTGCCCCGGAACATCTCTCCATCAGGGAGTTGGCGGATCGCGCCCGTCGAGCCTTAGAAGAAGAGCCAGAATTAGCCATCGATCCCGCCTTCTTTTTTCACCTGCAACAGCGCTTTCCTCGCATTAGCTCAGTGCGGATCGAACCCCAACGGGGTCGAATTCACAACGAATTAAACCGATTTCGCTATGATGTCTTTCTCTATTTAGATGGAGTCCGACCCATTCCCCTAGACTGGCTGGATTGGAATGCCCAAGTTGGGAAAGTTGGGATCGAAGCAGTGCGCCATCGTCTCGAACAGGAACGACCGGAACGCATTGCCTATTGTCGCATCCCCAACGCCAGACTGATGGGAGAGGAAACTTTGCAAAGGATGTTGGAAAGCGGCGATCACTCTCTTTCTGTAGGACAATTGCGAGAGAGAGCCAAAGTAGCAGGAGGGATCGATCCAGAAGATTTAATCGAACTGGGAGAAAATGCGGGCTATCGAGTAGAACTCTCCTGTGGCAACTCCAACTGGGCAACCACTCTGGATGTTTGTTTTATCCGCAGGGATTGTGCTTATGTCCCGATCGCTTTTCCCGAACCGATGGCAGATGCTTCTTCCCAAGAAGTATGGGGCAACACTCCGGGTTGGAAACAGCGAACCACAGAACTGCGGAAAACTTTGCGCCAGTATTTGGAACAGTCTCTCCCTTCTTATATGATTCCGACAGAATGGGTCTTTCTTCGGTCTTTTCCCCTCAACGATCGTGGCAAGATCGATCGCCAGTCTCTTACCAAACACCTTCCTCAAACCCCACTCTCAGCCCCCACCCCATCATTCTTGCCCGGAAACGAACTGGAACAACGCATTAGCGCCATCTGGCGAGAAATCCTCCAACAGGATCGTTTTGGGATTGACGACAACTTTTTTGAAGTAGGGGGTCACTCCCTCTTAGTCATTCAGGTCTGCGATCGCCTCAGCAAAGCCCTCAAATGGGATGTGACTCCCGTAGAAATGTTCCAACATCCCACCATTCACAAAATGGCAACCTATTTGGCTGCGGGAAAGAATGGCCAGGGGGGAGAGTCTTCCAAGTCCGTCCCTCTCCGAGGAAGCGAGTCCCCCTCGCAAACAGACGAGGCTATTGCGATTGTCGGTATGGCCGGTCGTTTCCCCGGGGCAGAAGATATTGATTCCTTCTGGGAAAACCTGAAAAATGGCGTTGAGAGCATTGTTTCTTTCAGCAATGAAGAACTGCGACAATTTGGCGTGCCTGAGTCATCCCTGAGCCATCCCGATTATCTCAAGACCCGAGGGCGGCTGAAGTCGGCCTTTGAATTCGATGCCGACTTTTTTGGCTATAGCCCCCGGGAAGCGGAATTTATGGATCCCCAGCATCGGATTTTCCTCGAATGTGTCTACACGGCCCTCGAAGATGCTGGCTACGATCCTCACCGCTATCCAGGTAGCATTGGTATCTACGGCGGCACCGGAGATACCACCTACCTTCATTACATTCTTGGTCATGCGGAAGACGTTCCCGCAACAGCCCGAGAAACCCAAGTTTTCTTTGGCAATTACCGGGACTTTATGGTGACCAAGACTGCTTATAAACTCAACTTCCGAGGACCTGCAATTGCGGTGCAAACTGCCTGTTCTACCTCGTTGGTCTCCGTCATCCTCGCATCTCAAGCGCTCTTAGCTGGTCAAGGAGACCTCATGGTTGCTGGCGGTTGTTCCATCCGCATTCCCCACGGTTCTCAGTACCAACCCGGAGGAGTTCTTTCCCCGGATGGAGCTTGTCGAGCCTTCGATCGCCAAGCCCAAGGAACAGTCATGGGAGATGGTTGTGCCATTGTCGTTCTAAAGCGCCTATCAGAGGCATTAGCAGAGGGCGATCACATTTATGGAGTCATCCGAGGATTCGGCCTCAATAACGATGGTCAAGACAAAATGGGCTATACCGCCCCAGGAGTGACGGGACAAACTGCGGCTATTGCAGCGGCCCAAGCAATGGCGGGAGGGAATGTTGAAGATATCACCTATATTGAAACTCACGGTACCGGAACCCCATTAGGAGACCCCATTGAGATTACAGCCTTAACAGCAGCCTTTCGACAACAAACCCAACGGAAACATTTTTGCGCCTTGGGTGCAGTGAAAACCAATATCGGTCATCTCGACGCAGCAGCCGGGGCGGCGGGATTGATCAAGACCTTATTGGCCCTCAAACACGCAGAGATTCCTCCCAGTTTGCATTTTCAGGACCCCAACCCCAAGATTGATTTTGCTAACAGTCCCTTCTTTGTTCAGAGCCGACTCGGTCCCTGGCGGCGAGGTGATCGCCCACGCCGTGCCGGAGTGAGTTCTTTTGGGATTGGGGGAACAAATGCTCATCTCATCGTCGAAGAAGCTCCCTCCCGCCCTGTTGACGCTACTTTTATCCGTCCTTATCAGTTGCTGCCTTTTTCCGCTCGAACTCCCGAAGCATTAAGGCAAACTTGCCAAAACGTGGTGACTTATCTCCAGCAACATCCAGAATCTTCTCTCGCCGATGCGGCTTTGACGCTGCAAGTGGGTCGAGGGGAGTTTGCTCACCGTAGCTTTCTCGTCTGCAAAACTGCTGCCGAATTGGCTGCTTGGCAGGAAGCCAAAGCTGTAGAAGTCGAGAGCGATCGCTCTCCATCCCTTGCCTTTTTGTTCCCCGGCCAGGGCAGTCAATATATGGGCATGGGCTGGGATTTATATGAAAATGAACCTGTGTTTCGCACGGCTCTAGAGAAATGTCGGGACTTGGTGCGATCGCAGTTTGACTGGGATTTATTGGCTTTGCTCTATCCCGACAAGATAGATTCTTCCTCCTCGGGCAACCCAGCAGGGCAATTGAGGCAAACCCGTTTCGCTCAACCAGCCCTCTTCGCGTTCGAATACGCCCTCAACCAATTGCTGGAGGCTTGGGGCATTCGCCCGGCGGCTTTCTTGGGTCACAGTATTGGTGAGATTGTCGCGGCTCACTTGGCTGGGGTTTTTGACTTGCCCGATGCTTTGGAATTGACCGTGGCCCGAGGGGAACTGATGGCAAAAATGCCTCCTGGGGCAATGCTTTCCCTGGACGCAACGGAAGAGGAGGCCCGGGAGTTCCTGCAACAAGGACAGTATCAAAGATTAGTCGCGATTGCGGCTTTAAATGCTCCCAATGTCACTGTCCTCTCCGGCACTTGCGAAGCTATCGACCAACTGCAACAACAGTGGGAAAGCCAAGGACGCATCTGTCGTATTTTGCAGACCTCCCATGCTTTTCATTCTCCGATGATGGAGGGGTGTTTGCCCGAATTTCGAAATCGTCTGAACCAAATCAGATTTAATCGACCCCACCTCCCATTTATCTCTAATATTACTGGAGATTGGGCAGACCCCGAAACGGTTTGCTTGCCGGACTATTGGCTGCGCCATCTGCGGGAGCCCGTGCGCTATGCCGATGGAGTGAGCAAATTATTGAGCGATCGCGATCGCATTCTTTTAGAGGTAGGACCCGGGAACGTACTTTCTACTCTTGCCGCCCGTCAATTGTCCTCGCGCAACTCCCAAGAATTGGCACGATTGTTAACTACTTTAAGACACCCCCGGGAAACTGCAAACGATTTACAAAAGCTGTTGCAAACTCTGGGGAGCTTGTGGCAGTTGGGGGTTGCTATCGATTGGAAGGCTTTCGGACACGAGCAGCCTTGTCGCCGCATGTCCCTCCCTACCTATCCTTTCGAGCGTCGTTCTCACCTCTTCCTTCCTCGTTCCCCGCTCGACTCTTCTAAATCTTCCTCTCATGAACCTTCTACACCGGATTCTCCCCTGGAAACCCTAGTTCCTCTCGCTAAAAAACCGGATATTGCAGATTGGTTCTATGTTCCTCGTTGGGAGTCCCGGCCTTTATCCGAAGGAGAAGTATTGCCTTTGGGCAACTGTTGGCTCTGGGCGAATGACACGGAATTCAGTCGCGCGATCGCGGCTACCATCGCCGATCGTTACGGCAGTTCGGGGGGGGTTTGCCTCATCCTGCTAGCTGGGGAAGAATTTGAACAGCTAGACTCACGAACTTTTCGTTTTCGCCCCAGTGTCGGAGAAGACTTCGATCGCTTGCTCGGGGAAACATCTTCCCCTCCTACCCACATTGTCTATCTGCGGGGATTTACTCCGAGCCTTGAGTATCATCATCGTGCCGACGAATACTACCAAGACTTATTGTTTTTAGTCCAAGCTTTGGGACGGCTGCCTCTAGAACGGCAATTTGCCCTGACCATCCCTACTAACTACCAACATATCGTGGAACAGGGAGAATTCCTCTGTCCGGAAAAAGCCGCCCTCCTGGGACCCGGCCTAGTCATCCCGGTGGAATATCCTAATATTCGCTGTCAAAACCTTGATTGGGCAACAGATGTCCTGCCCCTAGACTTCCTCTTCGCAGAAATGGGACGCTGGCATCCAGAAGATCGGGTTGTTGCCTATCGCAGCGATCGTCGTTGGGTGCGGCAATTCGTTCCCCAAGGGGTTAATCCCCTCGATACCCCTGGCATTCCTGTTAAACCTAAAGGGGTCTATTTGATTACTGGCGGTTTGGGGGGTGTCGGCCTTCATATTGCTCGACACCTCATCGGAGACTATGGGGCCAAAGTAGCTCTGACTGGACGTTCGTTTTTCCCAGAGCAAAAAGACTGGGAAGCATACCTGAGTGATCGCATTCGGGGGAATCTCGCGGACTGGAAACACTCCCTAACCGAGGAAGAGGCAGAATTTTACCGCAGTTCCGGCATTCAAGGCATCCGAGAACGTTGCGATATCTATGATGGCTTAATGCAAATGTCCCTTTCTTGTGCCTATCACTACCTCAAACAAGCATGGCAGGGCGATCGCAATCCCGCCAGTCGAGAAGAATGGCGGCAAATTTTACGGATACAACCCCAATTTCAGCGCTTTTTTGAGTTTATGCTCCGCTTGTTGAGCCAGCAGGAATTATTATCCTTCCAAGGCGATTGCCCCCAACTGGCCGAGGCCGAATCCCTACCGACACCGGATGTTATCAAAGAGCAACTCAGTCAGAAATTTCCTGAATTTCGTGGTCAATTCCGACTCTTGCACCATTGTTATGAGCATTACGGGCCTGCCTTAGCAGGAGATATTCCTGCCATCGGTGTTATATATCCAGAAGGACGGGGTGATTTTCTCCGTCAATGTATGGCAGACACAGAAGAATACAGCTTTGAGCGGATTTATCGACAGTTAATCCCCCAACTCCTGCCCAGGCTGCAACCCACCGCCCCCGGACGCACCTTCCGCATTCTTGAAATTGGCGCGGGCAATGGTTTGCTCACTTGGGAACTCGTCCCTCACTGTCAAGGGCAAAATATAGAGTATCACTTTACAGATATTGGCAACAATTTTGTCCTGGAAGCCCAAGAACATGCCCGCCAAAAGGGGTTTGAGTTTATGAAATTTGCCGTCCTCGACATTTCTCGGGACGGACGGGAACAAGGCTTTAACTATGAATCCTTCGATCTGATCCTGGGTTTAAACGTCGTCCACGCCACACCCCGCATTGATGAAACATTATTTCATCTCCAGAATTTACTGGCCCCGAAAGGAATACTCGCTTTAATTGAATCCCCCCGATCGGAACCTTGGATCGATCTCGTTTGGGGACTAGCAGAAGGGTGGTGGTATTTTCAAGATCAGCGCGATCTCGGAACCGGTTCCCCCCTCCTGTCTCTAGAAGACTGGGAAATGGCATATTCTCGTCAAGGTTTGCAGGGCATTCAAAGTTATCCCCGGGATACCCAAAGGCGAGAGACTACAGATATCGGCCTCGTCCTCGGACAAAAACAAGCTGCCAGCGATCGCAGCACCCATTGGTTGGCAGAACTCAGTCCAGACGAACTGTTGAAAAATCGTATTCGCCGATTGCAGACTTGGCGAGAGGCGGGAGCCGAGGTGAAGGTTTATCAAGCCGATATCACCGATGAAGCCCGGATGCAGGAGGTGATTCAAGATATCCAAGAGCGCTACGGCCCCATCAATGGGATTATCCACGCTGCCTTTATCCTGCAAGATGGGATGATGCAGTTCAAAACCCCGGAGAGTGCCAAAGCGGTCATGGCACCGAAAATTGAGGGGGCTTACATTTTGGATCGCCTCCTGGCTGATCATCCTCCTGATTTTGTTGTTCATTGCTCCTCTTTAGCTTCTGTAGTCGGTCTCTACGCTCAATCTGATTACTGTGCCGCTAATGCCTTTTTAGATGCTTGGGCGACACAAAAAACCGCCGAAGGGCTTCCTTCTCTTGCTATCAACTGGGGGATGTGGCGCACTACAGGGGCTGCCATGCAAATGGTGATGAAAAAAGCCATTAACAAGACTGCTACTCGTTGGGTAGATCTGCCTTTATTTGACTACTGCTTTGATACAGAAACTGGCCAGTCCATTTATGCCAGTTGTTTCACTCCCGATAAAGATTGGGTGGTGGGAGAACATCGCCTGCACGACGTTGCTACTTTACCAGGTACCGCATTATTGGAAATGGCTCGCTCTGCTTGCGAACATTATGGCAATTGGCCGCAACTGGAATTATATGACGTGTATTTCTTCGAGTTGCTGACGGTTGCGGCTGGCGGGGAAACTTTTGTCCGCACGATTTTAACCCGTCCGCAAGAGCAAGGAGAGGTTTTGACTTTTGCTATTGAAAGCCTGATTTTCAATGAGGGTCAATCCCAGTGGAAAAAACACGCCGTTGGTCGAGCTCGTCCTTTATTAGGAGAACCAGGGGCGATATCCATTGCCCCCCTACGTGATACTTGTACTCAAACCCTTGAAGTGGACCTCAAAACTGGGCCTGTTGTCTTAGGCGATCGCTGGCAACAATCGCTTCAATCAGTCAGTTCGGGAGAAGGGGAAGCCCTAGGGGAATTTGACCTGCCAGAATCTTTCCGTGGGGATCTAGCAGAATATAAGCTCCATCCGGCTCTACTGGATTTAGCCACTGGATTTGCCCTTGGGGACGGGCCCCTCTATCTGCCATACCGCTATGGCAGCGTGCGGGTTTGGAGATCGCTCCCGGCCAAATTTTACTGCCATGCTCGCTTCCGTAGCAATACCACCTCGGGAGAACCGGATTTGTCCTATGACTTTACCCTGTTCGATGAGACTGGGACGGAACTTGCTAACATTAGGGAATATCGCTTGCAACCTGTTAGCGTTGAGGAATCCACCTCCCCAGAAGTAACATTACCCCTTCAGGTTCGAGCCCGAGCCTACTACCCCACTGGGACAGAAAAAGCATTTGCCGCGATCACCCTCGTCGGTACGGCGACGGCAAACCAAAACGAAATTTGCTGCGGGGATGCAGTGGTCGCCTTTATCCCCCAACCGGAACCGTCGGCTTCAATGGTTGCTCCCTTCCTAGAACCTGTCCTGTTTCCCCTTCATTGCCAACTCGATTGCGAGATCGCCACCGCCTATTTACCCGATTATCTACTCGCAGTTTATACCCTCAACTACTTAACCTCATGGCATCCCGGTCAAAATTTACTGGTTTGGGGAGTTGATTGCGGTTGGGGTCGAGCTGTCTTAGGTGTTGCTAACGAACTGGCAGCACAACGGGGCGGACGGATTTTTGTGCTGCATGAGAATGGGGAGCGGACAATGGCTGAAGATTTAGCCAACGTCCAATTTCTACCCTCCGAGGCCCTCTCCCATGCCCCCGCCATCCGCGAGCAAACAACCGACGGTCGCGGCATCAATGTCTTGCTCTTGTTGCGATCGCTTCCCAAAGACAAAGAACAGTTGCTCCCTGGAATCCTCGCCCCTTACGGCTCTCTCCTTTTGGGCGTTGATGTGACTGCACCAACCCTCACGGCGGCAGAATTTTTATCCCAGCGATCCTTAACCTTAGCAAGAATCCGACTCGACTTAGAATTTCCCCATTTCAACACCTTGTATGAGGAAGCAGTGACGGCACTGGGAGTTGCCCGAGGACTGCTCTCCCCACCGCTTTTGCCCTTAGAACGGGACAGGGAAGCGATGGATAAAGTGCGCCTCCGTCAAAGAACCGTCGTCCTCTCAGCAGATGCACCTGAAATTCAACCCCTTGACTCCAAGCAGCATACCGTCATGGATGTTTTGGGCATTTCCGGGCTTTATCCAGAATTAGAGGAAGGGATGCAGGCCAGTGAAGGGGTTGAAGCATTCTTACGAGTGCTAGAACGAGGTTTTTCCCAAGTTGTTGTTTCGACCCAAGACCTGCTTGAATTAATCCGTCACAACCGTACCGATCACATCCTCAAACACAAGCAGGTGGCTTTGGGACTGATGAAAGCGGACAGTTTGGATATTACACCCACAGTTGCGGCAACGGATGTCTTAGAGCAAACCCTACTGGAAATTTGGCATGATGTACTCGGGGTGGAAAATATTCGCCTCCAAGATAGTTTCTTTGCTCTCAATGGGGATTCTCTGTTGGCCATCAAGATGATTTCCCAAGTCCGCGAACGTTTAGGAGCCGACTTAACCCCCAATGTTTTGTTTGAAAATCCCACCATTGAAAATCTCGTCCAGTTGCTCCGCCAGCGAGCAAAGAAAACTGACCCTTCCTCTTCCTCTTCCCCTTTAAGTCTCTTGCGTCCGAGCGATCACGGCATTCCCACTTTCTTTATTCATCCCATTGGCGGTACCAGTTTCTGCTATGCCCCTCTAGCTCGTCACTGGCCACTTGATGGTGCATTCTATGCCTTTGAGTCCCTCGGTTTGGAAGGGGATACTCCTCCCCTAACCCAGGTTGAAGAGATGGCTCGAGCCTATATTGAGGAAATCCAACGGGTTCGACCCCATGGCCCCTATCGGCTGGGAGGATGGTCTCTCGGGGGCCTGATTTCCTTTGAAATTGCTCGCCAATTGCAGGCTAGGGGGGAAGAAATCGAGTCTTTGATCCTCATCGATAGTACGGCCCCCACTACGGTACGCCAAATTCCAACAGAGGTACGCCAAACTCCAACAGAGTATAGTACAATGGATAGCAATCTGCTGGGATCCCTATTGGCCGATTTAGGCGGCCTGAAGGGTCAAGGGTTTGCAGACCGGGACTTATTGTCCCATCTCAAAGCTGCAACGGCTTCGGAACAAGAGTTATTGGATGCCGCCTTGAAACAAGCTCGGGATATGCAAATTCTCTCCCCCGATGTGGATAGGGATCGCCTCGAACGCTTATTCCGGGTCTTTCAGGGCAACCATACTGCCTTATTGGATTATTCCTGTCCAGAACCGTTGCAGTCTGAGAGTACCCGAGCGATCGCCTTCTTCGCCCGAGAGCGGGATTCCCAAGTCGTCACCACAGAAGTAACCAATTGGCAACAAGCATTGCCCAATAATCTAGAGGTGCATTTAATGCCAGCCGATCATTACTCGATTCTCCAAGGACAAAACCGCGAACAGTTGCTTGCTCGTTTATCACAATGGGTTCAGGAGGAATCCCTCGATCCTTGACGAAGACCGAAGAATTCATCCCAATACAATGTCACGAATAGTCTCCCGTTAGACCCAAAGAGTTAACGGGAGAGGAGTAACTTAGTTGACAGTTTACGGCACAACACGCTACTCTATGTATGTTGTCAACGTTAGTCAGGTGACCAAGTATCTTAAACCTAGAGAAGCCTCTGAGTTACTAGGCGTTAACGTCAGGACGTTAGCGAGATGGGAAAACGCCGGAATTATCCAAGCAATTAAAACACCATCAGGACAACGGAGATATGATGTAGAATCCTATACTCTTGGCTTCAGAGTCAAAAAACAAACAGTGCTTTATTGTCGAGTTTCTAGTCATGCTCAGAAGCCAGATTTAAACAGGCAAGTGGCCCAATTGCAAGCTTTATACTCAGAAGCCAGAACTATAAAATTATTAAAGGTGAAGTCAGTCCAGTAGTTGTTGCTCATAAAGATAGGCTGGCTCGATTTGGTTTTGATTTGTTTAACTGGGTTTGTGAACAAAATAACTGTGAGTTGATTGTTCTCAATGAAATGAAAAGGAACTTTCACCACCAGAAGAAATGGTAGAAGATGTGCGACGTGAATTCGTGCGGTTAGTGGAATCCATTCCACAAGAACTGAGGAGCCGTCTCCTCCAGGAAATCCTTTCTTCCTGTTCCCATGTAAAAGAGTCCTAGACTCCGCCGGTGTCAAAAGTAAGTAATGAAATGGCATAGAGCAAGGCACAAAAGCCAAACATACTTCCAGCCTAAGGAGATATAAAGGCAAGGGAAAGTTCCAAAAGGGTTAACGAAAGTGAATCTCCCCAAGCTCCGTTATCCATTAAAGTGTGAAATAAGGCTGATACACTCTAACCAAAAGGTGAGCAGAACGGTAATTAGATATCTTCGCTAATTACGAAAGGAGAACATCACCCTAAGATTTACAATTTGCTTAATATGAAAAACTACCTTTTCCTTCAAAAATACGACTTTTTAACCCGTTTTATTAACCTAACATTTGTCAATATCCTTTCTGGGATTATGGTTCCCTTAGCAACTCTGGTTAGCACAATTTTTCTCGGACACCTTGCAGAGATACAATATCTCACTGGAGTTGCTTTAGCAGGAGAAATTATCAATTTATTTTATGGCTTGTTTATCTCTTTACGGATGAGTGCTACGGCATTAACAGCAATTGCAGTGGGACAAAACGATCGCGAGGCAGTATTGCTGAGTGGATTACGACATGGGTTACTCGCTTTAGTCATTGGCTTGGCGATCGTTCTCTTCCAATACCCTTTAGGAAAATTAGGTTTTGGGTTGCTCAGTGCAGATCCAGATACCCTAACTTCGGCTCTTGACTATTTTAATGCCAGAATTTGGAGTGCTCCGGCTACCTTACTTCGATTTATCATTATGGGCTGGCTCCTCGGGCAGGAAAAAGTAACCAGTGTTTTAATTATATCAGTTGTGGGCAATGCACTCAACATTATTTTTGATTATTTCTTCATTGTTCGTTGGGGATATGGCAGTACAGGAGCCGGAATTTCCTTTGCAATCAGTGAATATATAACCGTGTTTATCGGGGGGATCTTTGTTTGTTTAGACCTGAAATGGTCAGAATTTAAAATGGTGATTGGTAAAGTGTTTTACTTCTCCACTTTTAAATCGACTCTGGCTTTAAATAGCAATTTATTAGGCGCTAATATTGTTTTATTTTTTGTCTTTGGCTTGTTTTCCTATCTTGGAGTCGGGATGGGTAAAATAACCTATGCCGAAAATGCTTTAATCCTCCAATTGGTTACCCTCAATCTCTTTCTAGCTGATGCATTAAAACTGAGTTTGGAAACCGTGGGTGGAACATTTAAGGGTCAGGGACAAAATAGTAAATTGGTTCCCCTTTTATGGATTGCTTTAGGCACGGGTATTATTATTAGTATTCTTTTTTCAATAACCTCGGTTCTATTTCCTCAAACTGTATTTGGTCTGTTCACAAACCATAGTGAAATCACCCATAACATTTACATTTATGTTCCTTGGTTAATTGTGATATTAATTGCCAGCACAGTCGCTTATATTTTAATGGGGCATTTTATTGTTTTGGAAGCGGGCAATTTTGTTCTAAATTCCTCTATCATTGCTGCAGTATTTGGTTTTTTACCTACGATCCTTGTTATGTTTTGGTTTTATAATAATCATATCCTATTGTTAGCTCTATCTTTATTTTTTATCCTGCGTATTATCATTCTTGCATTTCATATACCGACTACTTCAGGGGGCGACAAGAGGTCTACAAAAGTTGCTGTATAAGCTTTATAGCCTTCAATACCCTCTGATAAAATGTCTGACTTCAGGGAGCGACAAGCCAGGGCTATTTCATTCTAAAAAGTTGCTTAAGCGTGCAGGGTAATCGCATCTTAGTTGAGTTATGAAATTACCATACCCTGGTCTAAAATTTGACTGTACAATTGAGATTGTTCTCTCAGAAAAGTTTTAGGCTCTGGTTTATGTGTACCAGTACTAAGTAGCTAAGGGTAGAAAAGCTCATGTATGTAACACATTATGAAAGAGCTAACTTGGAGGGAAATCTGAATCGTTCTGCCTGATATCCACCAACCTCAGCTCTAGCATTGACGCCATCAGAAGTTTTGAATGTTAAGAAAAACCAGATAAAAACAGCACAAAATATGGTAGATGGTGAACTAAGTATTAAAACCTATTTAATTAATCATGATTATCAATTCATTTCCTAAGATTGTCAAAGATATTCTCAGAGGGCTACCCAAAAATGATTACCCTGTTTTGAACAGCCGTCTTTTTGTTGAATGTTGGTTAGCTTACGCTCTCGATAATAGCTTAACGAGTATGCGAGATTTATTTAAAAGATTAAACAATACAGGAGTTAACGTAAATATTTCCACATTTTCCAAGGCTAATACACATAGAAGTCAAGAAGTATTCCAAAAAATTTATAATCAGTCTCTTGATGCAGTCGCTCATGGGGGAAACCACGGTAGTTGCTCATGGCGCATGGGTCTGTGTGCGGAACCTGCGTCCGCACCGCTGTTTGCCCCGTGGGAACCACGGCAGTCGCTCATGGCGCATGGGTCTGTGTACGGAACCTGCGTCCGCACCGCTGTTTGCCCCGTGGAAACCACGGCAGTCGCTCATGGGGGAAACCCCCAAGACCGCGCTGCCTCCCCAAGACCGCGCTGCCTCCCCAAGACCGCACTGCCTCCCCAAGACCGCGCTGCATCGCTTAAATAAATTAGTCCAGAATAAACCTAAGAAAAAGTTACATAAGAAATACGCAATTTGTCCAATTGACTCAACAGTTATTACCAGGGCTATTTCATTCTAATTGAGGAACTGATCTGATCTTGAAGTCGTCTGTGATAGGGTACTTCAGATGTCTCAACCTGCCATTGTCCCAGCCAAAGCTGACCTACCAGATAGTCGGCGCACCCCATAGGCAGCGCCATAGCCAAGCCCACCCCATTATTCACCCTGGCGGTGGCGGCGGGCAATCGAGGGTTTCTTGCCATTGGGGATTGGTTGAAAGCCGATCACGATCAATTGGTTGCTTTATTTTCGCCTCCCTAAAGCTTACCGTCCTACAGCACGATTCGACGGACGTTGCTACGGGTGGAATATCCAATGTATTCCCCCTGTTGATCTCGGTTAAATGGGGTTCAACCCGGAGACGAAACCTTAGAATAAGGCAGCCTTTATGGTTGGGAGGCTTGGCTGAAATGGTTAAAACTTTGAGGGGCGACCCATGGCGAATTTAATTACGGGTCAAGGGCGCCTCCATGATTAAGGCTGCCTTATTCTTGCGGTAACTTCTGACCCTGCCAGGATTAACCATTGCCACCGATGGGCAAAGTGCTACGGGGGTCAATTGAAGCCATCAGGGATCACCCACAGGTGGATTCTGATCCCGCCATGATGATCCCTTAGCCATTATTGTGGAACTTCGACTGATTTTGTGTCCCGATCAGGTGGATTCTTTGACGAATGAAATTACCGCCTTACCGGCATTTATCCCACAGATGGCTGTTTTGGGTGTGGTGTTCGCCTTTGATGCCATCAGCAAAAAAAACGGTAATGGTCATCCACGAAGCGCGGGAACGATTACCAACGGAGCACTCAAAGGCAACCAATCCAGGTGACTGAGTGCCGTCAAAGGGTTCCTTTCAAGCCCAACAGATCAATTTGGGGCATGGTCGGATTGAAAAACCCACCGTCAGCATCACTGATCAACTTGATGGTATGCCTGATTTTCCCGGACTGAGCACCCTGATTCGAGTGGAGTCAGAACGTCAAATCGGGCAAATGTGATTGAAGTTTCCCAAGAAACTCGCTACTATGTTGCCTCATTTATCGGCGTTGCTCAATCTTGGAATGCTTAACCAGAAATGGGGATTTTTTGAAACTTTAAATAATAAATAAGAAGCCTGATTGAAAACTTCAACATCTCTTCAGATTTAGAGTAGCAGAGAGTGCGTCGATGTAGTCTGGCTAAATAATGTCTCAATCTTGTATTTTCATTTTATATTCTCGTCCTCACGGGGTGACAAGGAGACTGAAACGCAGAGATGGTAAGAAGTTGAGCCAACGATGCCAAAAAATAATAGAGTTGTCTAGTGGACAACTCTAAAAGCAAAATGTTTCCTGGCCTTTCGGCCACGCTACGCGAACAATTGTACCAAAAAGTCTTCCAGATTCACCAAGCGTGAAAGTCAATATTTAACACTTCAATTGCTAATCATGCTGTTGCAAAGTTATCGAGATGTGAGCCTATCCCGTATAGCTGAACTGTTTCCACAACCGATTGAATATAAAAGTCGAGTGCGAAATCTACAGAGGTTTTTAAACTTGCCCCAATTGAGTGCTAAAATGTTATGGTTTCCTATTATTAAACAATTGTTCAAAAAATAATTTCGCCAAAAACCCAAGAATCGAGCCCAAAGAAGACGGGCGAATAAACTGAAATTAGTGCATGAATGATATCTACTATTAATCATAGATATAACGCAATGGAAATCGATAAATTTAATTGTGTTAAGTTTGGTGTGGAGTGGTCATGCTATCCCAGTTTATTGGGAAATGCTCGGAAAGAAAGGAAGTAGTAGCTTGGGAAAACAGAAAAGGTTTATGGCTCCAGTATTACGCCTACTACGCCCTTATCCAATTGTTGTGATAGGAGACAGATAATTTCAAAGTGTCAAACTAGCTAAGTTTCTGTGTGATTGGGGTGTAGACTTTGCATTGCGTCAAAAAAAGACTACGTGTATACAAGATGATGAACAAGTTTATCGGGCGCTCAAAGACTTAGGAATTAAACCGGTAATGAAGGAATTTTATCAAAATATATTATGCTCTAAAAACCATAAATTATGAAAATTAAACCTGGCTGCCTATTGGAAACGTAAATATCGAGGTAAAGGTTCTCGACAACCTTGGTATATCTTGACCAGTCTGACCAAAATTAAAATGGTTTTATCATTGTCTTGATGCAGTCGCTCATGGGGGAAACCACGGCAGTTGCTCATGGGGGGAACCACGGCAGTCGCTCATGGCGCATGGGTCTGTGTGCGGAACCTGCGTCCGCACCGCTGTTTGCCCCGTGGAAACCACGGCAGTCGCTCATGGGGGAAACCCCCAAGACCGCGCTGCCTCCCCAAGACCGCGCTGCCTCCCCAAGACCGCACTGCCTCCCCAAGACCGCGCTGCATCGCTTTATGCCGCGCGGTGGGGTATTGAAACTATGTTCAAAGATTACAAGACAGGTGGCTATAATCTAGAAAAAACAAGAGTAAACGAACGACGTTTAATAGCGATAGTTTTACTTATTGCTATTGCTTATACACTAGCCACTTTTCAGGGATAATATTTTCAAAATATGAAAGTAACTGACTATATTTGTTGTCCCACTGAAGAGAAACGTTTTGTTAAACGGCACAGTGATTTTTGGATAGTACTCTATGGCTGTATATGGGTTCAATCTATGGAAATTTGGTCATATTTAGCGACTCAACTGATGAATATTAGTAAGCATTCAGGTGATGGGGTTGACAAAAAGGGAAGGATGAGTAGTAGTGTAGAACCATGGAAATCAAACCGCCAGCTATCCCAAATAGCTTTGAAGCTCTGGAACTGCTGCCCCAATCAGTTCTGGTGGAGCTGGTGCTGCAACTGCGTTCCTTGTGATTGAACAACTGATTGGGGAGGTGGAACGCCTCAAAAGTCTGTTGAACAAAGACAGCCAGACTTCATCAAAACCCCCATCAAGTGATTTAATCAGAAGGTCAAAAGATAAACCGTCGAAGGAATCAGATTCGCAGAAACGAAAACCAGGAGGACAACCAGGACACAAAGGGAAAACCCGAAAAGGTTTTGGGCGGGTTGACCGATATGTAGTAGTCGAACCTCAAAGAAGTCCTTTCTGTAAGGGAAATCAGTGGGAAAGTAGGGATTGCTCAACCCGAAGCTATGTGGTGGCTCAACTGGTAGAGCATCCGATCGAAATTGTAGAGTACCAGCATCAGGCAAGGATATGTGATCACTGTGGGACTCTGGTTGGGGGAGAGTTACCCGAGAATGTCATTGCAGGACAAGACTTGTCAGCTAACTTGCAGGCAATGCTGGTTTGGTTGGGACACTACGGTCATTTGTCTTATCAAAAGCAACAGGAATGGTTGCAAGAGTTTGGAAACATCGAGGTAAGTTTAGGAACTTTAGAAGCCACCACCCGGCGAGTCGCCTCTGCCGTTACTCCACAAGTGAGTGAATTAAAACAGTGGGTCAAAAATCAACATATTGTCCACGTTGACGAGTCTCCATGGTTGGTCAATGGGGTGAAAGAATGGATGTGGGTGCAAACAGGATACGGATATAGTTTGTTTCATGCCGGGGACACTCGTTCAAGAGCCGAACTTGAATATCTACGTAGGTCTTGTTTTGCAGGAGTCCTCAGTTCCGACGAATAAGCGCGTCTACAACGGTTATCAAGTTGCAGCTCAACAAAAGTGTCTGGCTCATCTACGACGACATTTTCAGCAAGTCGCTCGTCTGAAACAGCCTCACCAACTTCGCTTGGGTCAAGCCTTTATTGAGTTGATTGATGAAGCCTTTGCCCAACACCGTCAGTGGCGTGAGACTGGTGAGGCATCAGTTTATGCTTCTTGGGCTGAGTCTTTCAAGGGGCGAGTAACTGAGGCAATTGAGAGCTGGAGTTCAAGAGCTGCAAATCGCTGCGGGGTTGTTGCTCAAGTCTTTGAGGCACAAGTCCGAGCAATGGTGGTATTTCCTAGACTACCCACAAGTCCCACCCGATAATAATCGGGCAGAGCGCTCTTTGCGTTTGGCAGTGACTAAGCGTAAAGTCGCAGGGGGGTCTCGCTCCTGGAATGGGTTTGAGCGTTCAGCAACAATATTGACGTGTGATTCAATCTTGTCGTGCTCAAGGGCGTAATACCATAAAGTTCCTGAGTCAGGCTGTGTCCTTAGCAGTCAGGCAGCGTTCTCACGAATTGTCTCTGATTCCGCTTTTGAAGTGAGTGGGGTGACTTTGTCAATCCCTACACCTGAATGCTTACGAATATTAAACCTCACAAAAGCCTTTATTATCACAAGGAAATTAAGGCGCTATCCCTTATACAGTCTAGCTTATAGCTATCTTGTTTCCCCTTGATATTCTCGTCATATAAGTTTTTTTACGTATATGATTAATATCATCAATAAATAGTTGATAAACAATAGAGTTATCAGTCGAATACCAAAAGCTATGCCAACATTTGATTTGATTCCAAAGCTTTTTAAAAGTTTCAGAACTACGATCACCAATTATAAATGTTAAAATCCCGGGATAGTGCTTGTTAGCGGCTGTCCTTTGAAGTTACCGTAAGAGAGGATCGCCTTTATAGCGACAGGTTATGGGTAATAATTTTAAGTTATATGAAATAAGGCGACCCTCTCTAAGGAGTCATGTAAAAATAACTTTAACAATCTAGTCCCGAGAAAGAGGCTTAATTACATAGTTCCATTCTCCATGAAAAGAGTTTCGCTCAATGGCAATGGCATTAATTTCTTGGTCTGTCACTTTGATCCCTGTTGGATAGGGATTCTCATCTAAGCGTGCTTCAACTTTTAACCCTTGTTTTGTGGTAGTATTGCGGATTAAATTAATCACGACCTCATGGCTTGTTAAGGGTCTACCTCGCCAATTCTGGGTAATATGACAAAATAAACGATGCTCAATTTTATTCCATTTACTTGTACCAGGAGGAAAATGACTTACATAAATGGTTCTTTCTATCTCTGTGGCTAATTCTTGTAGCTTCAATTTCCAACTGCTACAACGATAACCATTACTTCCGCCACAATCCGCTGTAATCATTAGCTTTTGGCTGTTGGGATAAAGTTGTTGTCCCATGGAATACCACCAATGACGAATTGAGAAGACAGCAAATTCAGCGGTGTCATGGTCAATACCAACATTTACCCAGCCTTGATTATAGGTTTTGTCATAAACTCCGTAAGGAATGACTTTTCATAATTCCGGGTCTACAAAATCATGTATTTTTACTTCTTGGGGATGTTGCTTTTCACACCACTCCCTTCCTGGGTTTTTCAAGTCGCCAATTAATTAATTATTTTTTCGGCGTTCCATGATTATGGGATAATTTATAATTAATAAAAAAGTTAATATGCGCGCACTATCCTGAAATAAATGAGTATAAATTGCCCGAAATATCAGTATAATAGTATTATAAAAATGGTCAGATAAGGGGTAAACAAAATTATCAATGTAAGAGATGTGGTCGCCAATTTATTGAGTATTATTAAAAATTAGGTTATTATAAAAAAGTTAAATAATACTGTTTAAATATGTATCTAAATGGGAATGGTTTTAGGGCTATTGAAAGGATTACTAAAGTCAATCATAATACAGTAATTCGTTGGGTGAAGCAGATTGGTAATCAGCTACATGATTATCATAAAAATTACAAAACACCACAAGTAGATCAACTAGATAAACTGCAAACATTTATAGCAAAAAAAAACTAAAATTTGGGTCTGGACAGCTTTAAACAAGGATTACTCGGAGATTTTAGAATATGTAATAGGAGACCGCAGTGCCAAAACTTTTAAAAAATTATGGTAAAAAATTAGGGAGCATCCCATTTTGGAAAAAAGAAAGGAATAGGTACTGATTTAATTCGCGATTTATAATCGCGAATTAAATCAGTAGAGAGCTGGAATACATGTACCCTGGCATAATAGAGAGGTAGATGTTCATACCCTTTGATCATGACCAGAGCCGAACGGGAAGAACTGGAAGCTTGTTTAAAACGAGCCAGTGAGATCCTTTATAACAATACTGACACGGATAGTTTGGAAAACCTAGCAGATATCGAAATTGCAGTTAGAGAGCAGGTTCTAGAACACGTCAGTCCCAAAATTGCCCTTTTTTTATCACCAAAAAGACCCAAACCCGACGAGGAAAAATCCGAACCCTAAAAAGCTGCTTGGGAAAACTGAAGATTACGAAAAAACAAGCAGATGCTTTAGGGATAGAAGCCTATACACGCCATAGTCCTCTGCTGGAAAAATGCTGTCTCCTCTTAAGTGCCAATGAATCTTATCAAAATGCAGAGAGTGACTTGTATCTGTTAACTGGGCTAAAAGTCGGTCACTCCACTCATCATTGGCCAAAGGCCACGCTACGGGAACGCAAAGTGAACCAAATTGACCTACCACTTCCTGATCTAAAACTTGGGTTATCCGAGATAAGTGTTGATGGGGGGAAAATTCGTCTGAGGACAAAAGCTTGCTTGAGAACCGACTTTTTGGCAAGAATACAAAACAGCCCGTTTACAAGGGATTTATTACGGAGCCTTCTTTCAAGATCACCTATCTTTAACGGATTGGATAAATAGTCAAACATTAACCTCGCCCTTGTACTGCTTAGGAGATGGACATGATGGAATCTGGAACATATTTGCTGAAATTGGAGAGACTAAGGATAGGATTGAAATCTTGGACTGGTATCACCTAACCGAAAACCTGCATAAAATAGAAACGAAAAAATCCATCAAAGAACAGTTAGAGGCTTACTTGTGGATGGGACAGGTATCCGAGGCTCGGAAGTTGTTGAAGTCGGTTCAGCCCGTGGGAGGAACGAACTTTCTTAGCTATCTTAACAAGCACCGTCAAAGGTTAATCAATTATCAATGGTTTCAACGGGAACAAATTTGTTCAATTGGCAGCGGAGCTGTGGAATCAGCCGTCAAACAAATAAGCCACCGTGTTAAACTAACTGGAGCCCAGTGGCTAAGAGAAAATGTGGCTAATATCTTACAACTTCGTTGTGCTTATTTGAACGGTCAGCTAGCTATTTAAGCACTTAAAAATCCTTGGGGGTCCAATTCGCGAGTTATAATCGCGAATATATTTTGATGGAGATTTAGATAAATGGGCAGAAGAGTTTCCAGTAAGTCACCACAAGATAAACTAGAGAGAATAACTCGTTTACAGACGGCAATTGCTAGTCTCGAAACCTACAAAAATTTCTTCGAGGGTCAAGGAGAACTCGCCCCGTCAGGTGTCTGGGTAGCGCGTTATCAAGTTCGACAGCCCCAAAAAGCCTACTGGTATTACAAATTACAAGCCAGTTCACCCTCCTTCACAACCACAGGTAAAGCGCCCAAGTTAAGTAAATATAAGCATTTGGGGAAGGCTGGAAGTGAAGCCCATGTTGCCGGGGTGATGGCTGTAGCCAGAAGAACCATAGTTTCCGAATTACAAAAAACGATTGATTCTCTTAAAAATAGCTTATTAGATATTTCTTTCGACTCCGAGCAAGAAGATATCTAAGTCGGGATATTATTCGCGATTATTAATTGCGAATAAGTTTTCTCTTTTTTCCAAAATGGGATGCTCCCAAAAATTAAGCATTGGAATTGCTATTTTTGGATTACAGATGGATATAAAGTTTACCCTCAATTTATTCCAGATGGAGACCAGATCGTTAGTAAAACATCAATGACAAGGGTCGAAGGAGAGAATAGTCGTTTGCGTCATTATCTAGCGCGATTACATCGTCAAACTTTTTGTTATTATAAGTAAAAATAAATGTTAGATTTGTCAATAAAGATCCTGATTTACTATCTCAAAAACCAAAATATTTCTCAATTAATTTCAGTTTAACATTTGGGTTTGATTCTGAAGCGATCGCTATCGAAAAAAACTCTAAATCATCCCACAGTAATGCAACGCCCTTTTTTCTTGGTATCTACAGAAATTACTGGCTCTTTCTGTAACTGGAACTCTTTAACTTGGTTGGCAATGTGTAAAAACTGCTGATCTCGATCAGGGTGAGATGAGCCGTCACGAGTTTTCCGATTGGCTTGTAAACTGTAACCAAGATTTAACAGCAAATTGTAAACACTTTTGGGGCTAATTCTATGTCCACCCGCATTTAAAGCTTCAGCTAGTTTGACTACACTTTTAGAAGTCCATTTAAGAGGTGATACTGGATCTCCTTTTGTCATCGGTTCTATTAATGATTCCAAGTCTGATAATAGCATGGGGTCTTGTTATTCCAGTAGTTTTCTGCCACCCCCACTACTCCTAATTCTACCAGAGTCATTCTCCGTTTTTTCCCCTCTTTGCTCCCTAGTAACCTGATTCCGGCATGAATGGTAGTGCGAGAAAGACCTGTGGCAATAGCCACTAGAGTAATACCCCCCCACCCCAAGCTTCGAGCTTCGGTTGCTGCCCAAATACGACGAGTTTTCTCGTTTAAATAAGGTAATAAGGAATTATACTTTTCTCGAATCTTGTCAATAACCAGATTATTAGGCATTTCAATGTATCCATTGAATCTGGGATGGCGACAGGCAAGCTGAACTCCTTACTGGGTAAGGAGTTCACCCCATAAGCTTCCCAAATATACATGCTGCCGTTGGACAGAGCTTGGACTATGTTATTACGGTTCGGAGCTTCATCAAACCGATGCAGTCCGCCGAGTCGGGTTTCCCCCACTCGACCTTTGCATCAAGACCATGAAAGGAGGGTCAATTTGCCACTGTATCGAGTAGGAGTCATGGGCCAATAAGCCTTATAGAGTAATATGCATGAGGGCTGATGTTACCCCCTGATCAAATTGAATATATTTTCATTATCTCACCAAGAGCAAAAATGTTCAAGTTATTTTTACATAAAGCCTAAGGTTTCGTCCCACACCCAAATTTTTTTTACAAAAGTTTGTAGCTCATCTATTTGAGTTACTTCGGGTATTTCTTCGGTTAAAGATAAATTTGGTAACTCTGAACCAATTTTTTTTACCCAACTTATTATAGTAGTATGGCTAACACCAGTTACTCTTTCTATACCTCTAAATCCCATGCCATTTAGATACATTTTTAGGCAGATCGATTTAATTTTTTCGTCGTAAACACGAGGATTTTTAAATTCTAATAATTGTCGCCCACAGTCGTTACATTTATATCTTTGTTTTCCTCTATGATGACCGTATTTATGAGTTTTGTTACTATGACAATTAGGGCATTGCATGGTTTTCTTTTTATTATACCATTCCTTGGGTGAGCAAGGCCCATTTATCGATACGGCTGACGCTTTTGCCAAACGGATTCGAGGCTATTGGGGAGTGGAGAACAAAGTGCATTATGTCCGTATCGGTGACTCAAGGGGAAGATGCTTCACGGATTCGTACCCCACCTAGGCGTACTTCTTTGGGCACTGGCACGCAACTTTGCCTCTGAATTTAGATCGGGACAATGGTTTTCAAAATATGGCTCAAGCCCAGGGTCGGGCTGGTTAATGCCTTAACACACTCAAAGACCTATTTAGAATGAAATAGCCCTGGCTTTTTAGCCAATAGTTAACAGATTAGATAAATACCTAAAAAAGCATAACAAATAATAATCGATTATAACTAATATCAACGTAATCAATCAAACTAATTATTAAAAAATCTTTTGATTTATAATTTTTGTCTCCATGGGCTGACAGGGGGACATAAAGCTTATAATGTAGACAGTGCTAACTGTATAGCCCGCTCACCCTTCTTGTAATAGTTGAGCCAACGACGGTTAATTTGCAAAAGTTCGTCCACTATTTGTTGACACAATCCCCTTAAGCGAAGCCACGAATGCTGATGTTGGCCAACATAAAAAGCAGACGGTGCGCTTTCCAATGGGCGAGTAAATCGCCCTTGGGTCGCACCGCTATGTCGCCTTTGTCCACTTGATTGAGTTTCAGGCCTGACTACATATTTTTGAATTCCCATCTGCTTAATGTGTCGCCCTTGAATCATGGCACTGGTATAGGCAATCGCCACAACAATCATCAATTTTGAGAGATGCTCACCTGTGAGCTTAGACCCTTCAAGACTATAGCCTCCCGACTTGAAATCTCTAAACATTGTCTTGATGCAGTCGCTCATGGGGGAAACCACGGCAGTCGCTCATGGGGGGAACCCCCAAGACCGCGCTGCCTCCCCAAGACCGCGCTGCATCGCTTCCTCAATTGAAAATCGTCTTTGGTAGGCCACAATAGCTGTATCTACATCATCAAAGTTAGTCAAAATATACCAGGGTTCTTTCGTATTAAATTCCTGGTACTTTCCCTTCCACTTCCCGGCTATATAAATGTCCCAAATCCTTTTTTTTTGGTCACCTGACAGTCTTTAATAAACAGCTTTACTCCTGGCTTAAGACCATAGTCTTTCAACTTTTGTTCCATCTCAGTATCGTGACAAACAAGCGTGTTAGATTTCTGTCTCAAACAGAAGTATGCACCCTCTAATCTCAGCCAGTTGCCCAGTTTGGGTGAACAAAATTCCCGTTCGCGAAGCGTGACCAAAGGTCAATCCCCTAACACTACCACTCTATAGTTGGATAGTAAGCCAAAACTTTTACTCAAAACAGCTGTTTGCTCATCAAAATTACTGCTGCCTTTTTTATCCAATAATTCCCAGTAAATCGGCCAGGAGCGATGATCATAGATGACGCTAACCATCAAGATATTAATCACACCCCAGCTGGTGCGGTCTATCGCCAAATATATTTTATCATTCGGCTTAAACATCTCTTATAGCAGAGCACTTACACAGGGAAACCAGATGGAAACTATATTAAACTTTTTGAGCCGAAAAAACCGACGTAATTTTTTTCGACGACTCTCAAACAAAATAGGTAACGGCAGCGCTTGAGCTAACACTTCTAGTTTGACCTGTCGGAGTAGTTGTAGGCTGGCAACGACTAAGGTCACTAACAAATACCTGTTGTGATGCAGCTGATTTTGTAGGATTTTTTGGTATAGTTTCGCTATCATTTTTGGTAGGTAGGTCAGGCTTACTATATTTGACCTATCTTTTTTTTTATTGTTCTGCTGTATCCCTTGCTACATAAGGGCTATAATCCCTAGGTCCCCCCGTCAGCTCCATGGGTAACTAATTTTTATGTCTGCTTCTTTTTGTGACAACTTAGGTGGTTTGACTGGAGGAAGATATATTTACCGATTGCTAACGCCTTTTTTCAAGAAAGAACATTATCCCACTGTCAATCCTTAGCTATAGACCTTAGGCATACACAGTTTGGTTAATTTTTAAATGCAGAATAGATAGTAAGCAAGAGAATGCGATCGCAAATCCCTTGGAACACAACTAACCCTGACCATCAAGTAATCGTCACAAAAACGGAGATAATGCTTTGGTAGTGTGGCAGACTGGAAAACCTCTCGGGCTGTTCAATCCCAATCTAAGCTAAGGTCAAAAAACAATAGTTTTACCCTAATTGAGCCCACTTCCTGATACTAGAGCATCGGCTCAGTAATAGAATTTAACCGATTAACCCGATATCGTGTGCAAAAGCCGGTCTACCATCTCCCGATCTCCCAGTCTCCCCATCTCCCCATCTCCCGATCTCCCGATCAGCCCCTATTCACAATTGAAATGTGTGAGAGATTATTCTAGGGGTTATGCGATGAAGCGTTCGCGTAGCGTGGCCAAAGGCCTCAGCTTCCGCTAAAAGCGATCGCATCTAGTCACTTTTCTCCTTGCAACAGAAAATTGCCAATATGAGGATACTGTGAAGCCATTGCCCACTATAATAAAGTCTTGTTAAAGAGCAACTCCTATAAAAAATGGCAATTTGAGGCTCAATCCTGATTTAGATATGCAAACCGGGAATATTCCTTTGCTAAACCCAATAGCAAGCCATTATCCTGCCATTGGTTGCTAAATTGAGCAAGAGAAGTAGTTCTGCTAAGACTAAAAATCAACTGTAAAATCTATGCCAAGTTTTCGTTATATATTAGCTGTGGGTGTGGGGACGGCAATTGCCTTGAGCGGCATGGAATCCGGAGCCTCAGAAGATTTACCATCACTTACTAAGCCTCAGAGTAACTCAGTAGCTACACCTAACCAAGAATCCCTAACAGAAGCAGCCCCAAACCCGGAGGTAGGGGAGCTAGTGGTAGAAGTCATGGATAACACTACCCCAGCTTCCAATCAACCAGAGCAACAGGAGTCTATTCCCTCTGTAGATTCCTCACCCTCACAAGCAGAATTAGTCCAAGAAATTATTGATCAAACCATCCTGCCTACTGACCAGCCAAAGCAGGAGGAGTCGATTCCTGCGGTGGCTGAACTCCTAGCAGCGCCAACTAATCAGCCAAAGCAGGAGGAGTCGATTCCTGCGGTGGCTGAGCTAGCAGCGCCATCGGAATCCGTAGAAGTTGGTGAGGATACGGTGGTTCAATCTGCTACAGGGGAAAACCCTGAGTTAATGTCACAAACCTCTGGAACGTCACAAACCGCTGGAACCTCAGCGCCAGAGTTTCTTGATCCTGACCCCAATCCTTTATCATTTCCTACCCAAAGCCAGGAAGTCCAGATAGATATCACACAGCCCATTACCCTGCAACAGACCATAGAACTGGCAAAGCGTAATAATCAGGAATTACAGCAAGCACAACTGACCTTGGAACGTAGTCAGTTCGTTCTCCAAGAAGCCTTAACCGCTTGGTACCCCACTTTGACAACAACTGCGCAAATTCAATATGCACAAAGTGCAGGAGACCAGATAAGTGGTCAGGCACAACGTGACCAGATTCGCGAACAGCGTGAAGCTAACGGTCTAGAGCCTCTGCCACCAGAACTTCTGCCTCCAAATCCCGGGGCGTCAGGAAGTTTGACTGCAGACCTAACCTTAAATTATAACCTATACACTAGTGGGCAAAGACCAGCACAAGTCCGGCTAGCGGAGGAACAGCTAAAGTTGCAGCAGCTGGAGGTAGAACGCCTGTCTGAAGAGATCCGACTTCAGGTCACCCTTGCCTATTACAATTTACAAGAGAATGATGCTCTAGTTGAGATTTCCCAAGCGGCAGTCACCGAGTCCGCTCAGATTCTAAGGGATACGGAGTTACTAGAACAAGCTGGCTTAGGCACCCGATTTGAGGTCTTGCAACAACAGGTTGTGCTAGCCAATGACTCTCAAGGGTTGACCAACGCTCTGAGTGACCAACGTATTGCCCGACGACAGCTGGCGGAGTTATTAAACTTATCTCAATCCGCAGAAATTACTGCAGCAGATCCCATCGAAATTGCTGGAAGTTGGGATTTATCTCTAGAACAGAGCCTGATCCTGTCTTATAAAAACCGATCTGAGTTGGAACAGCAACTGGTGCAACGACAGATCAACAAGGAACAGCGCACCATTGCTCTGGCTGCAGTCAGGCCTCAGGTGAGTGTATTTGGTCAAATCAACCTATTGGATAACTTCAATGATACTTTTAGTTCTGCTGATGGTTACTCGGTAGGGGCACAATTGCAGTGGAATTTCTTTGATGGCGGAGCAGCGATGGCCAGAGCAAGACAGGAAGATATTGATGTTGCTTTAGCTGAAAGCAGTTTTGCGAACCAACGGGATCAAATACGCTTTGAGATCGAACAAGCTTATTCTCAATTAAACTCCAATGAAGAGAGTATTGAAACGGCATCCTTTGCCCTAGAAGTAGCAGAAGAGAGCCTCCGGCTAGCTCGGTTACGATTTCAGGCAGGAGTTGGTACCCAAACCGACGTAATTAACCAGCAAACCGCCCTTACCCGGGCTAGGATTAACCAACTTACTGCAATTCTGGGCTATAACCGCGCTCTGGCCAACCTGCAACGGGCAGTGAGTAATCTACCAGACAGTAAAGTTAGTGATATTCCCTAGTATTCCATCAAAATTGAATTAAGGGGTAAACTAGACTTGTCCTAATTAGGCACTAGGTATTAGGCACTAGGTATTAAGCACTAGGTATTAGACCCTAGGTATTAGACTCTAGGTATTAGGCGTTAAGGAGTAACCTCTAAAAAATATGTAATATAGCACTACCCATTAAGGTGTTTGACATTGATACAAGCTGGAAAGCTGTTATAGTCAACTTTTGCCTTTTGCCTTTTGCCTTTTGCCTTTTGCCTTTTGCCTTTTGCCTTGCGCGTAGCGCTATACCATTAACCTTGCCCTAACCCTCAAAACTAAATAGACAGATTACCTCATATGGTTTACAGTTAATGGTTCATGGTTAAGTTTGCCATGAACCATTCACCAGGGATGCTTATTTTTTTAACATTCCTTAATAAGATAGAAATACATATGAGAAAATAAGATCAGACTTGGGACAAATCATGGCTAATATCAAATTTGTCAAGGAAGACCAAGAGGTCATTGCTGCCAATGGAGCGAACTTACGAGAGAAAATGCTGCAAAATCGCATAGATCTCTACACATTTCGGGGAAAGCTGGTGAACTGTGGCGGTTATGGTCAATGTGGTACCTGTATTGTGGAAATTGTGGCAGGGATAGAAAATCTATCCCCTAGAACTGAGGTAGAAAATCGGAAACTCAAGAAAAAGCCTGATACTTACCGATTAGCCTGTCAAGTCTTGGTGAATGGACCTGTGAGTGTGAAAACTAAACCAACCCTTAAGAGCAAATCCCCATCTGCTGCCATCTAACCATAGCAAGGGATTTTAAGGGCTAGCTGGCGAGGGATTGTAACCTAAATTCCCCCTCCTTGTATAGAGATATAGAAATATAGAGGTGTACTTAGGGTTTATAGCATTTATCAAATGGGTGAGGTGCTTTTGTCCTGGGTTTGTTCGTGTAGCGTGGCCCAAAGGCGAGGGAGTAGGGAGTAGGGAATACAGCTAAGACAATTGACTGTACCTCACAAGTATGATCAACGCGCTTATCTAGGATTACCCTGATTTCGTCCTGCCAGGCTTCAATTTCCATGTTCTATTTCGATTCGCCGAAGGCGACGCTTCGTGAACAGCCGTGTTAATGGTATCCTATAGCTGGTGGGTTAAAAACGATTTAGAGGAACTAATAATCATGCAAGTTAACGATCTAGGGTTTGTTGCCAGCATCCTGTTTGTGCTGGTGCCTGCGGTTTTCCTGCTAATTCTTTATATCCAAACCGCGAGCCGTGAAGGCTCAGGAAACTAGTTAGCTGATCTGGTGATAATCCCCACGCCTGTACCAAACGCGCAAGCATTGCTCCTTAGCCAAAGGTCAGGGTGGGATTCTTCCCAGCATGAAAGTCCAAGGAATTTTTTGTATAACCTTGTATAACGTTGTCTAATTAATTCCAATTAAAGAACGGTTAAGTTCACTTCTCCCGCCACTAAAGTAGGCGGGATGATCAGCGATTACCGGATTTACGAGTCTCCCTCCCACCACTAAAGTAAGTGAAATCTCAAGTAGGTGGAAGTTTAAATAATTAGTCATTAACCCTTTGTCATTAAACCTTGATCATGAACCCTTTTTAAGCAACATGTAACCAACAAGAGGTTTACTGGCAATACTAATGGCTAATGACTAATGGCTAATGACTAATGGTTAATAACTGACTACTTCAAGTAGCTGTGCGTGATAACAACACTGGGCAGTTAGCCTTGACTCTGACGTAGTCTGACAAGGAATTCCCCAGTAATCGATCTAAATCTACTAAACTCTTGGCCATAGAAGGGCGACGGTCAGGAGAACCGAGAATCAGCAAGTCGATGTTCTTGTCTTCTGCTAACTCGCAGATTCCTGGTCCGGGCTTACCGCCACTTAGAACACAACGGTAAGAAACACCAAGCCTTTTCGCTTTTGCTGCTGCCTCTGCGAGAACTGGGTCTGCTTCAGCATTGCTCATCACTTGATCAGGTTTGGCTTCGGGAATGACACGAGCTAGATATAGTTGAACATTCTTCATGTCTCGCACTAGGGATAGAGCCAACTCGAAGGAATTTTGAGCAGCATCAGATTTATCCATTGCGACCATAATCCGTCTGATTTGTTTGACGTAGACATCGTCTTTGACCAACAACATCGGGCGGGAGGACAATTGGAACACATATTGGCTAACGGAGTTTTCCAAAATCGCTTCTAGGCGAGTTAGTCCTCTCGAACCCATAATAATCAGGTCGGTTTCTTCTTCGTCTGCCACTTCGCTAACGATATTTTTAGGGTCTCCCTGTTTGAGTCTGGGCGTGATTCGGCTGGGGTCAACCTTTAAGGATTTGACCGCATCTGCTAAAATCTTACCCCCCTCTTCTAACTTAGCTGACATGGCTTCAGCCGTGACTTGAGGAGGCACCACATGTAGGACTGTGACCGATGCCTGTTGTATGGCAGGAATTTCGGCCAACATATTGAACATTTCTTCACACAGTCCCCGACCAGCTACAGATATTAAAATTTTTCTTATCATTGGGCAATTATTGGTGAGTTACTAAATTATGCTTGGTTACTTGACCATTGAGTTGCCAAATTGAGTTGCCAAATTGAGTTACCAAATTTAACAATTAACATGTTTGGTAAATTGTCTGGCACTTACTTGAAACTAAACTCAATGGTATTAAGCTGTGATACATCTAATTGCCACAGCCCGACTCATGATTTTCTGTTAATTGTTAACCACCAACAGTTAACGAACAGAAATCAATTTTAGATATGCCAGTTAAATACCCAGCAACCTATCCGGACCTCAGACAGTTGTCCGGTAGGGGTTGAGGGTTGGACTTTCCCTGGTATATACTGACCAGGATACTGATAATTAGGCTAGAAAATTTTGAAAATTTATTAACGGCGCTCACAAGACAGCACTCCTTGATGAGTCAGGACTATCACGCCTAGCTTCAGTATTAGCTTCAGATCTATTAAGCTAGGTAAGTAGCTTGGAGACCCAAAAGTCGTCAGAGGTATTAGGGCAGCAGGGCCTATAGCGCGTTGTCTTCGTGATACCTCACCCACCCGAACCATGGTAAAAATCAGCGATACGCCGTCATCGCTCGGTGGGGAGGAGTAAACCTAGTCTTCGTCTTCTTCTTCCTTTGTTGGATAAACAAAGGTAGAACGCCCACTCAGGACTGCTTTACCGAGAGAGAGGGCTTTTTGTGCCTCCAGATGTGCTTTGCGCTTCCAGTTAGCTTTACGTTTATCCCGTTTGGATTTTGAGGTTTTCTTCTTAGGAACAGCCATAAGTGTAAATTATTTAAATTGTTAGACAGCTTTTCTATCTTATCAGAGTGGGAGAGTTTGAGAGGGAAAAGAATACCCCGTCCTCTTAGGTCGAGGATGAATTTTTCCTCTCAAATAGTGTTAATATAAAAAGTAAGGGTCTCACTGGGTATTGACCCTACTCAGCTACCGACCGTGCAGGGGAAAGTTACGCCCAGGTCGATAACAGCCAATTAGGTTGTGCCATAGAATCCCCATTCCTGCGACGGATGGGGAAGTTCAATTCATTGTCTTGTATCTCGGTCTTCTATCTGGTTGTTTGCTGGCGGTGACTCAGGAGCCTGGTTGTTGGCTGGTGGTGGCTCAGGAGCCTGGTTGTTGGCTGGTGGTGGCTCAGGAGCCTGGTTTTCAGGTGGTGGTAGCTCAGGGACCTGGTTGTTTGGTGGCGGTGGCTCAGGACTTGGGGGAGCTGGTTCCAGGGACTGTGGCTGACTTTGAGCAGAAAAATCAGGTTCCTCAACTCGCAGTAGGAACTGGGTATTGGGAAAGTAAGTTGCCCAATACTTGGCATCCGGTCGTCTTTTCCAGGATGGACGGCTGACTTCTAACAACAGGACTGGGGCGATTTCTCCTTGATTTTGCCCTAGAATAGTAATCGCTACCTTTGTAGTCAATATGTCACTATCGAAGCTGCGTTGAGCTGCTGCTCTAGCAACTACTTCAGCACGCCGCATAAAGCCTTGGTAAGTTTCGTCAGGCTCACGATTGAGGGTAACATTAATACGAGCTGTCTTGGCTTCCGCGCTTTGGGGAACAATGGCAACTGTAGTCAGCCAACTAACCCCTACTAAGCCGGGCAATACCAATAGCCGGATTAATTTGGACAACATACTATTATATCCTCTGATTAGGCCAAAAAAGGAAAAGATTCATGATGAAGGAAAATCTTGACAGAAACTAGATTTACAAAAACTACTTCAAGAGCCTTGAAAGGTGGACTAGGTTCGATATTGTTATAATTAATTAATTAATAAAGTGAAGCCGTTAGGTTAAGCTTAACAGGGTTAGATTAGAATTTAAGTGTAAGGGTAAACTACAGCAATAGTAATAAAATTAGGCATATATAGGCATAAAATCTACTAGTTTCAGCCGCTAGGGTATGGGGTAAATGGCAAATTACGCTGGTATAGCAATTGGCATCAACCGCTATCAGTTCTTACAACCTCTAAACTATGGTCAAGCAGACGCTCAAAGACTACAAGGGTTTTTTGTAGACCAAGCTCATCTGCAACCCACTGAGTTTCTTTTATTAACTGATAGTTCACCACCGATTGATGATTTTTTAACCTACCCCAACCGAGAAAATATTTTAAGATGCCTCGACAGGATTCGCCAGAGTCCAGGTTCTCCAGAAAGTTGGCGTTGGTTCTTGTTCAGTGGCTGCGGGGTCAGTTGGGATAAAGTTGACTACCTCATGCCGATTGATGGCAATCCAGATGATATTCCAGGAACAGGTATACCAATAGAATGCCTGTTTTCTTCTCTCAAGACTATGGGGGGCAATAAAATCCTGGTATTGTTAGACATAAACCGCTCACCGGGAATGCCATCTGGTGAACCAGTTGGTGCTGAAACAGTGGAATTAGCCTACAAAATGGATATTTCCCTGATACTTTCTAGTCAACTCAACCAGTTTTCTCACGAAGCTGCCGCTCTAGGGAATGGCTTATTCACCTCAGCACTTCTAGAAGCACTGGGTTACTATCATACTGAGATTACCCTTGAGAATCTTGACGAGTATCTCAGGGAGCGCCTACCGGAGTTGAGCCAACACCATTGGCGACCAGTTCAGATTCCTCTGACGGTGATTCCTTTACAGGAGTATCGACAACAACAAATTTGGCCTGAAGGGGCAAGCTCACCACCAGAAAATCAATGGGCTGACCCGAGCACTGACTCAGAAGCTACCAAGGTAGTTCTTTCTAAAGATGAAAAGAATCTTGAGAGTGAATTTGCCAAAAAACCTTTATCGGTGGTAAAGCTTAATCAAAATAGCTCTTTACCCACTAACACTGACAGCTCAAACCAGGAGTCATCTAACTCAGTAGCTTTAGTTTCTTATTCAGACAGCCAGCCTCAAACTGATACAGAAGAGTTATCGTCATGGCGAGAATGGTTGTTTTGGGGTAGTGGTATAGCTTTGTTGTTAGGACTAGTAAGCCTAACTGTTGTCCGTAACCAGGAAGGCTTAATTAGTCAACAGATGATTAAAAACACACAGACGACCACATTAACTACCAAATTACCAGAAACTACCAAGGTCAGGAACTCCCCAGTAACATTACCTACAGCGTCAACATCCCAGGCAACTCCAGCTCCCTTGCCAAATTCCAAGAGTAAATCCCTGGAAACTAAGGCACAGAAATCGGGGGAACCGAGTCGGATTAAGGCGAATCAAGCAGCTTTGGACCAGGCAAGACAGTTAGTTGAACCGAAGCAGGCATCTGTGTATAGTGATGCGATCGCAATTGCCCGTCAGGTGAAACCTGGGGATCCTCTTTATGAGCAGACACAACAATATATCACTCGTTGGAGTCATTCAATTCTGGCTCTAGCCAAGAAACGGGCAAAAAAAAGTGATTTTGAAGGAGCGATCGCAGCTGCCCAACTAGTTCCTCAAGATCACCCTTCTGTTTATCCTTTGGCTAACAATGCTATTAAACAGTGGCAGATTCTCTCCCAACAGAAGTCGCAGAATCAACAGATTATCCAAACAGCCATCAAACAAGTCCAACGCAATCAAGCATCTAGTTATAATCGTGCGATCGCAACCCTCCGTAAGATTCCACCGGGTCAACCTAAGTATGCCACAGCACAAGCGTTAATTGCTCAAGCTAGCGATAAGATTTATCTGATTGCTAAGTCCCGTGCATCGCGAGGCAAGTTTCTTTCAGCGATTAACACAGCAAAATTAGTTCCAAAAGATACCCCTTACTATGAGGCTGCCCAAGAAGCGATCGCTAGATGGCAGCAAGGTAGACCTTGATAGTGATTTGGGTTGAAGGTTGAAGGTTGGTTGAAGGTTGAAGGTTGAATGTTGCCAGTTACAGGTTGAAGGTTACAGGTTACAGGTTACAGGTTACAGGTTACAGGTTACAGGTTGAAGGTTGAAGGTTGAAGGTTACAGGTTGCCAGTTACAGCGTAAGCATTCAGCCGTCAGCCGTCAGCCGTCAGCCATTCGCGTAGCGTGGCCTTTGGCCAAGGCTAATGGCTGATAGCTGATAGCTGATAGCTGAGTGCTTACGTTACAGGTTGCCAATTATACATCCGGCTTTGAGTTGTTAAGGCTCTAATGTTCAACCTACCCTACACCGGACCCCTAGGGCGAACAACCTAAGAACCTTCAACCTAAGAACCTTCAACCTAAGAACCTTCAACCTAAGAACCTTCAACCTACTAACCTTCAACCTACTAACCTTGAACCTACTAACCTTGAACCTACTAACCTTCAACCTAAGAACCTTCAACCAACTAACCTTATAACTGTAAAAAGTTACTTTCTGGTATAATCTTAAATAACTAAGCCAGAGCGGAGGGCACGGACAGCTGCTTGGGTACGGTCATCCGCACAGAGTTTATTCAAGATATTTCGGACATGAGTTTTGACAGTTCCCACAGTGATATATAACCTTTCGGCAATCACAGCATTGCTGCAACCTTCTACAATCAACTGCAAAACCTCTAATTCCCTTTCCGTTAAAGGATAAGCTTCAATCATTTGATTGTATTCATTGGGAGCAGCATGGATAGCTATCGTTTCACTAGCTTCAGTAGGCTGAGTGTCTTTGCTTGGTTTGATCTGCTCAAGTACAATCCTGGCAATGGCTGGATCAATCCAAGCATTACCTTCATAGGTCACTTTCAGAGCTTCTAGCAATTGATCAAAGGTGATATTTTTCATGCAGTAAGAGTCGGCACCAGCGGCGAAAGCGGCTAGTACGGCTTCTTCATCATCCTGCAAGGTCAGTACCATAATTTTGGTGGGAAAATCATCTTGTTGAGAATCATCCTGTTTAGCTTGAAACTCTTTGAATTGTCTAGTTAATTCAGTTCCATCCATGTCAGGAAGACCAATATCGACAATCCCGATATCTGGTCTAGATTCCGCTAGTAACTTTAGTCCTTCAGTGGCATTGGCCGCTTCGCCCACCAATTCAATTTCACCGCTTTGTTGGAGGGCTGTTCGCAGACCCATCCGAGTCAGATCATGGTCTTCAATGAGAGCCACACGAATTTTACCCATCATTAACGTCTAGGGGGATGAGATTTATAGTTTATTGATTTTTAGAGTAAATTTGTAAAGTTTTGGTAAAAATCATCATGATATCCACCTATTGGTAGTTGTAGATATTTATGACTTTGGGATAGAGTTTCCAAAAGACTATCTCTTGGCAACGATCACTTAAATTTAGCTGGAATGAAAGCATTTGTCAAAAACTATTACGCTATCAGATATAAAGTTATTGAGAAGTTACAGGAGGTGCAACCCGTGGCGAATTAAATTCGCCAAGTAAGAGCGGACCTATGGATAGTTACTTATTATAATCTTTACACTCTATGAGTATAAGGGGTTAGTCGTGCCAAAACGACTTGTCATAGGGGTTGGCAGGATTTCCCATTCCAACGGTTAGAGGAGATTCTCAACAGGTGCGCTCTTACTTGGCGAATTTAATTCTTAATGGGTCAAGGGCACCTAAGGATTGAGATCCGATGGGCTTATTGAGTAACAAAGGTAGTCTCACCAGCACGAAATGACCAATTCCGATAAATCCTACTCTTTATGCTCATCTGCGGATCGTCCCATGCTCCCTGATCCAACAGCAGGATACAATAGGGGGTAAAACCCCCTAAAAAATCTATCTAAGGGAGTTTGTTTCTCAGGAAATACCACTGGAAAATTAGCATGGGTTCATTCCCTAGATGGGTGAGATTACTAATCAAGGGAGTTTTTATACAAGTATACTCATACCTAGTCGATTCTCATCGATTTGGCAAATGTTTCGGTGATACTACACAACCGTGGGATTGCCTCCACCTAGTCAGATCGGTATTTTTACTGAAGCTCTCTGACTAGTACCGAGGTAAGGTAGAATCCTACAATCTAAAGCGACGTGGAGAGATTGTCAAGTCCGTAAGGTTGACTAAATTTGAGCAATACTTCCTAAAGCGACGTGGAGAGATTGTCAAGTCCGTAAGGTTGACTAAATTTGAGCAATACTTCAACTTAAACAATAGATTTGGCTCAATATAATTCCTTAGCCTCCTCAGGTGTCGGTTGTCAGTCAAGAACTGCTACTACCCACTATCCACTAATCATTAGCCAATAACCAATGACAACAGCTCAACCGCTAAATCATGGACGAGATTATCAGACTACTGATCGTAGAGGATGATGAAGTTAACTGCAAAGCCATAATTAAAGCTCTTAACAGAGGGGGTATACCCGTAAAAATAGCTGTTGCAGTTGACAGCAAAAGCGCCTTGTCGATCATCGCATCACGCTGCGCTAACTCTACCCTGACCCAAGGGAGTTTGGACTGCATTCTATTAGACTATAACTTACCGGATGGGGACGGATTGACTCTGGTTAAAGAAATCCGTGATGCTGGCATTGAAGTCCCTGTGATTGTGTTGAGTGACCAGGGGAACGAGCAAATTAATGAGCAAATTGCGGTTGAGCTGATGAAATCTGGAGCATCGGACTATCTGACCAAAAGCCAAATCTCACCAGAAAATCTCTTACGTAGCCTCTCTAATGCAGTTCGCCTCTACCGCGCAGAACGGGAAGCAGCTGTAGCTCATCAGCGGCTGAAAGAAAGCGAAGAACGCTACCGCTTGGTGCTAGAAGGTTCCAATGACGGGATCTGGGACTGGAACCTGATGACTAAACAACTGTATTGTAATGACCGCTTCTATGAAATTACTGGCTTGTCGCCTGAACAGATAGGGAAGTACCACCATAACTTTTCCCCTGATCTCTTATTTAAGTTACTAAATTGCTCAGATCTACTCAAAGTTACTAAGGCGGTGGCTAGTTACCAACAAGATTACCTTGAACTGGATGTAGAATTTAACCTACCCTGTGCTTTTGGAGAAGATCGCTACTGTACTGCTCGTGGCAAAGCCCAGTTGAATGATCAAGGAGTACCATTCCGGATGTCTGGTGTAATTACTGATATTACTCAGCAGAAGCGAGCAGAAGAATCCCAGCGATTTCTGGCGGAGGCTTCTGCTGTACTTTCAGCTTCCCTCGATTACCAGACTACATTGGACAACCTAGTGCAGCTGGTAATCCCTCGCTTTGCTGATTGGTGTGCCATTGATGTGGTATCGGGAGTTGATAGCTATGATACTCCCCAGTCTTACCAGCGTCTTGCCGTTGCCCATGTTAACCCAAAGCAAGAGGAGTTGATTTGGGAACTGCACCGTTGCTACCCTCCCCAGGGGGATGAAGACTATGGCAACGGCAAGGTTTTACGTACAGGTTGTGCGGATGCCTATTTTGAGGTTTCTGATCAATTCCTGAGTGCTGCTGCTGATGATCCTGACCATCTCAGGATGTTACAGGCATTGAAAATTAAGTCTTACATTTGTGTACCATTACGAATGGGTTCACAAATCTTGGGCTCAATTTGGTTTGTTAGGAGTGAATCAGGTCGCCGCTACAATGAGATCGATGTCAAGTTGGCTGAAGATTTAGCTAGTCGCGCTGCCCTAGCCACTGAAAATGCGCGGTTATACCGAGAGGCAAACCAGGCCAGTGATCATCTCAGGCAGGCAATTACAATTCTCAATGAACAGCAAAAGCAACTGAGAACCCTACACCAGTTGACTAATCTCCTCAATCAACGACTGACTAACCTTCCAAATCTCTTGCAGGAGATGGTATCGGAGGTAGCTAAAGCGATTGCTGGGGTTGAATTTTGTTTCATCATTCTCAATAATTCTCTCGGTAACCCTGAAGTCTTAAGGGTGAACGCGGGAATTGATACACAAAAGTTGCACTGGGAAGACATCTTGCCCCTTGAGCAAGGGTTACTATCTCAAGTCTTTTTAACTGGCAAATCTCAGTTAATTCAGCGCAAGGCTTGGGATTCGCGGCATCTGGAAGAGGAAGTACCTACAGCTATTTACGCTGTGGCGATTGAGTCTGTGCAAGCAGGACGCTTGGGAGTACTAGCTATTGGCAATTGGGAAGACCCAGAGGCATTAGACCAATCAGGTCGGAATCTACTAGCAGCAGTGGGTGAACAAGCTGCGATCGCAATTGATAATGCTCGCATGATTAATGAACAAGCTGCGATCGCAATTGATAATGCTCGCATGATTAAAGCCTTAGAGGAGCAAGAAGCACGTTTAGAGTTTCAGAACACTATGCTGGCTCGCCAGAATCGGGAACTGGAAATGAGAGATGCATCCCTCAAGCTACAGAACCTGCAATTGTTGGAAGCAGCACGGTTGAAATCCCAGTTTGTTTCTACGATATCCCATGAGTTACGGACTCCCATGAATGCCATTATTGGCTTTTCCCAGCTCCTATTGCGTCAGCGTCAGGGCTCCTTAACCCACCAACAAGCAGATATAATGGAGCGCATTGTGAATAATGCTCAACATCTACTGACTCTGATTAAGGATATGATTGACCTGTCCAAAATTGAGGCAGTTTGTCTGGAGTTAACCTTGGAAAGTTTGCCTTTGGACAGGTTGATTAAAGAAACCATCAATGAATTCCGTTGCCTAGCCGCTCAGAAGGATTTAGAGTTGTATATCCAAACCAAGTTAAAAAATCCCATCGTCATCAATGATAGCCTCCGCCTGCGGCAGATTTTGGTCAATTTGGTTTCCAATGCCATTAAGTTTACCGAAATTGGCAGGGTAGAGGTGGTAGTCAAGGAAATTTCCACCGACTGGCTGATGCTCACTGTTAGGGATACGGGAATTGGAATTGCCCAGGATGACTTAGAGCATATTTTTGAGGAGTTCCAACAAATTGATCAAACTACAACTCGCAAGTACTCGGGTACCGGCTTAGGACTGGCGATTACAGAATCTTTAGTCAAGTTGATGCAAGGAACGATTACGGTAGAGAGTAAGGTGGGTAAGGGGTCTACCTTCCATGTCAAGTTTCCTAGACGAGTAAAAGCTTCTACTCCCGATTGTCTTGATTGCGATCTACCAAAATCTAAAACCCTAAATTGTTCTTTTTTGCCCCAGACTCTTAAAGGATTTCGTACTAGAAGGGTAATTTATTAGGTTGCAGGTTGCAGGTTGCAGGTTGCAGGTTGCAGGTTGCAGGTTTCAGGTTTCAGGTTTCAGGTTTCGGTTAGATTATAGCGGTTCTGTTGTGGGATGAGGTAAACCCAAATTTCTTCAACCTCCTCCCCCTATTCCCACTCTCCCCCTAGTAGCGCTGATCCAGATGTACCTCACTCGTGGAACCGCTATATTTAGAACCCCTATATTGGGTGCGATCAGGAACATCATCAGCGACTCAACCAAGCGATCGCTTCTCGAATCCAATCTTCCGCATTCTTGCTTTTAGCTACCTGAACATCCTCACTAATAGCATGGAGTGCTTGAGCCACTTCATCATTTTCATATCCCAAAGCTAAAAGAGTCATCTCCACATCTTCCTGAATCCCTGGTGAGAGTCCATTAGCAGATAGTGGGGACTCTACCTCCGATACCTTATGCCATTGAGCCAACTTCGTTTTCAGTTCTAGAGCAATGCGTTCAGCGGTTTTGCTACCCACACCAGGGGTTTTGGATAAGGCACGAATATTACCTGTGACAATCGCTTGGACTAAATTAGGCAATCCCAAGGTGTCCAGTAGTGCGATCGCTAATTGAGCACCAATACCGTTGACACTAATTAACTGACGAAACAAATCCCTCTCAGCCGCTGAGGCAAAACCGTATAGCACCTGTTGCTCCTCCCGGATTTGCAAATGGGTGAAGATTTGCACGGTTTTTTCCGATAAAGCTACGGGCAACTCCTGGGACAAACGGCGAGTGATTTGTATTTCATACCCAATGTAGTTGACATCTAGAATCAGAGTGACCCGATTACCAGTGCTTTTTTGAATGCTAGCTACTGTCCCCTTGAGATAGCTGATCATTAGTTGAAGGTTGAAGGTTGAAGGTTGGTTGAAGGTTTAAGGTTGAAGGTTAGTTGGTTGAAGGTTGGTTGAAGGTTGGTTAAAGGTTGAAGGTTGGTTGAAGGTTGGTTGAAGGTTGAAGGTTGGTTGAAGGTTGAAGGTTGCTTGAAGATTGTTCGCGTAGCGTGGCCTATTGGCCAAGGTTTAAGGTTTAAGGTGATTTGGTTGTTCGCCTTTGGCGTCCGAAGTAGGGGAGGTTATTTGGTTGTTCGCGTAGCGTGGCCTATTGGCCAAGGTTGCTTTAAGGTTGTACTCCACCACGAAAATAGTGAAGGATAGTTGAGAGCATAACCTGCAACTTACCAACCTGCAACTTGTAACTTGATTAATCTGCAACCTACCAACCTGCAAGTTGTTAACTCGATTAACCTGCAACTTGTAACTCGATTAACCTGCAACTTGTAACTCTAAAAACCGGCAACTTGTAACTACTTCTTAAGTATTGGCGATCATTACTGACAACTCAAAAAGCTAACTCAAAAAGCTAAAATATTTCAAACCTTCCAGTATACCACCTGCACAGTGAGCTTGAGCCAGGTAATGGTAATCTGCTGAGTTGTTTTCGTACCACTTGCGAAGTTCTGGTCGGGCGTTACCGACTATAATTCCTCGGGAAAAGCCAACGCTAAATAAGGCAATGTCATTTCCTGAGTCGCCACAAACCACTGTCCGTTCCGGCTCAATTCCCCACTGTTGCCGTAAAAACTCTACCGCTAGACCTTTATCGCTATTGCTGGGTAGAATGTCTAAGTCTTTCCCACCACTATAGATCAACTTGAAATTAACACCCCTTCCTTGAAGCTGAGATTCCAGTTGAGGTAGCACCCTCAAAGCTGCTTCTTCCGTCAGGTGATAGCTGACTTTAAAGGGGCGTTGTTCTGATTCTACTTGGGGAATTAAGTCAGGATATTGGGCAGCCGTTTCGACAATCATTTCCCGATCCCAGCCTTCAGATAACTTGGACCACCAGTCTGGATTGGGCGTATCTTGGCGATCATTATCATAAATTTCTGTACCCACAGAGGTGATCAGAGCATCTGGATCAAGAAGTGGCTTCTCGGCTTTGAGCTCGTGGTAGGAACTATGGGATCGCCCTGTAGCATAAACGATTCTTGTACCATGTTCTTGGCGATGCTGACTTAGCAGAGGGTTCAGTTTAAGGAGAGCCTGATCATCCCCTACTAGAGTATTGTCAAGGTCAGTTACAAACAGAAATTTAGTCACGATAGGATTAGGGTTGGTAATCTCGCCAAATGCTTAGAGTTTGGCTATTGCCTTATTGTCCTACATAGTCGGGTGTAACTGAAAAATGCGCTTTGCCTAATCACGCTTTGACCAAAAATTTTGGGTCTCAAGCCCCGTCCTTCTAGGAGACGAAACCTGTTTATTGTGGAGCCTTATTCAATAAGTTTTAACCCTTTTCACGGCCTGCCGACCATAAAGGCGACCCTATCGAAGCGGTAACTTGGCCGTAGGCCACGCTGCGCGAACAATGGACGGCTTTCTTGACAGTCTTTTTATTTTGAGTTATAGTTTACGTATAGTTGTTCCACGTCAAATGGTCGTCTTAGAGTTCAAAGTCAAAGGGAATAAAACTCAATATGCCGCCATCGACGATGCGATCAGGACGGGTCAATTTGTACGCAATAAGTGTCTTCGATATTGGATGGACAATAAAGGCGTAGGACAAAAAGACCTTTATCGCCATAATACGTGGCTCAGATCTGAGTTTGCTTTTGTTAAAGATTTGAACTCTCATGCCTGTCAGGCTTCTGTGGAACGGGCTTATAATTCAATTTCTAGGTTCTACAACAACTGCAAGAAACAAATCCCTGGGAAGAAAGGCTATCCCAAGTTCAAGAAGTTTTCCAGATCAGTTGAGTATAAAACATCTGGTTGGAAGCTTTCCCCCGATACAAAGTCAATCTCCTTTATTGACAAAAAAGGAATAGGTAAACTCAAACTCAAGGGGACTTGGGAATTATGGCGTTACGACCAGAAATTGATCAAGCGAGTCAGATTAGTACGTCGCGCAGATGGTTATTATGTTCAATTCTGTGTCAAAGTTGATATTAAGGAATCTCTAGATCCCTCACATACCAACGTTGGATTAGATGTAGGGCTAAAAGAATTCTACACAGATTCTAAGGGAAACACAGAATCAAATCCAAGATTTTATCGTAAGGGCGAGAAGCGGCTGAAGTTTTATCAGCGCCGAGTTTCCCGTAAAAAGAAAGGCTCTGCTAACCGCAAGAAAGCAATTAATAGGCTAGGCAGGACACACCTCAAAATAAGTAGGCAACGTGAAGAACATGCCAAGAGGCTGGCACGTTGCGTAATCCGGTCTAACGACCTGGTCGCCTACGAAGACTTGAGGGTCAAAAACTTAGTTAAAAATCACTGTTTAGCCAAGTCTATTAATGATGCAGGTTGGTACCAATTTCGGGAATGGTTGGAATACTTTGGCCAAAAGTTTGGTCGGGTAACTGTTGCAGTAAACCCTGCCTATACCAGCCAAAATTGCTCCAATTGTGGCGAAGTAGTAAATAAGTCCTTATCGACTAGAACCCATGTCTGTAAGTGCGGGTGTCGGCTAGATCGCGACCACAACGCTGCAAAAAATATACTAACTAGAGCCTTAAGTACCGTGGGGCACACGGGAACTCTACTCAACGCTCGGGGAGATTTGTCCTCTACTCTTTTTGGTTCCGACCTGAAAGGGCAAGACGAGTCGCTGAACCGAGAATCCCCTAGCTTCTAGCTATGGGGAGTGTCAATCCGGAAGTGTTTCATCGTGCTGATCAGCAGTCTGCCGTTTATCATCAACCTGCTAATGAGACAGAACGCTTGAGAGCTGTTCAAGCCCTATTATCTTGTCTCACCTCTTCTATTGGTACTGTTGAGAAACCTAAAGACATTAAAGACCTTAGACAAAGACCTGTTGATTATCCCAGTTCCTGGTCACACCAAAGGTCACACTGTTCTACTGTACAAGAACAAATTTCTCTTCACCGGTGACCATCTGGCTTGGTCTGATCAACTTCAGCAACTAATTGCCTTTCGTCGCCACTGCTGGTACTCCTGGAAGGAATTAATCAAGTCAATGGAGAAATTAACCAACTACTCCTTTGAGTGGGTATTACCAGGACATGGACGCCGGTATCATACTGATCTTCAGACTATGCAAGATCAGCTGAACCAGTGTCTTGTCTGGATGAAGCATCAAGGATGAAGCATCAAGGATGAAATTAAGTCACCACCTAAAATCTTCCCCCTCATCCCTTTGATGCCCTTACTTTGGGAAAACATACCCAAGTCTTGGGTTGATACCTGATTACCATCACATTTCAGCCATCCCATCAATCCCTCTAGCTCAAGACTTTTTCCAAAAGGTTTTTGATCTCGTCCCCACCTTGGTTTTGAACGAAAGAGATGACTATCGGTAGAAATTTAGAAATCATCCCACTATCCATGCCTAGTTGAGAAAAACCTCCTGCCAGGGTAGCTAGAGTTCCTAATTGTCCAACCTCACCACCGATTGATGCCGCTAATCCTCCCAAGGCTCCCATCATGCCACCACTTTTTGGTGCTGCTTGGAGCAAATCATTTATCCCTGGAATAGATTGCAGTACTGGGGCAAAACTCTCATCTCCCAGCTTGTCCTTTGCCAGTTGGAAAATAAGTCCAGCTCCGCCTTGGGCTTGATTCTCTTGCACTCCCAGGTTTTCAGTTAAGAGTTGAATCAGTTCCATAGATGCTCTCTAATTCGATTGCGATATCGTTGCCGCCTTAATTTAACATCGGATAGCAAAAATAATCATTTATTTACATTTTTTTAACATAGTTATCTATCACTATTTATATTTTATCTTTTTGAACACAATCCATAACATTTATACACAACTAGTAACTTAGAGCAGTAAGTCCCTTTTTGGGCTATAAGCTAGCTGAATTTAATGGTTAAGGAAATTAACAAAAAATTAATAATTAATCTATAGCAATCCAATTCGATTCGTGAACAGTAACAGATTTTACTCAGAACTCAGGCAGTATCGGAATCAGGGCGATTTTCAAGAAAAAATTCCTAGATTACATTTGTTAGATTACATTTGATTACAGGAAACCGCTGCAATCTTAACTAAATTACTAAAAAATCTAAAGTATTGATAATATAAATAAAATATCGCGCTTAAGCTGAATAATTGTTTTCCAAGTTACGTAGAATGAAATCCAGAGGTGCGACCCGTGGCGAATTTAATTCTTAATGGGTCAAGCGCACCTAATAAAAAACTTTGACCTATCTGGAGGTTTCTATGGTCAGCTACGCATCACCAATGGGAATGGGAGTTAAGTTAACAGCTAACCCAGGGGATAGAATTGCCACTGAACCCCAAACTATTGACGAAAAAGCGAAGCAGGTTGCTGTCGATACGATTGATATTACAGGGGATCACATCACAGTTCCCACTTACTTCGTAGTGAAATACCCTGATGGTGAAACCAAGGCATTACACCATGTGAAGGATGCTGAAGCAATTTCCGATGTGATTCGGCAGATGCAACTGCAGCAAGAAGAGTGGCCTCAAGAATCAGAGGAAGTTAAACATTGGTTGAACCTACCTGGCATCCTTGTAATATTGGCTGGTTTCTTAATGACTTCCATTGTCCTAGTTGGTATTTTCTAGCTGCGCTAATGCTGCACGAGTAATCATGAATAATGAGTGATGAATGATGAACCTTAGACTATAGCTAGGGCTGTATCATTCATCCTTCATTGTTGATCATGTTCAGATTAGATGCCATTAGATGCCATGGGTTCCATTTGTCACTCACCTCAGCATCATTTGAGGTGGTGTTGTGCGCCACAATTGCTCTAAACCAACTGCTGGCATGGTTAGATACAAAAGATCACCTGCGGCTAGGTTAATTTCCAATAAATCCCAGCCATGAATCGTTTGATACTTAGTTTCAACATAAAGTGGCACAAAGTCAGCGGACCTGGCAGCATCTTTAACACGGCGTCCACAGAAGGGATGTTCGGTGGTAATCTTAGTTGCTAAGGCAACCCAAAGCGTATCCCCAATCATACCATTGCCTAACACTTGTCCACCTAATGCCGCAGCTGCAAAGGAAGGGGTGGCTAATTCTGTGGGAGACAATACTGCTTCAAATTCAAACACTTGCTGTACCATGTGGGAAAAGTGCGGGTCTTGATTGCGGACAACCACTGACAATTTCGAAGCTAGACTTTTGGCACTTAGAGCAATTTCTAAATTGGCAGTATCATCACTAGTAACTGCTAACAGGGCTTCTGCTCGTTGGATGTGTGCTGCTGTGAGTGTAGCAGGTAAACTGGCATCTCCGTGAATGACTGCAATACCTAAAGAACGAACAATGTTCAGGAAACGATTGTTGGGGTTACTCTCAATCACCACCAATTCATGGCCTTGGGCATGAAGTTGGTAGAGGATTTGGACTCCTACATTTCCCAGTCCACATACAACATAGTGATTTTTGTAGGGAACTCTCGCAGCATCCCAAAACTGTTTGAGTCGGGTACCTAAGACAAAATCGTTTAGCAGAGCATAGCAAATCCCAATCACACCAGCCCCTACTAACATCATCACAGCAGTAAATACTTTAATACTGTCCGGGGACTTTTCTGCTACTTCTTCTTGACCACCAGCACCCGTAATCATACCCACAGAAAAATATAGAGCATCAACAATAGAGGTTTCTAGGTTGACACACACATAAGTCAATGTGGCCGTAAAAATTATCAGGAGTAGGAAAAGGGTCACTACTAACATTGGTTGAGCATGATGCTGAAACTGTTGTAAGTTTGTGAAAACTTTCAGCAGTTTCTGTAGCCAGGATTGGCGTTTAGGACGAAACCGAGGCTGAGTACCAATAATTAAGCGATCGCCAGGTTGTAACTGTTTCCCCTGAACTACTGCGGAAACTAGATCTAACTTCGAGTCCATCGGTAAGTAGTAGATCAACATTCGCCTACGCTCATCCCACAGGTCACTCAACTGTGTTCCCATCCAAGGGTGGCTTTCGGTGATAATTTCTTCTTGTATCGGCCAGGTTTGATTGTATAGCTTGAGTTGCCCAATGGCTCGATTCCCCATTGCTGCGAAGGCAAATACCGGTGCTGCTAGAGAAGAAACACTCATGCTGACATGATCCGGTAGGGTCTGATCTAAACGAGTACCTAGGCTGGTATTAAACAATCGGTTAACGATCCGAATCCGGGGATTAATCACTCGTGCCTGAGTCAGGATTGCCAGATTGAGAGCATCGTCATTACAGGCCAGAACCAGGGTTTGGGCATGTTCGAGTCCAGCTGCAAGTAGGGTAGAAACAGCCCGCAAGTCTCCAATAATAATATTGTTTTCGTCACCAGGCATTATTCTGTTGCTGATGCCAACAACAGCTACTCCCTGCTGCTTCAGTAAGCGGAATATTTTGTATCCAGTGCGACCCAAGCCACAGATAATGATGCGGGGTTTCATGTGTCAACCTTGTTGACCGAAATAATTGTTGTCGTTTTGCATCTAGCTAAGTGTTCTTTTACAATTCTTATCCAAGATAGCTCAAAGAACTGTAGCCGAAGACACTGCTGCTAGTTAGAAAGGGTAAAATCTCACAGCTTTTGCCATTCAGGTAAGCTGCTGACCATCTAATTTGCCTATTTCAGGGTGATCAGGTTTCAGGGTGATCAGCAGATGGAGCAACGGATGGGTTAACAGATGTAACGGATGGGGGGATAAGGGCATGGGGGTGCCGGAAAGCCTGCAATTTAAATGCGCATTAGTTGAATAGGACGTGGACATTATGATATATTAGTGGACCAACCACAAAATCAATATATGTCTAAGGGGTCGCGGATTTAAATTGTATAGCTTTGATTAAGCTCGAAAAACTCATTAACCCTATGCCCTGCTCCTCATCGGTCCCTGCTCCCTTGCCGATTCAATAAATTAAAATAAAATCAATAAATTAGATATATAAATTAGATGTAGATGCCTCACAGCTGATCACTCCCTCACCCCCTAATCCCTTCATCTTCAAAGGAACTGGTTACAAATATCTACCAAGGTGTACTAGGAATGGGGCAGCCTCTCAATGGCTGGAAGCGTGTATTGACTTGATAGGGCAACCTCCTGCTCGTATATGAACTCGCTGTAGTCAGCTAGATTGTCCAGCCCCAGAAAGTTGAGGATGATCTCAGCTGCTAGCCAAATTGTTATTCTAACCAATAACTGCCGCCATCTTATTATCATTGCATCAGACCTCCTGAGTATAGGTGAGGGAGGTTAGGTTTATAGTTGTAATAATCTGTTCAATTTAGTTATCAGCCTCAATTTTGTCTTTTATGCGACCGAAAGCAGGAATTCCGTCCGGGTGCGCTTACAGTCGTCGAATTTAATTCGCCACGGGTCGCACCGTTGCCCTAGATAACTTGACCGTTTGCTTACCCCTACTGTATTTTGCAGACAAACCTGAGGAAGCTAGTTACAGTGTCGAATACTGATGTGGGTCATTGTGTTGGCAAAATGTTTAATTTATGTTTATGAGCTAGTAGTCTGTCAATTTAGTTTTGAGGGTAATGGTGGGACGATGTTAGGTGGCACGGTGTTAGGTCAAAAGTCTTCATACCTGTTCCCTACTGCGATCGCGCCCTTCATCCAAGGGTGCTATCATGCCTAAATCCTGCCTGGTGCGCTTACAGTCGTCGAATTAAATTCGCCAAGGGTCGCACCGCTTGGTGAACGCTTCAATTCAAACTTGACAGGGCATTAGCCGCAATGTTTAGGACTACAGTAGTAGTCAAAAATATGGTGATCAGCTATTTTGGGGCAGATAAACTAGGATTTAGGAAAGAGGCTGAATGGGATATCACGTTATTTACGATGGCGACTGTAATCTTTGTGTGACTCTGGTACAGCTACTAGAAAATCTGGATCAGGGCAAGCTATTTGATTACATACCGATGCAGGATAAAGAAGCTTGCGGAAAATTACGGGTAACACCTCTCGAGTGTGAGATGGGTATGATTTTGATCGATGCTTCTTCTGATGATTGTCGATGGCAAGGAAGTGATGCCGCTGAAGAGATTGGGCGTCTATTGCCATTGGGTAATATCTTTGTATCCGCTTATCGGGCAATGCCTGGGGTGAAGTCGGTAGGGGATCACGTTTACGAGCAGATTCGGGATAATCGTTACAGTTGGTTTGGTAAGCGTTCTACTACGTATAAATCGGTTTACCCAGTAGGTTGCAAGGCTAATCCCAGTTGAGGCTAGACTAGAGACTCAATCATAAGCATTCAGCCGTCAGCCGTGAGCTAAAAGCTCACGCTACTTGAGGTGCCGTCAGCCGTCAGCCGTCAGCACCTCAAGTAGCCCATGAGCAGCAGAGCAGCAGAGCAGCAGAGCAGCAGAGCAGCAGAGCAGCAGAGCTAAATGCTTACACTCAATCAACTTTTATCCGCGCTTCTTGTAATTAGAAACACACAATTCCCTATTATAAACTTTGGGGATAAGCTTAACCTATAGGAAAGTTGAATGTAATGTATTAGAATACTTATTTTCCTGGACTGATCATCTGATCGTGATGGGTTTTCCATCACGGAGATTGTCCCATAGGAATAGTTACATCAATACCATCAACGGCAATTGAGTGATATTCAGCCATGTCGATCGAAAAACTTAAGCCTGCCGACAAAGGAGCTGTCGGGATTTATGTTCCCTACTACCAGGGTAATAAACGGAATCTTTTACCTATAGCAATTAGCCTCTACCAAAAAGGGTCTTTGGAAGGTCGTCGCCACATAGAAGGCGGTGATAGTATTCCCTTCGTTGCTACTTGGTTTGTATCTAATCTTCCTTCGGAACTAACTCGTTGCCGATTACAGTTTGATGGTAACGCGGATCTTAGTTACGAACTTACTATGCAAAATTCTGAGTTTGTGAATTACTTAATCGAAGTCATTATGAACTTTAAGCGATCGCGCATAACGGATTTTTCCAAGGCATTCTACCGCAAACTACTACGCATTGATGAATAAACAACCAGTTCTCTAGTTATAGGAGTGTAAATAAGGGGTGGCAAAATCCGCTAAGTATTTACTAATTGGGTCAACAGAAGCTTACAGCGGTAAGTCAGCAACGATCCTGGGAATTGCCGATCAACTGCAAGCAAAAGGGATAACGATTGCCTACTGTAAACCACTGGGTACCTTTTTGAGTAGCAATCAAGGGTCAACGATAGAAGAAGATGTCCAGTTTATCACTGACATACTTAAGTTGCCAGAGAACATGGTGCGATCGCCTTTGCTGTTTATGGATGCTCAAACTATTGAAAAACGCTTGGGAGGACAAGACTCAACAGATTACCGTCAGTCTCTTCAAGACTATCTCCAACCACTAAGTAGTGATGTAATTTTGGTGGAAGGAGCAGCAACCTTGAGTGCGGGGACTCTGTTTAACTTATCATTACCAAAAGTTGCTCAGACCATTGATGCTGCTGTCTTGTTGGTGGCTCGTTTTCACTCGGTTTTACTAGCAGATGCGTTGTTATTTGCTAAGCAACGTCTAGGGGAAAGCTTACTGGGAGTTTTAATTAATGATATTCCTCAAGATAAGCTATCAAGGGTGAAAACAACATTGAAACCGTTTCTGGAACGGCAAGAAATCCCAGTATTGGGAATGCTGCCTAGAAATAATCTGTTGCGCAGTGTTAGTGTTCGGGAACTAGTACGTCAGTTGCAAGCTAATGTGCTATGCTGCCCTGACCGCTTGGATTTGATGGTGGAAAGCTTGACAATTGGGGCGATGAATGTCAATGCTGCTCTGAAGTATTTACGCAAGGGCGTTAATATGGCGGTGGTGACGGGAGGCGATCGCCCAGACCTTCAGATGGCTGCTCTAGAAACCTCAACCCACTGTTTAATCCTTACCGGTCAAGTTCAGCCTCAATCGGTTGTTCTCAGACGTGCTGAAGAGTTTGAAATTCCGGTACTTTCCGTTGATTTAGACACCCTCACTACTGTTGAGATTATTGACAATTCTTTTGGTCAAGTACATCTCCATGAAGCAATTAAGGTGGAGTGTATGCAACAGATGATGAATGAATATTTCGACATTGAGCGGTTGATAAAGTTACTTGGTTTGAAACCAGCTTTATAGATGCATTAGTTGAAGGTTAAAAGGTTAGAAGGTTGTTCGCCCAAGGCGATTCGGTGTAGGGTAGGTTGGCAGGTTGAAGGTTGGCAGGTTGGCAGGTTGGCAGGTTGGCAGGTGGTCAGGTTGAAGGTTGGCAGGTTGAAGGTTGGCAGGTTGAAGGTTGAACGCGATCGCGTGGCCTATTGGCCAAGGTGGTCAGGTTGAACGCGATCGCGTGGCCTATTGGCCAAGGTTGAAGGTTGAAGGTGGTCAGGTTGAAGGTTGAACGCGATCGCGTGGCCTATTGGCCAAGGTTGAACGCGATGGACGAAGTCCCGCTTTGCTGCGAAGCGCGTGGCCTTTTGGCCAAGGTTGGCAGGTTGAACGCGATGGACGAAGTCCCGCTTTGCTGCGAAGCGCGTGGCCTTTTGGCCAAGGTTAAAACGTTCAACTTTAAAGTTACTAAATAAATTATAACTCTGTTAAAGGTAACTATATTAAATTAAATATGAAACCAATTCTGGTTTTTGTCATCATTAATTTTGAAGGTTGTCAGGTTATAATGTTGAAGGTTAAAACCTTGGCCAAAAGGCCACGCGATCGCGTTCAACGTTCAACGTTAAACTTGCTTGCCTTCTAACTCTTTTCAACTTTAAATTTGCTAACTTGTAATTCTGTTAACGATGAAACCAGTTATTGTTTTCGGCAGTATCAATATGGATTTGGTAGCCAAAACTCCCCGGTTACCAGTTCCAGGTGAAACACTACAAGGCCATGAATTTTTTACTGCTCCTGGTGGGAAAGGGGCAAATCAAGCTGTGGCGGTGGCACGGTTGGGTATCCCCACTAAAATGGTGGGGCGCGTCGGTAGTGATGATTTTGGGACTCATCTACGCCAAAGTCTAGGGGTAACGGGTGTTGACACCGATGGCGTTTTGGTTGAGGAGGGGGTCAGTTCTGGGATTGCAGTGATTTCGGTGGATCAGGCTGGGGAGAATACCATTATTTTCGTGGCTGGTGCTAATGGCCATGTTAATGAAACTGATGTGGAACGCCTCAGTAGTTTGTTGCCAGAAGCCGCTGTTTTATTGATGCAGTTGGAGATTCCCATGTCGGTGGTGCTCTTAGTAGCAGCAGCAGCTCAGAAAGTCGGTTGTCCAGTGATTCTTGACCCAGCACCAGCTCAGGAGTTACCAGAGGAACTGTATAGCATGGTGGATATTATGACACCGAATCAGTTGGAAGCCTCTGTACTAGTGGATTTTCCTGTCGATACCATAGAGTCAGCCAAGAACGCATCAGAAGTACTGTTGGCACGAGGTGTGGATACGGTGATTGTGACCTTAGGGGAGCAGGGGGTTTTCTGTGCCACTGGTTCTGAATCGTTCTTCGTCCCCGCTTTTTCTGTTGAGGCTGTGGATACTGTGGCGGCTGGAGATGCGTTTAATGGTGCCATGGCTGTGGCAATAGCCAAAGGGTTACCCTTGCGGCAAGCGGTAGTATGGGGAGCTGCAGCTGGGGCGCTTGCTGTCACTAAGGCTGGGGCTCAGCCATCTTTGCCGGATCAAGAGACATTCAATGCCTTTCTCACAGAATTAGGTATTAGCTATTAGCTATGATAGCATGATAGTCTTAGATATGAGATATTAGATATTAATTCTTAGATATTAGTGATTGCTAATAGATCATTTACCCGGAATTTGCTACTACTGGAAATCCTGATGGTAGACCTACTCATTAGTACTAATTAATCCAGTTTTAGCAAATTAGTGAGGTTTGGTAGTACGTCTTTTTCAAAACTCAGCCACTCAGCAGTCACTACTATACAGTAACTATAAAGTAACATCCTCATAAATTAAGGAGATGGGACAACTAAAATCAATGCTGGTCAAGTGAATTTCCTCTCCTTCTTTGTAGGGATTGAGTTCCCATTTGCCTTGTGGATTGCGCCGGAAGCACTCGATAGTGATCTGTTGAGTATCAATCAAAAGGTATTCTTGTGACATACTCCTACACTGACTCTGCTCTTACAGAGCCGCTTCGCGAACGAGTGAGCGTGTAGGCTTGAAGCCAACTCCACCCAACAGTATCGGCTTTCGCCGACCCTGCGCGAACGGATACAAGGCCTTTGGCCACGCTACGCGAACGACAAGCTTTATTAACGACACGGTCAGAAGTTACCGCAAGAATAGGGCAGCCTTTATGGTTAGTCGGTTATGCGTAAAGGGTTAAAACTTTATGATTAAGGCTGCCCTATTCTAAGGTTTCCTCTCCGGGATGCCCCGACCCGCCGGAACAATACAAAAATTCGATTTTTTCGCTCTTTAATAGCTGATAAACCAGCATTTAAGGCCTTTGGCCACGCGGGGCGCGTTCGGCTTTGTTTATCAGTAGATATATAATAGCAATTCCATACATACCCTGTGCAAAATTCATCCCACACCTATGCTACGCATTAGGTGTGGGATGAATTTTGCCGGACAGCTAAAGTTTTGATGCGGCGATAGTTAGCAAATTTGCGACCTCGGTCAAAGGCTTCAGTGGAGGGAGAGAGTACTTCTGCAATCAGACAGGGATGATAAATGACTTTGAGGGCATTGCTGTCTCGTTGGTCGCAGGTTACCATGACATCGGGGTAGTGAAAGGGGCCTTTTTCCGATACACCCACTTTGACACTAAAGATAAAAGGACGACACGAACCTCCCCGTAGATGGCTTTTTAAGGCAGTCGCAAGATTCAGAGCAATGGTTCCGTGGGGAATAGTTCCCCCAGTCATAGCATAGACTTCCCCGTCGATATATTCATAGTTGAGTTCTTGCTTTTCCTCCCAGTCTAGATAAGCTTCGGGAGTCATGTACTCTCCGATACTTTTTAGCTACCAAAATCTACAAAACGCAGATTTTAGCTCATTACGGTCGATGCCCGGTATTATCCGGGGCACCTCCGCTCCAGAACCGTGCGTGAAACTTTCGCCTCACACGGCTCCTAGGTATCTTTTTGGCTCCAATGTAATTGTTGATGACAGCTCTGGTGTATGGCCATAAGATTGGCTTTCTTCCAGTTGTCGTGATTTCCATCAATGTGGTGTAAGTGTACCTTTTCCTCATCAATGAATTTCATTCCACAATATCCACAGGAATGGTTTTGCTTTTTCAAGGCTTCGGCTGTAGCATTGTCGTATAGTTTGGAATTTCTTCCGCTCCAGTAAACTAAGTCTCCGTCGTAGGGGGACTTAGTTCCTTTGACGTTATTGTGTTTGAACTGTTTATACCCTACTGCGGGGAATCCCTTTTTGCATAGTTCGTTGGCTTTATGTCGGTTCACTTTCTTTTCCTTTCGGAATTTTTTGTTGGCCGTTTTTTCCATGAACCAGAGGCTATTTCGTGACCCACTCATATCGCAGTTTTTGTGGTAATTTCTCCATCCACGCACAATGGGCGCTAACTTTTTGGCCTTTACTTTGGCTCCATAGTTCGAGCTGTTGACCACGGCTTTGATTTTCTTACGTATGTTCCGGTGGTTTTCCTCTGAGGGAATTGACCGGAACTTTCCGTTTTTTTGGACGCGAAATTTCCACCCCAGAAAATCAAATCCGTCTGTCGTTTTGGTTATCTTTGTCTTTTCAACGCTTATTTCCATCCCGCGTTCTTTGAGGAAGTCCTTTATCTTCCCTAGTATGTTCTCAGCATTATCTTTGGCCTTGAGGATTATTACCATGTCGTCTGCATATCTGATGCTCCTGACTTTGGGGTTTATTTCCTCTATTCCGTCAAGTGCGATATTAGCCAAAAGTGGGCTGACCACACCTCCTTGGGGTGTTCCTTGCTCTGGGAATTCCGGATTGATGCCTGCTTTTAGACATCTGAATATCCCCTGTTTCAGACCCGCAGGTGCTAGCAATCTATCCATAATTGAGCTATGGGAGATGCGGTCAAAGCACTTCTTGATGTCTAGTTCTATGACTCTCTTATTGATGCCGTTGCAGCTTGAATTCAGGTTATTGAATAGCATTTTTTGTGCGTCCTGGGCACATCTGCCTGTTCTAAATCCATAGCTGAAGGCGCTGAACGTGGCCTCGTGAGCTGGTTCTAGAGCATATTTTGCGCTTACTTGCCAAGCTCTGTCTTGGATTGTCGGTACTTTCAACATTCTGGTATCTCCGTTTTTCTTAGCTATCGGGATTTCCCTTAAGCCTTGATGCGTCCAGTTTTCCGCAGTAGATACTAGTTTTTTAAGTACCTCGAACCTTTCCTCATATGTCAGGGAGGCTTTCCCATCTATTCCGGCGGTTCTTTTTCCCTGATTGAGCTGTGTCACTTGTCGGATAGCCAGAAGTTGGGCTGACCGGGATTTCATTATCAGTTTCTGTAGAGACCGAGCTTTCCTCAGGTCGCCAGCTTGAACTGCTTTATAAACTCGCTTTTGTAGGCGGAAAAGGTTCCGGCGGAGTTGCTTCCACTTTTGACTTTTCCATAGGTCACTATATCTATTCGACATGTGTCTACCCGTGCTCTTCTAGAGTTCGTTTATCTTGATACCCGTCACCAGTTTCCGATGACATCTTACCCGACAGTAGGGATTAAGTAAGGCAATACTTACTAAGGTTCGACTACTCCTTAGACCTATACTTGCTGTCGTTTTTACTCGTTCCATCTGTTAGATTATTCTGGCGATTTAGGGCAGTCCGGAGATGAAACCTTAGAATAGTGGAGCCTTACTACAAAATTTTTAACCCTTTTTCCCATAACCCTCTAACTATAAAGGCTCCACTATTCTTGCGGTAACTTCTAACCAGTTTGCCTATCCTCTTCTCGGAGATTACAACTATCATTAGTACAACGTTGTGAGAATGAAAGGATTAAGTCTCGCATATACTAGTCAGATTGCGGCTTACTTGTTAGACACTTTTTCAGGACTTTTGCTACTGTTACCCGTGTCGCCTCCCTATTAGCAGCAGTGTGGCACATCTGATTTACCTCTGATTCTGCCCTGATGCCAGCTTCACTCTGTAAGGTTGCCGCCTTACTCGGTGTGGCCAGATAAGGAGTCACTTGTCTCTTCAAGGAGTGGGTTTTCACCACCATCCATACAGATAGTTAAGATATTTGAGACTGTCGTCTCGCGATATCTCCTGATGTTATACTTCACCCGTTTCGGATGTATCCTACATCAGAACGAGCCGCACACTAATGCAAGCTGCTTTCGCAGCCAGGGGGTATCTTCCAATGCCCGCAGAAATATTCCACGAGCGCCGTTAATGTCTCGTTCGCGAAGCGTGACCAAAGGTCAATCCATAGATCGACCATCAACTTTAGACTTGATTGTTCTACTTCCACCAATGTTCACCATTTCGCCAGTCCAACTAACAGTTTTGCTAGTATAGGCTTCGCAGACATCTACTACTGTCTTGCCAGTCTCTTTGGCTTTATGTTTTAAAAATTGCTTAAACCGATAATGAGCAAAATTGAGCAGATTGCGGACAGTTTTAGATCTTATTTTTCTGCTTCCTTTTTTAGACATTTGAGATGTTTCAAAGGTAGGAAGCAATATTACATCAAAGTTGTCAACAAGAAACCTGGCTGCTTTATGGTGTAGTTCATTAATCAGGTTTTGAATCCTGATTATCATTCGGCGGGCAGCTTTTCTCATTCGACGTTTTTGTCCACGTTTAGCCTTACTGATTTTTGAAAACAGGTTGTCTAAGTGCTGGCACAATCTTTGAATTCGAGAAAAGTCTCCATGCCCTATCTTTCCGACAGAAGTCTCGCTAAAGAAGGTGAGAAAAGTTCTGACTCCAGGGTAAGCAAGCAACAACACGACCTTGGTTTTCGGTTTTCTGTTTTGTTGCTTCATGAGGAACCACCAGGTAATAGTCCCCATTGTGACTGGTGAGCCTACAATCCCCAATATTGCTAGGGAGAGGCTCAGTATACGATATCTCTCCTAACTTGGTGTGATAAATTCCTTTCTCAGATACTGCTGATTTTGGAATGTAACAAGACTGTCTTGGATTTTTGCGAGATCTAAATCTGATCCGATTAATCTGAAAAGTCTTTTTAGATTTTTTCTTAGCCTCCCTAATAGCGGTGCAAGCATCCTTTATCGCTATAGATTTAATTTGATAAGGCACTGACTTGCACCACTCGGGAAGGTCATTCAATATCCCAGTTTTTATGGCTTTCCAGTTAGCTTTTACTTCGCCACTTTGAAGGATTTTAACGGTCTTGTTGAAAACATAACGGGATACCCCAAACCATTTGCGAGCAAGCGTACGCTGTTCAGGGTTTAGGAACACTTTGATCTTCTTTGATTTTCTTTCCGTACTTTCTGAGTCCGTGGACTCGGCAGGAGAAGACGTGAATGATGGAGAGAAGATCTGCGGTAAGCTCGGATTCGGGACAACTTTCAGGTTGGTCGAGAACCAGGATTTTTCCACCGTTGAGACTGACCAAGTATTCAATGAGTTCAAACCCGAATCGGGTGAGTCTATCTCTACAGGTAACAATAATTGTGAGCTGATCTCCGCACACAATTCGTTCCAATATGGTTCTAAGACCTTTCCTTTTGTAGTTGAGGCCAGACCCGATGTCTTTGATGATTTCCGCTTTCGGGAAGAGTGAGTGGAGGTAGGCAACTTGCCTGGCAAGGTCGTCTTTTTGCTTGTGGGTGCTGACTCGGCAATACCCAATACTGAATTCACGAACGCGACCCACGTTTCCTTTGACGCTACCAAATCGGAGCAAACTATCTGTGTCAAAGAGTCTGGTTCCGCCAGGGGTTTTTTCGCACCGGATTGTACCATTGTCCGCATACTTCCTTAAAGTGTTCCCCGATAATCCTGTAAGTTCGACCGCCTTACGTAAAGGAACTAGTACCATGCTTAAAATCTAACACACTTTTGGAAATAGTGCAAGATTTTTGTAGAAAAACGTCAACAGTAACTAGCCCTGATAAGAAGCAACCATAACTACCTCACTTATTCAGTGATGTCTTTTATGTCCTGTTTTGGAGCTAGTTGAGCTTATGTTCAACTATAGCGTGAAACTACCCCTGACTAGAGAGGGATGTTGCTTTGGAAGCGCTTTGCGAACGCATTGTGCATTTTTACACACATATTCACAACCTTTGGCTTTCATAGCTGCTCTAAAGAGACAGGGCTTTCAGCCTTGCTTTTTCTAAAAACGGGTATTGTAACTGTAAACGTTGTTCCTTGGTTGAGAGTGCTTTCAACTCCGATTTGACCGTGGTGATTCTCAACTATTGTTTTAGCGATCGCTAAACCTAGCCCAGCTCCTTTTGCTGTATCATAAGGTCTAGCTGGATCAGCTCGATAAAAGCGATCAAAAATGTGAGGTAATGCTGATGCACAGATGCCTCGACCGGAATCAGTTACCTTAACTTGAAGGAGGTAGCGCGGTCTTGGGGTTCCCCCCCATGAGGGACTACCGGTGAGGAATTGCAGGTTTCTTGCCCTACGTTTGCTGGGAGGTTCTAACTGTTGTAATTCCACTTGAATAAATGCTTCCCCTGGAGTTTTAGTAGAGGCTGGTGTGTATTGCACAGCGTTATTCACTAGATTGGTAAATAAACGTACCAATTGATTCCAATCCCCCTCAAGGGTAAAGGCATCTTCGTCGAATGTTGGATTTTGGAACACCTGACTAGGGCAGGCTGGCAGAAATACGTGATCAGCCCCGATCTCCTCCTCTGTCTCCTCTGTTCCCTCTGTTTGCTCTGTTCCCTCTGCCTGATCAGGATTGGGGATTTCAATCAAGTACAGGGAAATGCCTTTTTCTGTAGCAATCAGCTGTTGCTCCTCGATCACTTCCATTAGCAAAGCATCCAGGTGGACTAATTGCCACTGGGGTTGTACCATACCGCTATCAGCACGAGCTAAAAACAGCAGGTCATTCACCAGTTTTCCTAAGCGCTGGGTTAATCGCTCTATCACTTCGAGTTGGTGCCGTTGCAACTCAGATGCCAAATCGGGATCCCCGAGAGCAACTTGCACGTTAGTCTGAATCGTCGCAATCGGGTTTCTGAGTTCGTGGGAAGCATCAGCAGTGAATTGTTTGAGCCGTTGGTACGACTCCCGTACTGGCTTCATAGCCATACCAGATAGTAACCAACCAATAGCACCAGTAGAAATAATCATCACCACTGTACCTAGAGTCAGATCAAATATCAGTTGGTGGCTGGGTTTGGTGACTTCAAACCATGGGTGGCTAACCCGTAAATAACCCAAGATATAATCCTCGATTTGCACCGGTTGGGTTAACTGTCGCAGGAGATGCTCTGCTGATAAATGAACTGTTGCCCTAGTGGTGTTGGCCTTTAAGGGAATAGTTAAGGGTTCTGAGAAGGTTGACCACAGCAAATCCCCCTTCGGACTAAACCACTCCAGGTCAATGTGGTCATCTTCTACCCCATCACTATTGTCTCGAAAACTGGCTTCAATGTTGAATTGGTAGGGAATCTCACCATCATCCACAGGTTGAATCACCAGTGATCGCTCTACCACTTCTACGACATGTTTGAGGGTGTCATCAACCCGTTCAATCAGGGTGTGGCGGACATAAAGATAGACAGCAGTTGCAAATAATAACAGTAAGACTGCGGTGACCGTAGTGTACCACAGAGCAAGGCGTCGGCGAGTAGTTTGAAACATGATAATTTAACAGACATCGAAGATCAACAGGACTTACGCCGCCAACCCGATTTATTAACATAATTACAGGGATTTCAGCCTTTGATTTATAAGGTAGCTAAGTCCTGATCAAATCCGGTTGACTAATGATCATAGCCAGGATTGGGTAATGGATAATGGCTAATATCAATTCCAGTGACACTCAGATTGATCACAACTGAGAACCGAACCAGTTGCTGCCAGTCTAGAGGTCAAAGCTAAAATTGATATCGTGTCCGGTTAAATCGTTCTTCCTTGTAGAGACGTTGTCTGCAACGTCTCTACAAGGAAGGTTTGATTGATTGTTCCTTGTCCGACTTGTCTGCCAAAAGAATGAGCCTTCAAAACAGCGATCGCAAACCAGCAAAACCATCTCTAAGCTCTCGGGAAGACCTCTTTGAGTCCCTAGTGGAAAATTCTCCCGAGTGTATAGCGCGATTTGATCGGGAATTTCGCTATGTCTATGCTAATCCGGCCCTGTCACAGGCATTTGGGATCGCCCAGTCAGAATTGATAGGCTTTACCCATCGTGACCTCGGGATGCCAGAAGACTTTATCCACTTATGGGATAGAGCGATGGAAAAGGTGTTTGCCACAGGTCAAGAAAAGAGGATTGAATTCCAGTGGATCACAGAGAATGGGCGACACTTTTATCAATCCTGTCTGGTACCAGAGTTGGCCAGTGATGGTTCAGTAGAATTTGTCTTGGGGTTTAGCTGTGACATTAGCGATCGCATAACCAATACAGAATTTTCAAGGTGGCTTGAGCAACTACAGAACTCTAACCGAGAACTGGAACAGTTTGCTTATGTGGCATCCCACGATTTACAAGAACCCCTGCGGAAGGTCAAGAGTTTCACAGAATTGCTAGTGGAAGAGTACCAGGGGAAATTGGATCGCGAAGCAGATAAATACATGGCTTACATTGTTGATGGTGTCTTCCGCATGCAGACTCTCATTAAAGATCTGCTGGCCTACTCCCGTTTGGGTCGGTCTGAACTGACCTTTGAACCCACAGATATCGCTGAAGTGCTTGAGCAGGTTCTTGAAAACTTGAGTGTTACCATTAAAGAAAATCATGCTGTCATCACCCATGATCCACTGCCAACTATCCCAGCTAATCCCCAACACATGGTGGAATTGTTCCAGAATCTAATCAGTAATGGCATCAAATTCCGTTCTGAGGCAACTCCTGAGATTCACATTGAAGCTCAGTTGCAGGAATCCCAATGGTTAATAGGGGTTCGAGATAATGGTATTGGTATTCCAAGCAAGTATGCTGAACGAATTTTTTCCATATTCCAACGGCTACATGCTAGGAACAAGTATCCCGGTACCGGGATTGGTTTAGCCATTTGTCAGAAAATCGTCCAGTGTCACGGTGGAAATATTTGGGTCGAATCAGAGTCTGGTGTTGGCTCAAGATTCTATTTCACCCTGCCAATTCATCAGAGTTGGTAGCCAAAGATGGCTCATGGGTTTGCCGATAAAAAATTAACAATAAACAATTTTATTATAACCAATTTAAAATAACCCAATATCAAATAACTATGACATGTACAGTAAATTCCCTGAAATTCTGCTAATAGAAGACGATCCTGGAGATATAGAACTCACCAGGAAAGCACTCAACAAAGCGAAACTGGCGATTAAGCTCCATGTGGTTATGGATGGTACTCAAGCCCTGGCTTACCTGTACAAACAGGGGGAGTATGCTGATTCTCAGCAACCTGACTTAATTTTGCTAGACCTAAACCTCCCTGGGATGAATGGACAAGAGGTTCTCCAGCAGATCAAAGGTGATGATGACCTCAAGCAAATCCCCGTTGTGATGCTGACCACTTCAGAAGCTCAGGAAGATATTGTAAAAAGCTATGACTTGGGAGCTAACTGTTATCTTAAAAAACCCATTAGCTTAAAAGAATTTGACAATATTATCGAAGCCCTACAAGATTTCTGGTTTAGTGTTGTGAAGCTACCGCCGCCATAAACTAGCTAGAATTCAAAATTCAAAATTCAAAATTCAAAATTATTACATGTTTAGCTAGTGCTAAAAATGTAGTGGTTTGGCTACGGTCTGGTCAAGGTAACGGGAGCTAAAATCGCTACTTTTGTACAACTACCCTTCTCCCCAAACTATTCCCCCGATTCCCGATTCCCGATTCCCGATTCCCGATTCCCAGAGCTTAGTGCTATAGGTCAGAAACGATCAGCCCTATTGCCTACGCTGATCATGCCTAATGCCTTCAAGGATAAACCTAATTCTTGAAATCTTACTAAGATTAGGCCTCCTCAGATTTAAGATTAATTTTATCATTCGAGGCTAAATTATCCATCGAAGACCCTCAGCCGGTATACTTTTTAGTATTTTAATCCCCTTAATCTCAAGGATTATACGGATTTTATGTGCATTTTTTCATGAATTCTCCGTATAAGTACGGAGATAACGATTAGTGAAATTACGGTGGAAACAGGTTTTTTTTAAGTCAATAATTAACATAATAGATTTAATTCATATCTCACAGATGTTTGTTGATTAGTTAACGGTATTTCAATGTCATCAACATACCTACCAGTCACTTCACCTTCAGCTGATCAAAGGAATTTACCTGCACCAGTCATTTATTTTCAAAATAAACTCCCCACAGAAAAAGCATACCATCCTGATTGTACCCGAATCCTCTTAATTGAGGACGATATCCAGGATGTTGAGCTCATTAAAGCATTACTCAAAAAGGCAAAACATTTTCGAGCAACACTCACCCATGTAGAGACCTTAGAGCAAGGTCTCGAATGCCTTAGGCAGGGAAATATTGATATCGTACTCTCTGACCTGTTCTTACCAGATCAGCAAGGTCTAGAGACATTTTGTGAAATTTATGCCCAGTTTCCCGAAGTGCCTATAATCATTCTGAGTGGACTGACTGATGAGAATTTAGCCATAGAAGCGCTACAAGAAGGAGCACAGGATTACTTAGTTAAAGGAGAATTTGATCGGAACCTATTGGTACGAGGGATGCGCTATGGCATGGAGCGGCAACGACTGCTGTTAGCACTGAAGCGACAAACTGAAGCCCTACGAGCCAGTGAAGAGCAATTTCGCACCATGATTACCAGAAATGCTGATGGTGTTGTCATTATTGATCACAATCGAGTGATTCAATTTGTTAATCCAGCAGCAGAATCCCTGATGGACTGTAAAGCGGAAATACTCCAAGGAGAAATATGGTGCAGTTCCCTAGTGGTTGGCCAAACTACAGAACTAGATATTTGCTCCTCCTATGGAAAAATTGTTATTGTCGAAATCCAGCTAGTAGAGATTCAATGGGAAGGTAAAAAAGCCTATCTGGCATCACTGCGAGATATCACCACTCGCAAGGAACTAGAAATTGCTCAGAAGCAACTGAATGATGAGTTAGAACGTCGGGTTGAGGAGCGCACAGTTGAACTAAGAGTAGCCAATGCTCAGCTCCAAGTTTTGGAAGTTAAACTACGTCAATCACTGGTGAAAGAGAAAGAATTGAGCAAATTTAAATCTCGGATTATCTCTAGCATTTCCCATGAGTACCGCACCCCATTAACTACGATTTCCTCATCAGCAGCAATCCTGGAACGGTACTGTCATAAAATCGATCCGACTCGGCAAGTTAAACATTGTAGACGTATCCAATCCATGGTTCAGCACCTGACTGGTTTAGTGGATGATGTGCTATTTATTAACAAGACAGAATTTGACCAACTAGATTCCCAAGCAGAACCTATAGACTTAGTTCGATTTTGTAGTAAATTAGTTGATGAAATAAAATCTAAAACCACAGATAAACACCAGCTCTTGTTTAGCTATGAAGGTGATTGTAAGGAATTCACATCAGATCCTAAGATGCTACGACAAATGCTAAATAATCTCCTCTCTAACGCTATTAAATATTCTCCTCAAGGAGGCACAGTCGAACTTAACCTTAAGTGTGAAACTAATCAAGTAATACTGGAAGTTACAGATGAAGGGATTGGCATTCCTAAGCACGATCAAGGTGAGTTATTTAATTCCTTTAGTCGCGGGAGTAATATCGGTTCCATAGGGGGAATTGGATTGGGGTTATCAATTGTAAAAAGTTATGTGGAACACCATCAAGGTCAGATAGTTATGGCAAGTGAAATAGGTGTAGGTACTCGTGTTAAGGTATCTTTACCATTGCTTCGTTAGTGGTTAGTATGACTGACAAAAATTGATTTATTTAACAAATACTCATAATATCCGAAGAATAATATAGTTGGTAAAACGTATTTTTAAGCCATCATATCTAGTTCCGTTAAATACTTATAAAAATTATTATTTTGGTGAGGTATAAAGCTTATCCTTTTAAGGCAAAAGGTAAGCTATCAGCTATCAGCTATCAGCTATCAGCTATCAGCTATCAGCTATCAGCTATCAGCTATCAGCTATCAGCCATTCCCGTAGCGTGGACTTGGCCTTGGCCTTTGGGCCACGCTACGGGAATGGCCACGCTACGGGAATGGCCAAGGCCAACGGCTGACCGCTGACCGCTGACCGCTGAATACTTACGTTAATGGAAAATGGAAAATGGAAAATGGAAAATTCCCAATTCCCAATTACCAATTACCAATTAACAGCCATAGGCAGAAATTATCACCTGATTACAAATCCTTAGACTCCTGTTAGGTTTTGTCTTTCAACTGCTTCGTAACGGATTTGGCTTTATCCTTTAAGTGTGCGCTGGTAGCATTGGCTCTATCTTTCAACTGCTCAGTGACTGATTGAGCTTTATCTTTCAACTGTTCGGTGGTAGCTTTGGCTTTATCCTTCAACTGTTCAGTGACTGATTGGGCTTTATCTTTCAACTGTTCTGGCATCTGTTGAGCTTTGCGCTTGACAGCTTGAAATTCCTGGACAGTTTTTTGATAATCTTCCTTGATCAGGTCTGTAGCTTGACCAATTTTTTGATTAAGTCCTTCCTCATACTTTTTACTATTTTGAGCAACTGCATCGAGTACAATTACCCGCTTGCTGCCAATACTTGAAATTGCTACGGGTGGGAGTATATACATACCATCCATAACCCCATGCCAGCCAACGTCGGAGAAGAGATAGTTAACTACACTACCGCTTTTGGGTTTGAGCAAGTAGTCCACTAGCTTACCAATTTTATTACCCGCATCTGTCCACACCTCATGTCCGATCAGGGAATCCCAAGACTCGGTTTTCTGTTGAGTTTTGTGATTTTTGCTAGTGTTGACGAGAATACTATCGGTGCCAATACTCTCTACTTGACCCCAAGCAAAGTACCGTTTTTTCGCCCCAAGTAATCCAGACTTACACCTTAAGGCAACGACTCGATGAGCTTGATAGTCCAACAAGAGTTGATCGACATGACCAATTTCTTCTGTCGTCTGACGCTCTAAGACTAGACGATTGAGTAACTGGCTCTGCCTGATCGGTTTGGGTTGGATAAATAGTAAAGACATCTGTTCATGTCTCCAATAGTTAAGAACTGGCGATGGCGTTCGGAAAAACACACAGAAGGCTTAGCAGCGTTAAGCTATCACACCCTCAGCTCCTCACCCCCTTGAGCTTAGAGCTTACGTTCAACAGCTAAACCAAAAGCTTAGTTTATGTCTGGGGGAAGTATATATCCTTGAGCGGACACTACAGAAAGCTACTATGCTTCCATAGTCTTTCCTTAGAGTGTTTGCTTAAGGTTAAGATTATGCTTGTGTACCCCTCTGTGATTTTTTCCATCTAGATTTTAGCTTACAATGATTGAGTCAAGTCTGATCTAGAGGATTACCACGGAGTGAGTTGAGACTATGCGCTTATTGTTTTTGATTTCGGGCTTCGTGTTCGGCTTAGCTATAGCAGCGATATTATTCGCCCTCCAAAATAAAGAACTTGTGGCGGTAAATTTTGGGGTTTGGACTATAGAAGAACCCTTATCTATAGTAATTCTTTTAACTCTATCTATGGGCTGTTTAGCTGGTTTATTAATATCCACACCTACCCTAATTAACCAAAGTCGTAAACTAGCTCAGCAACGGAAACGGATTAATGAGTTAGAGCAGGATTATAATGAAACAATAGTAAATATTGATAATCAACGCAAAAGGATAGAGTTCTTAGAAGATAGTTTGAAAAGTAAGATAGATGCCTCATCAGCAGAATCTGAGCCGCAATAGCTGGAAAAATGTTAAGCATATGCGCTACGCGCACGCTGCGCGAACAGCGGTCAGGGGTCAGCCGTCAGCCGTCAGCTAAAATAAACCCTGCCTAGGGTGCGCCTATGGGCAATGGGCAAAAGGTAGAATTTCAATTTAATAGTTCGAGATTAATGAGAATTGAAAGTCAACATAAAAGTAGATCAGCATAAGTAAAAGAGATTAAACGAATACTTACCTCTTTTCTTAAAAAGCTGATAGCTGATAGCTGATAGCTGATAGCTGATAGCTGATAGCTGATAGCTGATAGCTGATAGCTGATAGCTGATAGCTTACCTAATTTTATCTACCGATTTTAACTACCGAGCAAGGATTCCAACTCAGCTTTTAATGACTCAAAATCTGACACCCTTGACACCAGTAAATTATCCTTACCAGCATCATTTAATCGTTGTTTCCAATAACTGATTATTTCTGGGTGATTCATCCAGAATTGAATCACACTGTCTACAGCTTGATCTAGGCTCCAATCTGCCTGGGAGGGGATGGTTTCAGCTGATTCAATTAAAGCATCAAGGGTACACTGATAAGTACCTAAGTATTTCAGCCCTGGTGGGACTTTTCTCTGAATCAACTTCTGTTGATGATTGAAAAAGTCTAGGACAGGAGATACTCCTAAGATTTCAAAGGTGTATTTCATAGGTTGAATACCTTCCTTTTTACCAGTTAATAAGCATTCAGCTATCAGCTATCAGCCGTCAGCTAATCAACGGTAGGTAGTTGCTAGTGGTGCTTCAGGGGGGCTCGCCGTAATTTTCAGCCTCGTAGCCAGCCTTGGGAAAGTCCGCCCCGTAACGCACCACCGGGTCAAACACCAAAAATGAGATGAACCCCCATAAACTGATAGCACCTCAAGTAGCGTGCGCGTAGCGCTTAAGCTGATAGCTGACAGCTGAATGCTTACTCCTATAGAGGTGCTATACACTCTACAGTAAAGGAATTGTTAAATTGGTTGTGTAGTAATTGTAACACAATCCTATAGGCTGAAACCTAATAGCTCTAGTGCTGCCCTATAGGCACTTGCTAACGTTGCTTCAATTTATCCCAAGTCGGTAATGATAACAAATCTTGCTGCAACATGGAAATAGTTCCCAGGGGCAGGTCTTCCTCTGGTTTGTGTTCCAAGGCTCTTAAATAGTCTTCATCGGCTTGGTAGTTTGTGACCAGATAGTCAATGATGTCATCATCAAGGGTAATATTAAAATAGCCTATCAGTTGTTTGACCAAACAATGAGCAGTCTGGGTGCGTGCTTGTTGGACTTCTTCGACAAGCAAGGCTGCTAAGCCAGCTTTGGTTGTGGCTGCCAGATCTACTTCGATTCCTCCTAGATTGGCTTCAAAGGAGTTTTCAATGGCAATTTGTTCTTCTGGCTCTGATATATTTAAGTAATGGTCTAGTAAATTGACTAGTTCAATGGAGAGTTTTTTGTAATCTGATAAGTCAAGCTGTTGATAATTAGTTTGATGATTAAGTAACGCTGTTAAGGGACTGGTATGTTTAGACTCCAGTAAATCCTGTAACAGGGTCGTGATATCTTTAGCCAGAGAAACTTTATCGTTATCGGTCAGAAAAATAGTTTTCTCTTTTAGAATCAGAGCCGGATGTTTAAGTTTTTTATTCTGAGGTGATACCAGTTTAAAGTTATGACCATAGCAATACCATAATTTATGGTATTGCTGTTCTACCTGTAGCAGCTTTTTATGAAGGCTATTTAATCGTTTGTTGAGGCGGATGATATCGTCATAGCGCTTGTGAATTTTTTTATGATTAGCATGGGTAGTGTTGCTAAAATAGCTTTGTAATGTAGTAATAAGTAGTTGCTGTAATTGTGCTCTCGTAATCCCTAATACAGAATGGGTTGCTTGATCATCTGATCTATTTAAGTGTGCGATTAGGGCATAGATGCTGCTGTTACGCATGCGCCTTGTTAATTGAAAGTCTGACAAGAGGGAATCAAACGCTTCTTTAGCTTTTTTCAAATCGTTTCGTCCCTTAAACACCGGGTCGAGTAAAAGAATATAGCGGTTTTCAATTGGATGAGGTATAAATTTTGGGTTTTAGGGAACAGGGAACAGGGAACAGGGAACAGGGAATCGGGAGTCGGGAGTCGGGAGTCGGGAATCGGGAATCGGGAATCGGGAATCGGGAACAGGGAAGAGGCAAGAGGCAAGAGTGAAAAAATCTTGTGTACCTGATTAGACTAGAAAACACTATACTTCCCTAATCTCCCTATCTCCCCACCTCCCCATCTCCCTATCTCCCCATCTCCCCATCTCCCCACCCTTCCCACACTCCCCATCACCGGATTAGGGGGCATCCTGCCATTCTGGGGTCAGGGTGCGGTAATCATAGTTTGCGACACCGGGATGACAAGTCACACAAGTTTTAACCCCAAAGGGTCGAGGGATTTTCACTTGGGGATGTAGGGCTTTGAAATAACGGGATTGGGTCATACGATAAGGGACTTCTTCGTCTTTGTTATGGGGACGGGAGAAATCTCGCAAGTATTGCCAGGTCAGCAATAAACTTGGACCAAGTAGTCTTGGTAGTTGCGTACCATAATGTTCCTGTGGCTCTAACAATAACCGACGCCAGGTTTCGGTAGGCAATACTTCTGGTGGCAAAGCAATGTGACAACGGGAACAGTTTTCTAGGTAAAGCTCTTTGCCTAATTTGTAGCGCTTGGACACTGGGTCCATTGATGCGATTAATTCGGTCGGGTTGGAACTAACTGTTTCTGGCTCAATCGTATATCCTACGGCTCGCTCCAGTCCCCATCCTATGCTAATACTCCAAAAAATCAACAATAATAATAGAACCCAAGCTGAACGTCTACGGTTTCGCCTTGGGTTTCTTAACTTCAAAAATTTGGACATACCTCACACACAACACTTTTTAAGGAATTGGTACAGAGCGCAACAATTGCTCAACAATGGGCTGAGCACGACGCCCCCCCGAGGTAATGAGACGATGGGACAGTACATAAGGTGCCAGGAACTTGATATCATCTGGAATGGCATAATCTCGACCTTCCACAAAGGCTAGTGCCTGGGTTGCCCGTTGTAAAGCAATGGTACCGCGAGGACTGACTCCTAAGGTGACATCTTCGGCGGAACGGGATGCTCTGACTAAATTGAGCATATACTCTTGTAGTGACTGTTCTACTTTGACCTGGTGACAAAGATTCCGTAATTCTAAGACTTCATCGGTGGTGATACAGGGGGTGAGCTCGGAAACCATCATGCCTTCTAGATGGCGTTGCAACATCTGGAGTTCTTCTTGTTCTGTGGGATAACCTAGGGATAAGGATAATAGGAATCGATCCATTTGGGCTTCTGGCAAGGGGAAGGTACCTTGATATTCCACGGGATTTTGGGTGGCAATCACGAAAAAGGGCTGAGGTACGGGACGCGATCGCCCATCTACGGTGACCTGCTGCTCTTCCATTACTTCTAATAAGGCTGACTGGGTCCGGGGTGTGGCTCGATTAATTTCATCGGTTAGCAAGACATTGGCAAATACTGGACCTGGCAGAAATTCAAATTCACCACTGCGCTGATTCCAGATATTGGTTCCTGTGATATCGGTAGGTAATAGGTCAGGGGTACATTGAATACGTTGAAATTTCCCATCTATGGAACGGGCTAGGGATTTCGCTAGCAGTGTCTTGCCCACACCAGGGACATCTTCGAGCAAGGCATGACCCCCAGCCAATAGGGCCACAATCACTAGACGAATGGCATCTGCTTTACCAACAATCACACGACCGAGATTTTCCTGGAGCTGTTGAATTCGTTGTCTCATATAGCAGTGTTCAATTGGGTGAGGGACAAATTATTGGGTTTTAGGGAGCAGGGAACAGGGAACAGGGAACAGGGAACAGGGAACAGGGAATAGGGAATAGGGAACAGGGAACAGGGCAAACATCGGTTTGTGTACTTGATTAATATGAAAACCGCTATTAGTTTTAGAACATGCCCTATCTCCTATAAGCTAGCAAGGCTTTTGGGGAGATGGGAAAGATTTTGATCGGGTTTATCATACTTATGAGGTCGATTCAAGTTTCTTACCCCGATTCCCGACTCCCGATTCCCGATTCCCGATTCCCGTGAGCACAAACCCCTAAGATTCAGAGTCTTCTTCATCCATGGGCAGACTTTTATCAAGAAAAATTAAAAACTTCCCATCAGGCATGAGCTGTTTCATGGCTTGCGAATAGTTCCTAGCATCAGAAGGGCTGCAGAAGCGAGCGAAAACTAATGGTGGCCTGCCTCGCAATAGGCGAATCATGACCCACGGGTGTAAGCTGGGACTGGTTACGGTCGATGTCCCCTATTACGGGGAGCACCTCCGATTCAGAACCGTGCGTGAAGCTTTCGCCTCACACGGCTCCTAGGTATCCTCTCCCTTCGGAGTGCAAAGAGTGTATCTGTTGGTGGCAGCTTTGATGAACTGCTAAAAGGTTGTTCTTAGACCAATTGTCGTGGTTTCCATCAATGTGATGAAGATGTACATCTTCGTCTTCGAGGAACCTCAACCCACAGAATCCACAGGAATGGTTTTGCCTTTTCAATGCGTCGGAAGTATTATCGGAGTATAGGCGTGAATTCCTTTGACTCCAATATACTAAGTCACCGTCATAGGGTGACTTAGTACCCTTCACACTCACGTGTTGGTTTTGTTTGTATCCTACCTTTGGAAAACCCTTTTTACATAGTTCATTAGCTCTATACCGACTTACTTTCTTTTCCTTTCGGAACTTTCGGTGGGCAGTGTTGTTCATGAACCAGAGTGAATCCCGACTGCTGCTCATATCGCAGCTTGAATGGTAGTTTCTCCATCCGCGAACTATAGGGGCTAGCTTCGTTGCTTTTATTTCGGCACCATAATTCGAGTTGTTGACTATGGCTTTAATCTTCTGACGTATATTTCGGTGGTTTTCCTCTGAAGGAATTGACCGAAATTTTCCGTTTTTCTGGACGCGGAAATTCCACCCCAGGAAGTCAAAGCCATCTGTCGTTTTGGTCAGCTTGGTCTTTTCTTCGCTGATTTCCATCCCACGCTCTGCCAAGAATTCTTTCACTCTATTGAGTATTTTCTCAGCATTATCTTTTGGCTTTAGGATAAATACCATATCGTCTGCATAACGCAAACTGGTGTGAATATCCTCTATTCCATCAAGTGCAATATTGGCAAGGAGAGGGCTGACGACACCCCCCTGAGGGGTGCCTTGGTCTGGAAAGTGTGGGTCAACTCCTGCTTTGAGGCATCGGTATATTCCCTTTTTAATAGATGCGGGGGCTATTACCCTCTCCATAATGGTGGTATGAGAAATACGGTCAAAACACTTTTTGATGTCTAGTTCAATTACCCTTTTGTTGATTCCGTTTGAAGATGACCTTAAGTGACCAAATAGGCGTTTTTGTACGTCTTGAGTACATCTGCCCGGACGGAATCCGTAGCTGTCACCGCTGAATAGTGCCTCATGGGCAGGCTCTAAGGCATATTTAACTAGACATTGCCATGCTCTGTCAGCCAATGTCGGAACTTTGAGCACCCGGGTTTTTCCGTTCTTTTTAGGGATTGGTACTTTCCGGAGTCGATTATGCTTCCAGTCAGGTGCATAATCGTTCAATGCTTCTACTAATTCCCATCGCTGTCTGTAGTTTAGGCTTGACAGGCCATCCACTCCAGCCGTTCTCTTACCTTTATTTAATTGTGACACTTGACGGACGGCCAAAAGCTGCGCTGCTCGGGACTTCAGTATCAGTTTCTGTAGAGACCGCGCCTTCTTCAAGTCACCAGCCCGAACTGCTTTATACACACGCTTTTGTAGGCGGAATAGGTTTTGGCGGAGTTTCTTCCACTTTTGCTTCTTCCAAAGTTCACTATGATTGCTCACGTGTCTAACTATGCTCTCCAATAAACCTGTATATTCTGAATACCCGTGCCCAGTTTAAGAGCACATCCTACCCGACAGTGGGGATTAAGTTTGGCATAACTTACTACAAGAACGACCCTCTTGCAGACCCATTATTTGCTGTCGTTTTTACTTGTTCCGTCTGTTGGATTGTTATGACGATTTAGGGCAGTCCATTTCGCCCATCCTCATCTCAGAGATTACTACTATCGTCCTAACAATGTAGTGAGAATAAGAGGATGCCATCTACACGTATTTAACAGGTTTGTAGTGTCATTATAGGACGCTTTTCCAGGAACTTTTGCTGCTGTTACCCATATCGCCTTCCCATTAGCGGCAGTGTGACGCAACCTGTTCGCCTCTGATTCCGCCCTGATGCCAGCTTCACTCTGATGAAATGCCGTTCATCTCGGTGTGGCCAGGTAGGGTGTCACTTATCTCCTAAAGGGCAGGGCTTTCACCTGCATCCGCCAGACAGTTAGGTTTGTGATTTACTCACGCGCCCTCTGAATCATACCCCTCCCGTTTCGGGAGGCTCCATACTCAGAAACAAGCCGCACTAAGACATAATGTAAGGTATCTCCTTTAAAGGGGAGCCAGAGCCAGCCTTGGGCGTGTACATCTTCGGGCTGGCTCTTACTTTTGTATCTCCATTTTTAGGATAGCATAAAAAATATTATATTATAGCATATTTTGAAAAGTTTTGTAAATTTTTGGGGGAGTCGGGAATCGGGAATCGGGAGTCGGGAATCGGGAGTCGAGTCGAGTAGGGTGCCTTAGGGGCGGGCTTGCCAGCATGTTCAACCTCGTAACCAATGTTTGGATAGTCCGCACCGTAACGCACCACCAGTCAAACTGATTTGGTCTTGGGGTTTTGCTGCGGGATTAGCGCGATCGCATAAAGGAAAGGAAAGCGCGATCGCATCAACCAAAGCGCGATCGCATAAAGGAAAGGAAAGCGCGATCGCATAAAGGAAAGGAAAGCGCGATCGCATCACCAATACACAATTTTCCTGGTAGGTTGAACAACTACAGAATTCTAATCAAGGATCGGTGAGCCTCCCCTAACTCCCTGGTTGGTGATCCCCCCTAACCCCCCTTAATAAGGGGGGAACAAGAAGAAGGCAGTTACTGATCTGAGTCCCAACTCCCGATTCCCGACTCCCGACTCCCGATTCCCGATTCCCGATTCTAAATTCTCAATTCTAAATTCTACATTCTAAATTCTCAATTCTAAATTCTTAATTCTCAATTCTACATTCTTAATTCTTAATGCTTAATTCTCAATTCTCAATCCTTAATTCTCAATTCTACATTCTTAATTCTCAATTCTTAATTCTTAATTCTTAATTCTTAATTCTTAATTCTTAATTTCCCTAAAAAAATCCCTAGCTGCTTGACAGTCTCTCTGAATTTGGGCTTTGAGCTGGTCTAGGGAGGAAAATTTTTGTTCGGAGCGGATAAATTTCTTGAGGCTTACGGTTAGGGTTTGGCCATATAAATCTCCGGACCAATCGAATAGATGAACTTCGACGGTTAAACTGGTGCCCTTGACCGTGGGGCGCATACCAATATTCATGACACCAGGATGGGAAGATAAATTGGTGTCTAAGTTAGAGGGTTCAGGGGTATGGGAGACTTCGACGCAGTAAACCCCTAGCTTGGGTAAAAATTTGTCTGGGGGTAAGTGGAGGTTAGCGGTGGGAAATCCAATGGTTCTACCAAGTTGTTGACCTTTGTCTACTCTTCCGATCAGGGTGTATGGCCGTCCTAGGAATCGGTTGGCTTTGTCGATATCCCCTTCGGCTAAGGATTGGCGAATGCTGGAACTACTGATGCGTTGCTCTTGACGTTTGTACAAGGATACGATATGGACGGTAATACCGTAGGCGGAAGCGATCGCATCCAAATCCGTTGCGGTGCCAGCTCGCTTATACCCAAAGCAAAAATCCTCTCCGACACTGACTTGCTTTGCCTGGAGTTGCTCGACTAAAATCTTTTCCACGAATTCCTGGGGACTCAGGGAAGCTAGCTCCCGGTTGAAGGGTAATAGGGCTAACTGTTGCACACCCAAAACACTTAACTGTTGGGCTTTTTCTGCTGGTGGTGTCAGCAGCTTCCAGGCTTGACCGGAAAAGAATTCTCGGGGGTGGGGATTGAAGGTGGCTACGGTGGGATAGATTAGTTCTAGATTTGGGTCTAGATTCGGGCTACTGGTTTCCGGGTTACCAATTTGCTCAAGATTGGATGATGTCAGGGCTTGAGCTTGAGCCGTAACTGGCTTCGGCAAAATGGGAGCAATAACTTGCTGATGCCCCAAATGGACGCCGTCAAAGTTTCCTAGGGCAACAGCGGTTGGTGTTAATGCGGTAGTTAGAGATGATGTAATCCACACGCTTAATATTTTGACATATTTTGCCCGTGGTAGGCAATGGATGATTGCTAGGCAAAAGGCAAAAGGCAAAAGGCAAAAGTTTACTATAAGAGCTTTTCAGCTTGTATCAATGTCTTAACCTTAATGGGTAGTGCTATATTAATTGACCGATTAACTTATTTCAATAATTTAAATTCACCGTCAACCACTTCCACCAGGACAGGTTCACTCTGACGCTCCCCTTGGTTAGTAAACTGCAAAGGTAAGCCTGAGGTATCACTCGGGACAAGATTAATATTGCGGAGTCTGTTGAGAACTAGCTCTCGGTCGGCATCTTGGAACAAAGCCTGAATATAGGCTTGAGTAGCATCGAAGCTCGTGGCAGTGCGCCAGTTAACCTCTCCTTTCCATAGTTCCCTAGCTGCTGTAGAAAAGTTTATTGCCTGGGGTGATTCCCTAAACCAGGAGACTGGTATAGTCAACCCATCCACCGCTTGCCCACCCTCTGCCAAGGTTTTACTACTATATAAAGTATTCCCACCAAACAACCTCAGCCCTTGCTGATCTTGGTTATTGACTTTAAGGTTCAGGTTAGCGTTGGCTTTAGCAATATTAACAGCTGTATCAATGTATTCCACACTGGGGAATAACATGGCGGCCTTGACTTGATCGTCAAAGAGACTGCGTTTGACTTCTTCAGTTATATTCAGGTTAGGATTATTTAATTCAATCTCCCGAACCACCTCACCCCCTAGTTGTTTAAAGTGTTTTTGAAACGCTGTTTTGAAACTATTGCTATAGACACTGTCAGCATCATATAAAATTACGACCTGGTCTAAGCCAGGTTTAGTTTTGACATGTTGAGCCAGTGTTTTACCAAATGCTGAATTATAAAAATTTGTCCTAAAAAACACATTGTTCTTTTTATCAAGACTGGTTAAATCACTACCTGCACTAGTGGGGGAAATCATCGCTAAGCCAGCTTGGTCATAGACGGGCAGTGCCGCCTTACTGGCATCACTAGAGTTATGTCCAATTACTCCCAGGATAGAGTTGTCCTTAACCAAAGCCTGAGCTATTTCTTTGGCTTTGGCTCGATTGTTGCCATCGTTAGCGATCGCAATTTCCAGGAATCGACCATTTAATCCCTCTGAATTATTGAATTGATGTTGGGCCTGAGCTACCCCTCGCAATATTTCTTGTGCTCGGGATTTTGACTGGTCGATGGGCACCACCACAGCGATAGTGAATGGATCAAACCCCTGTTGACGAGCGCGGGCATTGTTGTAGTAAATAAGCAATTCTGGATCATTGGGATTAGCCTGCCAAGCTTGGTTAAACCAGTTAGCCGCTTCGGGATAGTTTTGGTTTTGGAATGCTTTAGTAGCCTCGTCAATTGTTTGCTTGTTGTCAATTCTAGCAAATAAGCTGTGATCACCCCGACTAATATTAATAGCGACGCATCTAATCCCGAAGACTTTCTGGGCACCTGGTGGACAGGGAGTTGATACTTCATACAATCCCACACCAACCAGGGAAATGATTGCTACTCCTCCTGCTAGTTTGCCTAACCAATTCCCTGGGCTAAGGTTCTGAGTATTACGGCGGTATCTATTTAGATTAGTCATCCTAGAGGGAGAACACTGGTTAAGTAATCGATCAAATTTAGCTATATAACTTTCAATTTTAAGTAGTTTATCTCGTGCCGATAGATTGTCTGGATCAATTTCCAAGACTTGGGTGAACTGCTCTGTTGCTGTTGCGAATGGTTGTTGCTCGATTAACTGATTACCATAATTTAGTAAGGAGCGCACCAACCCATCTTTGTTAAGGTTTTGGTCAACCTTATAGGCTCTTTGGTAATAGGTAACCGCTTTGTCAAACTCTCCAAACTCTAGATATCCTTGAGCTAGGGCAACTACAGCACTAAAATGATTAGGGTTTAGTTCTAAAACCTGTTCATATAGCCCTAGGGCTTTGGTAATTTCTCCCTGTTGATCCTGAGTAGTAGCTTGTTGATAGATGGGATTAGTTTGGTCTTGGTCTAGTTTTTCCAGTTTTAGGATCTCTTGCCGCAGTGGGTAACATTTCATCAACCAGCGCCGGATAAATTCAATGGTTACTTTACTTTTAGTTTTATCTAAGAAACCTCGTGAGGCTAGTTGGTCTGGTGCTTTCCTTAAGGAGGTTGTTAGAATAACCCCGTAGTGTTTGAGCAGACTTAATGGCTGGTCTGAACTATGTTTAGAACTATTTTTAACGGCATTATCCGCCTCGGCAAAGGCAGAAAATACTACTCGTTCTGGGATAGATAATCCGGCTCTAATCCATGCCAACCCAGCACTAGCATATTCTAGGGCTTGGTCTACACTGTTTTCCACATCCTCTGGAGTGATGTGCCACTGCTCTAGCTCCCTAGCTCTGCTAAAAATAGCAAAGCATAGGACTTGGGTAAAATAGGGATGCCCAGCAGATAGGTCGTAAATGGCTTGGATAGCAGCGGTTTCGTAGGTGAGTAGTCTTGCAGCTGGTTTGGTAATCAGCTCCTGGGTAGTTTGTTGATCAAGTAAGCCAATTTTTTGGATTGGCGCATCGTTGAATATCCGGAGTAAATTCGGTAAATCTTTGGATTCCTGTGCCACACAGAGAATCAGGTATAGATTATCCTGTCGATCAACTAAGGATTTTAAGTAAGGAAATAAATGCTGGGATATTAGGTTATTATCTTGATTATTATCTGGGCTATTTAAGGTCTCGAATTCATCCAGCAATAACCCTAGGTTTTGGTTACCCAAACTTTGATAGACTTGGGGCAAAAACTGCTTATAAAATAGGGAGGGGTCGGTGTCTAGAGCTATACGGTCAGGCAAGGGGATGTCAGGGGAGTCTAGTTCCAAGCTATCCAGGATTTCTGTGGCCAGTTCTTCCAAGACCTGACCAAGAGGTTTGTGACTGTAGGATTCCAGATCAAAGGGAACAAAGGCAAAGTTATCTAAGTTAACCGATTTAGGAATATAACGGAGGAGGGACGACTTACCAATCCGCCGTTGTCCGTATAGGATAATTACCTTGGTTTTATTCCTGAGGTTATCCTCGATAAACCGGAATAAGCTTCGCCTGCCCCAAAATAATTCCGGGTCATTTTCATCAATTGGACGACCAATGATATAGGGATTTATAGGAACTGTTAAATTCATTTTTTTTATCTCCGAGAGAGCAGAGATATAATACTAATGTTATTATTAATTAATAAATAATTGGTACTACCAAATCTTTGAAGTTTTGTCTAACTTTTTTTGATAGGTAACTCCCTAGGATGATGGTTGGTATCTTTAGATTTCTTCCCCAGAGTATACCTATAATATTTTAGTCAATCTTGTTAGTCAGTCTTGGTCAAGGAGACTTCGGTTGTATTCCCTTAAGCTTGATGATCAGGGGAACTTTTTAATCCCCCTCTTCGTCTTGTTCTGGCACTAATTTCAATTTTCCTTGACTAATCTCAACTAGGACAGGTTCACTCTCACGCTCTCCTTGGGTAGTAAACTGCAAACCCAACCCTGAGGTATCACTGGGTACAAGATTAATAATGCGGAGTCTGTTGAGAACTATCTCTCGGTCAGCATTCTTGAACAAAGCTTTAATAAAGGCTTGAGTAGCATCGAAGCTAGTGGCAGTGCGCCAGTTAACATCCCCTAGCCATAGTTCCCTAGCTGCTTGAGAAAATTCTTTGGCATCTGGTGCTTCCCGAAACCAGGGCACTACTATAGTCAACCCTTCAAGGGCTTGCCCACCCTGTTGCAAGGTTTGATAATTATTTAACGTATCTCCACCGAATAACCTCAAGCTTTGCTGATTTAAGTTAGCATTGGCTTTAGCAATCTGGGGAGTCATCACACGATATTCTACGCTGGGGAATAACATGGCGGCCTTGGCTTGATTTTGAAAAAGACTATCTTTAATTTCTTCAGTTATATTCAGGTTGGGATTGTTTAAGTCAATCTCCCGAACTACCTTACCCCCTAGCTCTTCAAAGTCTGTTTTAAAATCTTCTTTGAAACTATTGCTATAGGCGCTGTCAGTATCATAGAAAATTACCACCTGGTCTAATCCAGGTTGAGTGTTGACATGTTGAGCCAGTTTTTCCCCAAGTGCTCGATTAGAAGGAACTGTCCTAAAGAACACGTTGTTCTTGACATCAAGACTGGTTAAATCCGTACCGGTGCTGGTGGAAGAAATCATGGCTAAGCCAGCCTGGTCATATACGGGCAGTGCAGCCTTAGTGGCATCACTAGAGTTATGTCCAATTACTCCCAGGATAGAATTGTCTTTCACCAAAGCGTGAGCTATTTTTATAGCTTTGGCTTGATCGTTGCCATCATTAGCGATCGCAATTTCCAGGAATCGACCATTTAATCCCTCTGAATTATTGAATTGATCTTGAGCCTGAGCTACCCCTCGCAATATTTCTTGTGCTCGGGATTGTGACTGGTCTATGGGCACTACCACAGCGATAGTGAATGGCTGAAAGCCCTGTTGACGGGCTCGGGCATTGTTGTAGTAAATCAGCAATTCTGGATCATTTCGATTAGCCTGCCAAGCTTGGTAAAAACCCTGAGCCGCTTCGGAATAGTTTTGGTTTCGGAATGCTGCAGTAGCAAGGTCAATTTTTTCGATGTTGTTAATTCTAGTAAATAAGCTGTGCTCACCTCGACTAATACTCCCACTAATAGTATTGGTGACACATCTAATCCCAAAGACTTTCTGAGCACCGGTTGGACAGGGAGTTGATACTTTATACAATCCCACACCAACTAGGGAAATTATTGCTACAGCTGCTGCTAGTTTGCCGATGCCTAACCTAGTAGGATTGGGGATTTTATGAACCGGATTAATAGGTGCCTGACTAGTCAAGGGTTTGATTTTAGCTTCAGTATGTTCTAGTTTATCCCTTGCTAATTTGTAGTCAGGCTCAATGTCCAACACTTGCTGAAAAGCCTTCTTGGCTTTTGTGAATGCTTGTTGGTCGATCAACTGATCTCCATAATTTAGTAGCGATCGCAACAACCCTTCTTTGCTTTGTACTGGCTTAACTTGATAGACTCTTCTATAGAGTTCTACGGCTTTGGTGAAATTCTTGGCCTGGAGATAGCCCTGAGCTAAAGCCAACAGAGCGCTAAAATGATTGGGATTAACTTGCAAAACCTCTTCATAGAGCACTAGTGCTGTCTGAATTTCCCCCTGTTGATACCGTGTCGTGGCTAGTTGATAGATCGGATTAGTTTGGTCTTGGTCTAGTGTCTCCAGTGCTAGTATCTCTTGCCGTAGTGGGTGATACCGAAGCAACCAGCGGCGGACTAATGGCACCTTTACTCTACATTCTGTGTCATCTAGGAAACTGTAGTTTGTAAGTCGTTTGGTTGCTTGATACAAGGACTTGGTCTGGCTCACACCATAACCCTTGAGGAAGGATAATGGGTCTTCTAACACCCGCTGGTTTTGTGAGATCCCTCTTTGTTGAGCCTCTGCCACCGCTGAAAATACAACTTGCTCTGGGATCGGTAAGCCATCCCACAACCATGCCAACCCCCCTTGAGCCCTCTCAATTGCCTGGTTGACTATGGGTTCTACATCTGCGCCAGAAATCCTCCAGTTCTGGTTTTCCCTAGCCTCCGAGAACAGAGTAAAGCATAGGACTTGGGTAAAATAGGGATGCCCTGCTGATAGGTGGTAAATGGCTTTGATGGCTTGGGATTCATAGGTCAGCACACCCTCAGCTGGTTTAGTAATTAGTCGTTTAGTACTGATGTCACTCAGAAAACCAATTTGCTGGTAAGGTGGACTCCCAAACACCTTGAGTAGAGTGGGCAGATCATCCAGATTCCGTCCCACTACCGCAATTACAAATAATTGCTTGTGCTGTTTAATCAGGTCAGCTAAATAGGGAAAAAAATTCGGCTCTGCTGACGGGATATTGTGGTCAGTTAAAACATCAAATTCATCCAGTAATAATACTAGGTTTTTATCGTTTAATTCCCGATAAACCTTAGGCAAAAATTGATTAGAGAAGATAGCTTGATCAGTTACTAACTCTTGTTCTGAGGGGGGAGTAAGATAATCGGGAGCTAGATCAAAGTCATCAACCAATTGGTCACTAATGTCTTGAGCCAAGTCATAGAGAATACGACTCAAGGGTTTGTTAATGTAGCTGTGCAAATCGAAGTTAACAAAAACAAACTGATCGTTAGCAACTTTGTTGGGAATTTGTTCCAAGACCGATGACTTGCCAATCCGTCGTTGACCATGGAGTAAGATCACCTTTACCCTCTGCCTGAGGTTGTCTTCGATAAACCGAAACAGACTCTCCCGTCCGAAAAATTTGTCTGGATCATCGATTAGACTCCCGATAATATAAGGATTAGGAGGATTAGGGTAATTATTAACGATTCGTGGGCTATTCATGATTTGTTTAACTTTTCTCCAAACCACTCAAGGTTTGCTGCCATTTGAAGTTAGGGGAAATACACCGGACACTTTACTCACCCATGGCAGAGCAGTCTGGACTTTCTCTTGATGTTGCGATATCCACTTAATCGCCTCAGTGACTTGATGAGCTTGACTATGGCTGAGCAGATTGAGAAAGACTTTTTGCCTATCTTCTAGTAACGGATTATTAGTCTGCCAAAGTTCCTGAATCAACCACCGTTCCATAATGGATGAAGTAAATAATAAGTCTTGATGACTGATCATCATTCCTTGTTGGTTTTGTTTAGTAATCACCCCTCGTTCTACAAGATTAGTTAACTCTCGCTGGTTTTGGATAAAGATTACCTCAATACCCCTCAAGTTAAAGTGCTTGTTATGATGGAGACGACTGTCTAACTTGAACAAGGCCATCAAGATCAATAGGGCTTGCTCGACTTGGCTGCACCGTTTCCAAATCGTTTCAAAGATCGGTCGGGTAATACCTTCAAAGTCCTGAACAAAGGCTTGGGCATCAGGGACTTTGCCAGTTTTTAGCTCTCGATAAAGCAAAGAACCAACAATCTGGAGCAAAGCTGGATGTCCACCAGCAATCTCTCGGATCAACCCCCGTAATTCTGGGGTAATTGGCATACCAGCCATTAATTGATCAATGTCACGGTCAGTAAATGGCTTGAGGGATTGGAACAGATAATGGTTGTACCAGGGAGAACTATTGGGATTGAGAGCAGGACCAAGTTCATTGAGAGGGCGAAGTGAGGCCACAATCATGGATAAATATCGCCTCTCCAGAGACTGATAGGCAATACTGCGACACTCATTGACAAAGGTTTCCATGTCAGCATGAGTATAGTGCGGGTTTTCCCGCAGTGCCCAATCATAGTCATCTACTAGCAACAGCAAGAATTTGTGGCGTTTGCGAAGCTGCTTTAATACTTGGCGCATGCCCCTAGTGGTTGCTTTTCCCTGGTTCAGCAATGTTTCGATCTGTTCCTGGAGGTCTGGCTCACTGTGTAATTCCTCTTGGATCAGACTCAACACTTCTTGCCAAAACCCTGAAGCTGTAAAGGGTTGAATACTTTCGCAACTCAGAAGCACGATCACGGCCTGGGATGGATCTTGTCCATACTTTTGCCAAACTTGGGGGGAAGCCAGAAATTCCAAGAAAGAGGTCTTGCCCATGGCTGGCCCCCCCCAAAGGGCTAAGTTACTGCGGTTATAGATTTGATCAAAGGCAGCCTGAATTTCTGATCGTCGTCCCACAAAACGGTCTGGGGAAACTGGCTGACCATAGGTAAAAGGATTTTGCATGATATTTATGGCTCCGATATAGCGTTTCCCAAGCTAGCAAGCTACAATTAGAACCCTCTGGGAATTCTACTAAAGAACTATGAAAGCCTTCTAATTTGATCCTAGACAAAAAATTATTGATTATACTCAAGGTAATATTTCTAAACCTCAGATCGATCAACAGTTCCATGTTGCTTTAAGCTTTGTGAAAAAATAAGCAATTCCAAAAAATTAATTAGACATTTTTAATACCTGAAATTAGTTTGATTGCAAGGGTTACAGAAAATTATAGTAGGTGATTAATTCTGCACGCTGTGCTTAATCAAACAGTATCAATAAACCAGCAATATGCTGCCCAAGTCCAAAATTAACAAACTCCTACAAAACTGACATCAGAACAATTCACTAGATCTCTCTTCTGTCAGACTGGGTATAACCGTAGGAATTTCGTGAACGAACCTCTGAACCTCAACGGTGAGTCTCTGGATATCAACGGTGAGTCTCTGGATATCAACGGTGAGTCTTTGGATATCAACGGTGAGTCTTTGGATATCAACGGTGAGCCTCAGAACCTCAACGGTGAGCCTCAGAACCTCAACGGTGAGCCTCAGAACCTCAACGGTGAGCCTCAGAACCTCAACGGTGAGCCTCAGAACCTCAACGGTGAGCCTCAGAACCTCAACGGTGAGCCTCAGAACCTCGTGAACGAGCCTCAGAACCTCGTGAACGAGCCTCAGAACCTCGTGAACGAGGCTCAGAACCTCGTGAACGAGCCTCTGAGCCTCCCTTGGGGATCCTCTGGGCCTCGTGAACGAGCCTCTGAGCCTCCCTTGGGGATCCTCTGGGCCTCGTGAACGAGCCTCTGAGCCTCCCTTGGGGATCCTCTGGGCCTCGTGAACGAGCCTCTGAGCCTCCCTTGGGGATCCTCTGGGCCTCGTGAACGAGCCTCTGAACCTCGTGAGGTAGGGAACAGGGAATAGGGAACAGGGAACAGTAATATAGCATTTCTCATACTCATGAGCGACATTGCTTATCCCTTTAAGGCAAAAGGCAAAAGGCAAAAGGCAATAGTAAAGAGGGTTTTAAGGGAATCAGTTTCAAAGAATACTGTACCTCATAAATATGAGAAACGCTATAATATAGCACTACGCATTAAGGTTAGGACATTGATACAAGCAGCAAAAGCTCTTGTAGTAAACTTTTGCCTTTTGCCTTTTGCCTCTTGCCTTTCGCGTAGCGCTATATTTGATTCTTTAAGAACTGAAGTGGTGCGTTACGGGGCGGGCTGTCCTAACACTGGCTACGAGGTGGAACATCAGGGCAAGCCCTTTGGTGGTGCGTTACGGGGCGGGCTGTCCTAACACTGGCTACGAGGTGGAACATCAGGGCAAGCCCTTGGCTGGTGCTTTACGGGGCGGGCTGTCCTAACACTGGCTACGAGGTGGAACATCAGGGCAAGCCCTTTGGTGGTGCGTTACGGGGCGGGCTGTCCTAACACTGGCTACGAGGTGGAACATCAGGGCAAGCCCTTTGGTGGTGCGTTACGGGGCGGGCTGTCCTAACACTGGCTACGAGGTGGAACATCAGGGCAAGCCCGCCCCTAACGCACCCTACGCCACTTGGTATGCTAGTACAGAGTTGATTATAGTAGTTCCCGATTCCCGATTCCCGACTCCCGATTCCCGATTCCCGATTCCCTACTCCCTACTCCCGATTCCCTTTCTGATATGATCTCTGGTAATCCTCTTGTAGTTCTCTGGCATCGTTTTCTAGGAATTTTCCTGGCTTTGAGTTTTGCGATCGCACTGCCTGGCTGTAGCATCAGCCAATTTGAAACCACAGAAGCTCATGTTCCCCACATAGTCCAGAGTATTCTCAGTGACATAAATACCTTTAACTATGCCCTCAACCAAAGTGCTACCAATATTTTTGGTCTTACCTTTCAGGGTTTAGTAGACACTGATGGCATCACCGGGGAAATAATCCCGGGTTTAGCGGAATCCTGGCAGATTTCGGAGGATAAACTTAAAATCCTATTTACCTTGAGGGAGGGGCTAAAGTGGTCCGATGGTGAGCCCCTAACCACTGATGATGTCGTCTTTACCTATAATGACATCTACCTCAACCCAGAAATTCCCACTGATTCTAGAGATATCCTCCGGGTTGGCAAGAGTCGAGCCTTACCAAAGGTCAGGAAGATAGACCAGCGTCAGGTGGAATTTTCTGTGCCTGAACCCTTTGCGCCCTTTCTCCGCAGTACTGGCTTACCGGTCTTACCCGCTCATGTGCTGCAAGAATTCGTAAAAACCAAAGATTCAGAGGGGAATCCTAAGTTTTTGACCATGTGGGGGGTAGATACAGACCCCAAGGATATTATTGTCAACGGTCCTTACAAACTCAAACTCTACCGCACCAGTCAGCGGGTGGTTTATGACCGTAATCCCTACTACTGGAAAAAGGATGAACAGGGAAACCAGCAACCTTATATTGAGCGGGCGATCTGGGAAATTGTAGAATCAACCGATTCATCCTTCATTCAGTTTCGCTCCGGCGGATTAGATGCTCTGGGTGTATCCCCTGAATACTATTCCCTGCTCAAGCAAGAGGAAAAAAAGGGTAACTTTACCATCCACATCGCTGGTCCTACCCTCAGTTCCAGTTTTATCTCCTTCAATCTCAACACCGGTAGCCGGGATGGAGAGCCTTTAGTAGATCCAATTAAGTCCCGTTGGTTTAATACTCTCGAATTTAGACAAGCCGTTGCCTATGGCATAGACCGGCAAACCATGCTGAATAATTTGTATCGGGGGTTAGGTGCGCCGCAATATTCTAACTTACCCGTGCAAAGCCCCTATTATCTGTCACCAGAAAAAGGGTTACCAGTGTATGACTATAATCCCGAAAAAGCCAAGAAATTACTGTTCAAGGCGGGCTTTAAATACAATGACGAAGGGGAACTGCTCGATAGCCAAGGTAATCGAGTCCGTTTCACCTTAATGACTAATGCTGGTAATAAGCTGCGAGAAGCCATGGGAGCACAGATTAAGCAAGACCTCAGTAAAATTGGCATTCAAGTCGATTTTACTCCCATTGCCTTCAATACCCTAGTAGACAAACTCGGCAATAGCTTAGATTGGGAATGCCATCTGCTTGGTTTTAGTGGCGGTGGCTTTGAACCCAATAATAGTTCTAATGTCTGGTCTGTGGATGGGGGATTGCACAGCTTTAATCAAAAAACCTTCCCTGGTCAATCCCCCATTCAAGGTCGTAAAATAGCCGATTGGGAGCAAAAAATAAGTGACCTTTATATCCAAGGCGCTCAAGAATTAGATGAAAACAATCGCAAAAAGATTTATCAAGAAGCCCAACGGATTAATTTAGAACACTTGCCTTATATTTATCTGATTAACCCTCTCTCCATGACCGCAGTTCGTAATTCCATAGAAGGAATTCAATATTCCGCTCTAGGAGGCGCATTCTGGAATATTGATGAACTGAAAATTTCAGAATGAACAGGGAATAGGGAATAGGGAGTAGGGAATAGGGAATAGGGAATAGGGAATAGGGAATAGGGAATAGGGAATAGGGAGCAGGGAGCAGGGAATAGGGAACAGTAGGAAAGAAATAGGAGGATTTTTTGATGTTATGATCAATCATCATTATTAAACCTTAAATTTGAAACATTAAACCATTAAAACTTCTTCCCTACTCCCTACTCCCTACTCCCTACTCCCTACTCCCTACTCCCTGCTCCCTGCTCCCTGCTCCCTACTCCCTACTCCCTACTCCCTACTCCCTACTCCCTACTCCCTACTCCCTATTCCCTGTTCCCTGTTCCCTGTTCCCTGTTCCCTTAAAAAAGAAAATGACTCAACCCGAAGCACTAAAATCTCTACTGGAAGCGGTTGCGGCTGGTGACCTTAGCCCAACTGTTGCTCTAGATAAACTGAAGGATTTTACCTACGAAGAAGTGGGTGATTTTGCCAAAATTGACCACCACCGCACTTTAAGAACTGGATTTCCTGAGGTAATTTGGGGAGAGGGAAAAACCCCTGACCAAATTGCTCAGATTATGGCGGTAATGCGCCAGCGGAATCCGGTAGTAATGGCCACACGGATTACACCAGAGGTGGCAACAGAGCTAGAGTCAAAAGTCCCAGAGTTACAGTATTATTCCACAGCTCGGATTTGTGCGATCGCACCATCCCAGCTCGAACCTAAGTATGCCGGTATCATTAGTCTAATTTCCGCTGGCACATCAGATTTACCAGTAGCTCAGGAAGCCGCAATAACCGCTGAGTTATGTGGGTTTCAGGTCAAGCGCCTTTGGGATGTGGGGGTAGCTGGTATCCACCGCTTGCTGAATAATCGACAGATGATTGCCGAGGCCGATGTCTTAATTGTCGTAGCTGGGATGGAAGGAGCATTGCCCAGTGTGGTAGCTGGCATGGCCGATTGTCCAGTGATTGCCGTTCCGACTAGTGTCGGCTATGGAGCCAGTTTTGGTGGTATGGCACCCCTGTTAACGATGTTGAATTCTTGCGCACCAGGGATAGGAGTAGTGAATATTGATAATGGCTTTGGTGCTGCTGTCTTAGCTGGACAGATTCTTAGGACTGGTAATAAGTTGCAGAGTTGATAGAACAAGGGAATAGGGAATAGGGAACAGGGAACAGTAGCAAAGAGCAAAATACCTCACACAATTGAGAACTGCACTATACTGAAAATAGTGCCACAAGAGTTAAATCCAGTCATAAACGTTTCCCAAAATCGTTGTTGTCATCAGAGTAGGAACTACGAGAAAAATGAGCAAAAATCTACTTAAAGATACTGATTTAATCGAAAACAACTTATTTCCTATCCCCGAGCCTCCGTCCTCCTCTCCCCCTTCTTCCTACACTCCTCCCCCTCCCCAGACTCTCCCCACACTTTTCCCCCTATTCCCAATTCCCTCTTCAACACTTCTGAGATAATTACTGATTGAATTACTAATTAGTTCCAATGCCAAACAATCCCTTCATTGTCGGTCAGCCAGTCCCCCCAGAGCGTTTTGTGGGACGAACTGCTCTGATTAAAACCGCTTTCGATCAAATCTCCAACCGCAGTAACCTATCCCTGTGGGGAGGTCCAGGAATTGGAAAGTCTTCCTTTCTGGAATTACTGACATGGCCAGAAATCTGGCGAATGCACCAGACCGACCTATCGGAAGCAGTAATTGTGTTGTTAAATTGCCTCAGTATCCATCCCTTCACTGGGTCTGGCTTCTGGGGAAAGGTCTTGAGCTTGATTAAAACTAAACTGGACACCAATCCAGGGCTGCAAGCAGATATCGATAGATTAGTCCAAGACGGAAAAAGCACTGCTGAAGATTTCCGCAAAGTCTTGGGTAAGCTGGGAGCACACAATAAATTCCTAGTATTGCTAGTTGATGATTATGATGCTGTTTTTCTCCCTCATGAAACCTACACTGAAGCTGACATGAAAGCCTTTCTAAGTCAGTGTCGCACCGTAGCCAATTTGGCTAAGGAAAGGCAATATCTTTCGATGATTGTTACGTCTTCTCGCCGTCTTAATGAACTTGGGCCGAGTCTCACTCCAGGTCAATCCCCGTGGTACAATCAATATATGTTTCGACAACTTAAGCCATTTACCAAAAATGAAGTAGATGCTCTGCTACTGGGTATGCCCATGACACCAGCTTTGCGGGATGGTATTGCCGAGATTGCTGATGGACACCCAGGCTTGCTACAGAATGCCGGTTATCTGCTTTACCAAGAGTTACAAGCTGGAGGAGACCTCAAACCTGCTACCTTTGCCGAAAAGTTTAAAGAAACAACCGTACATATCTTTCAAGCAATGTGGGAACTATCTAATCCCATCGAGCAAACGTTGTTAATGCTAATTGCCCTGTCTGAACTAAAGGGTCGATTGCCTAATCAGCGCTACGATATCAGTGATTTAGATAACATTTTTAGTCAGCAGGAGCTAGAGTTAAATGCTCTAGTGGGGCAAGGAGTAATTAAACGTCAAGACACTGAAAATAAGATTAGTTATTCCTTTGCATCTTCTATTATGGAGTGGTGGGTGGTCAAAAAAATCCAGAATAGCAATGAAACTGAACTAGAACAACGAAAGAAAGTATTTCTGAATGTGATGAGTTCAAAGCAAGCAGAAAAAGTTACTAAAGCCATTCGTTGGTTATGGAACAACAAAGACCAGGTGCCACCTATCCTAGGATGGATTGGAACAGTGGCAGCTGCCCTTCCAATATGAAACGGGAACAGGGAATAGGGAACAGGGAACAGGCAAGAGGCAAGAGGCAAGAGGCAAGAGGCAAGAGGCAAGAGGCAAGAGAAGGATAACTTGTAAGGATAATTTGTTAATTATGAGACTGTAACTTATTATAAACTATTAACATACAGCGTTTTTCATATCTATGAGGTACACAGGATTTTTTTCCTCTTACCTCTTCCTGCTCCCTGCTCCCTGCTCCCTGCTCCCTGCTCCCTGCTCCCTAAAACTTTGTACCTAACCCAATTGAAAACTGCTATAGTTGACCACAAATGCCGGGAGAGGCACTCAACGGAACTGGGGAGAAAGCCAAGATGACTACTACAACTGTTCGGGAAAGTCCTTTTATTATAAATCCTTATATTGTTGGTCGTCCGATCTCTGAACCGGAATTATTTTTCGGTAGAGGCGAAGAGTTTGGCTTCATTGAGGACAACCTCCGGCAGGGCGCAAAGGTAATTTTGTTCCAAGGTCAACGACGTATTGGGAAATCCTCTGTACTTATACAAATTCCCAATTTTGTTGGGCAAGATGACTTTGTATTTGTCCAGTTTGATCTACACGACCAAAGTCAGTTATCCCTTAGTCGTGTTCTCTACAGTTTAGGACAAGCTATTATTAATCAACTTCAGCTAGAGTCTGACCCTAGTAAGCTACCAACCGTTACGGAATTAGAAACCAATCCGACTCGTTTTGCGGATAGTTTTTTACCAAAAGTATATCAAGAATTAGGGGATAAGAAGCTGGTGTTGTTGCTAGATGAATTTGATGTGTTGAGTAGTGACTATCCTACTTCATCATCAAAGGAGTCATCAGCTGAAACGTTTTTCCCTTATCTACAATCTCTGATTAAACAGGATCAGCGATTATTTATTATTCCCTTTATAGGAAGGCAACTGGATGATATATCCAAGTTTATGGGATTCTTTAAAGAGGCTCCTAACAAACGTATTGAAGTGCTCAGTGAACGAAGTGCCAGAGAGTTAATCACTGAACCAGCTAAGGGATCTTTGCCCTATGAATCGGAGGCAATCGATGCCATCTTAGCATTAGCTTCAGGTCATCCCTATTTCACTCAGGTAATATGTCATGCACTGTTTGCTCAAGCTAGAACTGAACAAAAGTGGCAGGTAACTCGTGATGATGTCACCAGAATTGTTGATGATGCCATTGAAATTGGTGAGGCAGGATTAATCTGGTTTCGGAATGGATTACCGATTCCTGAACGAGTGATATTTTCGGCAGTAGCAGAGGCTCAAAAAAAAGCTGAAAGAAATTATACTCAGGTTGTGCAAGACCCGTTGAGTTTACTGAAAGAGTATGGCGTTACCATCACCGAGTCTTTGACTCAAGCTAGGGAAAAACTGGTTGAATCAGGTTTCTTGGGGGTTGTAGACATAACTGATAAAGTTTCATCCTACAAAGGAAAATCCTACAAGGTAGAAATAGAATTAGTCCGCCGCTGGTTAATCCAACGTTACCCATTGCGGCGAGAGATATTTGAATTAGAAGACCTCGATCCAGAGGCTAAGGCTATTTATAAAAAAGCAAGGGAACGGAGTGATCAGGGGGATGTATCCCATCAGGTAAAACCCTATGAACAGGTTTTGAAAGCCAATCCCAATCACTTTAGTGCTTTATTCGAGATAGCAAGGATATATTTGGAAGGTCACGTATTTGATAAAGCAGTGGAATGCTATCAGCGAGCATACCTAGTTGATCGAGTCCGGAATCAGGATGGATTAGTGGAATCACTTTTAGGTTATGGAAAACACCTCATGGAAGTAGGGGAAGTGATCCTAGGAATGCGGCAATTTGAGCAAGTGCTAAGGATAGAGCCAGATAATCAAGACGCTGATCAACTTTATAACAAATTAAACAATCCTTTCTTTGTGGGCAAACCAGTTCCCCCAGACCGTTTTGTGGGACGACGATCAGAAATTCAGGCTGCCTTTGATCAAATTTATCAGCGCAGTAGCTTAGCCATTTGGGGTGGTCCAGGCATGGGAAAAACCTCTTTCCTGGAACTCCTGGCTTCCCCAGAAGTTTGGCAAGAGTATGGACAAGACCCATCACAGGCTGTCATGGTGCTACTCAGTTGCGAAAGTATCCAACCGTTTACAGCTTCAAGGTTTTGGGAAAAAGTCCTAACTGAGCTGATCGATAAATTAGACAGTGAGCCAGACCTTGAGAGTGACCTTGAGACATTGCTCGACCACGGAAAAGCAAATGCCAGGGCTATGCGCCAAGTATTGCGCAAGCTTGGGAAACGAAACAAGTTCTTGGTGTTGCTAGTCGATGACTATGATGCGGCTTTGGTGGAAAGCCAGCACTATACTCAAGCTGACATGGAAACCTTTCTAACTGAGTGTCGTACCGTAGCTTATCACAGCAAGGAGAGAAAATATCTGGCAATGATTGTTGCTTCACTCCGCCGTCTCAATGAACTTGGTCCTCCTTTTAATCCCAATAGTTCTCCCTGGTACAACCATTATCTGTTTCAATCCCTGAAGCCATTAACGGAAACTGAAGTCGAGCAATTGATGGCAAGTATTCCCATCACCCCAGCATTACGGGATGTCATTAAAGACATGGCTGGTGGACATCCCGCGCTGCTACAAATTGCTGGTTCTTTGCTATTCAGAGGATTAAGAACTGGGAAGTTACCTGATACTGAAACCTTTACCAAGGAGTTTGAAAGTGAAACTAGACAGATTTTCCAAAATATTTGGCAACGGTGCAGGGACGTCGAGCAAGGGCTGTTGATACTGATGACTTGGTCGAAGTTAAAAGGTGGTCTGGAGCAGAAGATTACTATTGACTTAAGTGATATTGACTTAAGTAAAATTGACGTAATCTTTAGCCAACATCAACGAGAGTTAACTAACCTAGTAGAACAAGGCGTAATTATTGCTCAGGATCAGGATGACTTTGGTAACGGTAGATATTCCTTTGCTTCCTTAGGGATGGAGCAGTGGGTAATTCAGGAAATTAAGACTAGTGATAAAGCATTAGTACAAAAATGGCAGTCTATTTTGCTTAAGCTAATGAACCCTTGAGGAGCTAATATAGCGAAGGGAGTAGGGAGTAGGGAGTAGGGAGTAGGGAGTAGGGAGTAGGAAACAATTCCCGATTCCCGATTCCCGATTCCCGATTCCCGATTCTAAATTCTAAATTCTAAATTCTAAATTCTAAATTCCCTACACTATAACTTTTAAACCCGACATGATATTACCTTACCAATCACATGGTTTATAGTCTTTCAGGAACACCCCATAGAGGCGCTCCCCTGCTAACCCGCGCACAATGGGATCATAGACCCGTGCAGCACCATCAATCACATCAAGTGGTGGACGGAATCCTTCCTGACGGAGGTATTCACGCACAGGATGAGGCTTCTCGTCTGTAATCCAACCCGTGTCAACACTTGTCATATAAATGCGATCGCAAACATAATCCATCCCCACAGTTCGGGTCATCATGTTCAGTGCGGCTTTAGCCATATTAGTGTGGGGATGATAGGGTGTCTTATTTCGATAGGAGAATTGACCTTCTACAGCAGAGACATTGACAATATAACGATCTTCGAAAGGAGATGCCATCAGTGACGGCTTCAAGCGGGAATTGAATAAGTAAGGTGCCATAGTCGTTACCAACCAAGCCTCAACCATCTCGATCGGCTCAACCTGGTCAAGTAACAGTCGCCAGCTATTAACATGCCTCAAATCTAAGGGCTGACCCTCAATGTCAAGGACTCCATCCGGAAAGTTTGGATCCTCCTTGCTGCTCAGACAGAGCTGGTAAAAAGCGTTAAGTGCTGAGTTCTTTACCAGAGCCTCTGATTCAGCTTTCACCCATTGCCTGGTTTGTTGATCCAGACTCTCCATCTCCCCTTGGACAAGAGTTTTGAAATATGCAGGTGGGCGGCGAATGGTTTGGGCAGCATTATTGATAATAATATTGAGTGGGGCAGATGCCAGCAACTGATCGATAAATGCCATCACCCCACGCAGATCACGAAAATCTAGCCCGTAGATTTCCAATCGGTCACCCCATAGGTGTGAGTCTGTCTCAGCCAGGTATCGACGGGCGGCATCTTTTGGGAATCGGGTGGTTACAATCACATGAGCACCGTCCCGTAGCATTTTGAGTGCAACGTGATACCCAATCTTAATCCGTCCACCCGTGACTAGCACTCGCCGACCCTGTAAGTCAGTTCGGGCGTAGCGCCGACTATAGTGTTCAGGGGCACAGTTAGGACAAAACTGGTGGTAAAAGTGATGTACACGTTTGTAAGGCTGCTTGCACACGTAGCATAGCTGGGGAGTATAGAGTTGATCATGCTCAAGGGATACCCCTGCAGCCAGCTGGCGTAATCGTTCCGGCAAGGCTTCGCCATGAATCTGGGCACGAGCCAGCAAAGCCAAGTCATGCTGACGGCGAGCCTGCTTGCGCTGGTGGCGACGCTTTTGTTTGAGTCGCTTCTTCAGTGCTGACACCGCCAGTTCAATAGTCAACAGCTGTGGATTGTCACTGGACATCCTACCCGCTGCCTCAAGCACCCTCAGGCAAATGGCTAACTCCTGCTCATTGACACTTGGGTGATGGGGTTGGGTGATATCCATAGTTTTATGTACTACACAAGCTGTACGACACAGACATAATTCGGCGGGGGCGATTCAGCAAAGCCGACGTCTTGAAAGCTTAGAAGGCTGGTGTGACTGCCTCTGCACTACGTCCCATTATAATACAATTATATTACAAGATTAGATGTTGATAGTTATCACAAAGTTGGCAGAAGGGCAAGATATCCGAGTATAGGGGTTTTTAATTGGCTGAAGTACTTTCGTCCTGAGACAGATTCACCAGGAAACATTCACCAACCGAGCCAGAGTTCCCTCCATGATAGCCGTGGTTTGACCAGAGACAGTGAATACCAAAGCTTCCCGATAGACTCGCTGGGCAGGATGGTGTTTGTAGTTAGCAGCACCACTAGAAACAGTCACCGCTGCTTGAGCACATCTTCCTGCTAAGTTAATTGCCCAAGTCCTAAGTTGTAGCCGTTGTTCAAAAGTCTGAGAATCCGCTTTTGCTGCTTGGATCATAGCTGTTTGGCAGCGAGTGAATTCCCCGTTGAGGGACTCAAAAGCATTGTATAGAAAATCCAGTTCCTTGGTTTTGGCAGCCGCTTCTACAATGTCGAGTCCAGCTTGGGCACATCCTAGAGCCAAAAAACCAGTAGACAAAACTTTTTTCTGGTCATTTTCGTGAATTGCACCTGCTTTAGCAATCGAGACCACACGTTCTTCAGGTAAGAACCAATCGGTAAGGGTAGCACTAACGGTATTGGTGGATTGCATCGCCGCCAATGCCATGGGTTTGCTAAAGGTAATAGTACCACCTGCATCTTGGCAAGTTGGAGTAAATGGCACCATACCGTAAACTTCTCGACCATCAGGCAATACTGCACCGATGATAAACTCTTGAAAGATGCTAAACCCAGTAACCCAAGGCACTTTTCCACTGATCTGATATCCACCATCTACCGGAATAGCTTTTACTGGTGGGTTACCTGTTCGTCGCACTTGGGAAAAGCCAATACCAACTAGCACTTGACCCTTGGCTAATTTAGGAAGATACTGGTGCTTCAACGATTCATTCTCAGAGTAGACGATCATTGCTCCAGCACTCTGGTGTTGATTTTGCAAGAATGCCAAAGCACCGGAATACCGTGCTACCAGTTGCTGGAAGTAGGGGAAGGTGGTGCTACTAACTTCGAAACCTCCCCAGGATTTGGGAATCCTTAGCCCTAGCAACGTGCGATTCGGCAAAGCCGACGCTATGCGATCGCTCAGCCCCTTGAGAGCCTCTCGTAACACCTCAGGAGCACTATCAATTTCTGAAGCCAAGGGAGCAACGGATTCCCTTAGATAAGACTCCGCTGTCTCTAATAGGGTTTGTTGGTCATTATCCGGATACCGTTTGATCACCTGCATCAACCTTTCTAGTTACTATGATCGTAAGCATTCAGCTATCAGCCCTTGGCCGTAAGCCACGCTACTTGAGGTGCACTCAGCTAATCAACGGGAGGTAGTAAATAAGCTTACGGGCTGGTACGGCTAGTTGAAAATCCCTGCTCGTTTTACTCATCCCACCCCGTGCAGTTAAAGCCCCTGCTAGCTGATAGCTGATAGCATTAGGCTGAATGCTTACCTGTGATCTACTACATTAATAGTTTCACTGTGATTTATAGCATTTATGAAGCTCTCCCCACCTTGCTTTCGCAGAGGTGGGGGTGTCCTATGCTAACTTAGAACTACGAAGCGTCCATAAGTCACATAAACAAGCCCAGCTTCTAGGCGATCGTCCAGTACTTTTGCTGGAACGACCCCCACTGTCATTTCTGCGAGTGAGTTTAAGTATGCCCCTAGCACCAATGTTGTAAGCACCATTTAGATCGGCATTGAACCGTTTACCTGAAGGGAAGGTAGCTAGAGCATAGTTATTTGAATTTCGTTTAACCGTACCAGAGCCATCATAGGCAAGCTTTGAGGTGTAAGCCGCCACAACCTCTATTACTTTGCCACCCAACTCAGCCCACTTCATCTCAGTAAATTCGCGAATTTTTCCTTTAAGCCACCCATGGAAACGTTGACGAAGGTTAGACCTTTTCCGCCCACCCTTTGGCTTCCATCCTTTAAGGTTCTCAAAAACAATAGCCTCGGAGTTAAACCTTTCAGCAATCTGAACAATTCGCTTAGAAACTACATGGCCAATTTTGTTGTTGATTCGTGCGGCTTTTAGGTAAGTCTTAGAACAGAAACCTTTGTAAAGCTGGCCGCCCTTACCCATGGTCTTAGATGCCCGCATAGATACGGATTTTAGTCGCTTATCCCGACGGTCTATGTCTCTTCCGGGATGAATGAATTCCCTATGGATTACAGTGCCGCTGTGGGTTACAACTGATATTGTCGCAGTAGTATTAATTCCCAGATCTACTGCTGTCACATTAGCCTCTGGTTTCCGTTTTTCTGGTTTACAACTAAACGGAACTGACAGATGACAAACCCTTTCATTGAATATCAATGAAGGCGACAGCATTTTATTACTAGCTACCTGGTGCCTTTCCCTTAGACCGGTAATTTGAACCGTAGTCCAAACCCAATCTGAACCATTAAATACCTTGATCTCGACTTGATCAAAGCCGTGCAGCTTATAGCATTGACCCTTATACAAAGCTGGGTAGCAGCCAGTATCAGAATTTATTCTCGGAGGACTGGCATTGCGTCGTTTCCGTGTACCCGACTGCCATTCCCTGTAACGGGTCACATAACTACTCACTTGACCAGCAGCGAAGGCTATTGCAGCACGACGGTAGTAACTTGGAAATTTATAAAAAGCCTTGTTGAACTGTGGGTATTTGATATTTGGTCGCGATTGCGTTTCATGCATCAACCTCTCAACGGCAGGAGTTAACTGATCAGCTGTTAACTCACCTAGTTCAGACCAGTGAGTGTAAATAATTCCAACCAAATACCGACAAGCACGGCGATACACCTTAACTGTTTCCCCAAATAGTAATTTTTGATCGGGGGTTGGGTTAAGCTGCCATTTGTCAGTTCTTATAATCTTGGTTGGCGTTTTCACGCTTTCTAACAAAACTTCCTTAGAATTAATATTATAATTTATAAAAGACTAGACGACAATTCGGCAAAGCCGTTCGCGTAGCGTGGCCAAAGGCCTCCGCTTCTTAACCCGAACAATCAGTGTTCCAGATTTTTAGCAATCAGTATTGGCGTGGACTAACCCCCACCTGGACGAGGTGGGGGAATGCGTCACACGTACTTGTTCAACACATCTTACGACCAGCCGTTGCGCTGGTGCTATCTTGTCTATTGACCCTTACAGGTTGCCATCCGAACCAGTTTAAGACTCAACCAGCTCAGGTCTCTCAACTCGTTTTAGCTACTCCTAGTGACCCAGCTACCTTTAACACTATTGTTAATACCTCTCCCTTTGGTGTATTTGGTTACATCTACGAAGGATTGTTGAGTGAGAATGGCATGACAGGGGAGTTGGAACCAGCACTAGCTGAATCTTGGGACATTTCCTCAGACCGACAGCAGATCACCTTCACCCTGCGGGATGGGCTAAAGTGGTCTGATGGGGCACCCCTAACAGTGGATGATGTGATCTTTACCTATCAGGAGCTTTACCTGAATCCCAAGATTCCCACAGTGTCCCGAGATTTCCTCCAGATTGGTAGTACTGGTAAGTACCCATCGGTGCGCAAACTAGATCAGCGGCGAGTTGAGTTTACCTTACCAGAACCCTTTGCGCCATTTGTGAGATCCGCAGGAACCCTAGCCATTCTACCGGCTCATGCCTTACAAGAGTCTGTGCAAGCCACTGATGGTAATGGCAATCCCCAGTTTCTTTCAACTTGGGGCACTAACACCAATCCCCAAGACATTGTTAGCAATGGTCCCTATCGACTACAAAAGTATACCCCTGCTGAGCGAGTCATCCTACAACGCAACCCTTATTACTGGCGTGCTGATGCTCAAGGAAATCCCCAGCCCTACATTCAACGGATTGTCTTACAAGTTATCCCATCCTCTGATAACCAGTTACTCAGATTTCGCTCTGGGGAGTTGGATAGCCTCAGAGTAAATCCCGAGGCATTTGGGTTACTCAAACGAGAGGAAAAACGGGGCAAATACACCATTTACAATGGCGGACCGATGCCTAGCATTAGGTTTGTCGGTTTTAATCTCAACAAAGCTCGCAATGCTCAGGGAAAGCCTTTCGTAGACCCAATCAAGTCCCGTTGGTTCAATACCTTGGCCTTTCGACAAGCGGTAGCCTATGCTATTGACCGGGAAAAGATGAAAACTAATATTTATCGAGGACTGGGTGAAGTACAACATTCCCCCATTGCTGTCCAAAGTCCCTATTACCTGTCCCCAGAAGAAGGGTTAAAAGTCTACAACTATCAACCCCAGAAGGCAAAACAATTACTATTAGACGCTGGTTTCAGGTATAACTCCCAAAATCAGCTGCTGGATTGGGATGGCAACCGGGTACAATTCACTATGCTGGTGAAATCAGACGATAAATCCCGAGTAGACGCAGCAGTTCAGATTAAACAAGACTTGAGCCAAATTGGGATAGAAGCAGATTTGCAGGTACTCAGCTTCAACCTTGTGCTCAGAAAGCTCCTATCGACTCGAGATTGGGAGTGTTATGTGGGTGCCTTTGGAGCAGGAGTGAGTGAGCCTCACAGTATATTTGTTTTCTGGTATAGTGGAGGATCGTTTCATCAATTTAATCAAGGTCCTCAACCCGGACAACCACCACTGGAAGGGTGGGAAGTGTCTGACTGGGAGCAAGAGATTGACCGTCTGTTCAATGCTGGGATAAAAGAACTTGATCAGAGCAAACGCAAAGCCATTTATGGTCAATTCCAGGAAATCGTTGCCGAGGAGTTGCCCGTGTTTTTCCTGGTCAATTCACTAGACTTTCAGGCAGTACGCGATCGCATCGAGAATATCAAATTTTCTAGCTTAGGGGGACCGTTATGGAACATTGATGAGCTGAGAATTGCGGAAAACTAATCAAGTCATGAGTCTTGGGGGATGGGGATTGTGGGGAGATGGGGAGATGGGGAGATGGGGAGATGGGGAGATGGGGGAAATTTTTATTAAGGGTAATATCCCGACATGATATTACAGCTTCTCCCTGTAGGGTGCTAGGACTAGAATCTGCCCGTCAAATGTGCTAACTTAGGGGTTTTTTGGGATAATTTTAGCAATTAAACCGCAAAATTGATGAATTTTTACTCTTATCGAATAAAATACTCCCTGAGCCTCTGTAGTGCTATTTTTATGAGTCTTGGAACTGCAGAAATAGCCACTGCTGCCACTTTCAGTGATGGAGCAATTTTTTCGGAAGTTGATAGCTTCAGTACTACCATTACCACCAATGGCAATCCAGCAGACATTTACTTTCCCGTTGTATCTAGGACTAGCAACGAATTATTTCCCACTACCATCCTCTTGCCAGGGGGATTGGTAGACAAATCCTTCTACTCTAGTTTTGCGACTCAGGTTGCTAGCTACGGCTTTGTAGTTGTTGTCCCTAACAATAGGGTATCTCTACCCCAGTTTAATTTTGAAGGATTGCTTCCCGAAGCTTCGCAAATTAACTCGATTTTCGACTTTATCATTACAGAAAGCGAGAATTATAATTCCCAGCTTGCGGGCATTGTAGATACCGAAAAGCTTGGTTTACTTGGTCATTCCCAAGGGGGGGTAGTCGGTTTAACCGCGATTGAAGATTCCTGTATTTTTCCCCTCTGTTTGGATGATTTTAATCGTCCAGAAGCACTTATGGCCGGTGCTTTCTACGGTACGAATCGATTCGATCCCTTCTTAATGGAATTTATTCCTACGGCAAATGATGGCATTCCTGTGGCCTTAGTTCAGGGAAGTCTCGATGCTCGGATAACCCCTGAAGAAGCTTTGGCTACTTTTGAGTTAATCCAAGATCCTCCCAAGGCATTGATTACCGTTGCAGGTGCCAATCACTTTAGTATTACTAATGTTAATAATCCCTCTGGTGCGCGACCGGATTTTAGCAATCCCACTCTAGCTCAGGATGAAGCGATTGAAACCATTGCCCGTTGGAGTGCTTTGTTCTTGCGCGCTAATGTTCTAGATAATGCCGGGGCTTTTGAGTTTGTATTCGATACAGGGGCAAGATTAGATCCTAATATTAGTGTAATTGCTGAGCTGAAAACTGTTCCGGAACCCAGTTCCCTGTTTGGGGTATTGGCAATAGCTATGGGTGGTATAGCGCTACGCGCAAGGCCAAGAGGCAAGAGGCAAGAGGCAAAGGTGCGCTTTCCGCATTAAGAATTTAATTCGCCACGGGTCGCACTTTTTCAGCTTTTATCAATGTCCTAACCTTAATGCGTAGTGCTATATTAGTTGCCTGTGGCAGCGTAAATAGGGGTTAGTGTGCTGCCACGGTAAGCCCAAGCATCAATAAAGCCTTGATTCTCAAAACTAAGCTGTTGTGCAATTTAAATTCACAACAGCTTAGCCGGTCAAATTTATGAACACTTAGCATAGCTTTGTAAGGAATAACCCTTTTTTGACGATGACAGTACCCACCAATAATCCCAAAGAATTTAGACAATTTGAATATTGTGGATGGCAACAGTCAGTAGACCAATATCATTCATCTTTTTCATCTCTGACTAGCCAAACTATCGAGTCTTTGCTTGATAGTGTAAATGCCGCAAGGGATATGGAATTACTTGATATTGCCACTGGTCCTGGCTATGTGGCTGCCCAGGCCCACAAGCGAGGATGTAAGGTAACGGGGGTAGATTTATCAGACGCTATGGTTGCCAAAGCACGGCAACTGAATCCCCAGATCGAATTTTGTCAGGGGGAAGCGGAATCATTACCATTTGCCGAATCTCGATATCAAGCAGCCGTAATGAACTTTGGAATTTTGCATTTAGCTGAACCAGAAAAAGCATTGGGCGAAGCATTTCGAGTAATTCGTAGCCAGGCCAGGTTTGGGTTTACTGTGTGGAGCAAGCCCGAAAAATCGGTAGCGTTTAAGATTATGAATAAGGCAATCGAAACCTATAAAAATTCAGAGGTTACTCTTCCAGAAGGACCACCATTTTTTCTGTTTAGTGAACCGGATTATTGCTTCAAGTGTTTGCAAAATTTAGGATTTAAGAATCCTTCTGTGCAGGAAATTCCCCTACTCTGGGAACTTACCAGTGCCGATGAACTTTTTGATGCTTTTTATAAAGGCACCGCCAGAACAGGTGGTATACTCCGAGCTCAAACTAGTAAATCCCTTGACAATATACGGGCAGCGATTCACCAGGACACTGCAAGCTATAGGCAAAATAATCGACTGCTTCTGCCTATGTCAGCCATAGTTGCATCTGCTCAGAAACCTTGAACTCTGCCCCAAATGAAGTAACGGTACTTAAACCAAAATCGAGAGTCAATAAAGGTATAATACAGTTATGCCCGACATTTCACGTTAAGACTTGAGGAATGAAACAAACAACTCCCGCACCCCTTGCCCCCTTGCTTTGACATGATATTAGAGGCATATTACAGGCGTAACGGAGCAGCGATGTCTTTCCGTTTTGTGGAGTGGCTGACTCAAAATCGGGACCTATTCTTCGCTTACAAAGCTGCTTTGGGCTTTATAAAAATCTAACCGCCGAAAACCCCGCGTTTTTAAACCGGGGATGAAGGCGCACAGCGGCTTTAGCCGCCGTGAGAAAAATATTTTGGGGATTTCCGGAATCTTAGTCTGGATGTTGTAGAATAAAATAGAGAAAAGTTGAGGTCCCAGACGAAACCTTAGAATAGGGTCGCCTTTATGGTTGGTCGGCTATGCGAAAAGAGGTGCGACCCGTGGCGAATTTAATTACGGGTCAAGCGCACCTTTGGTTAAAACTGTTGTTAATTGGCTCCACTATTCTTACGGTAACTTTAAGAAACTGATGATCATTTTAGAGTTCAAGGCAAAAGGAAAAAGACATCAATACTCCGCCATTAATGAGGCTATACGGACAGTCCAATTCATCCGCAATAGCTGTCTAAGGTACTGGATGGACAATAAGGGGGTCAACAAGTTTGACCTCAACAAATACAGCGCCGTACTAGCTAAAAACTTCCCTTTTGCCAATGAGTTGAACTCTACCGCTCGGCAATCTAGTGCTGAGAGATCATGGTCATCAATCGTCCGCTTCTTTGATAACTGCAAGAAAAAAGTACCCGGAAAGAAAGGTTTCCCCAAGTTCCAGAAAAACTGTAGGTCGGTTGAGTATAAGCAGTCAGGATGGAAGTTGTCCCCTGACAAAAAGTCAATCACGTTCACCGACAAAAAAGGGATCGGGAAGCTTAAACTCAAGGGTACATGGGACTTGTGGCGTTTTGACAAAAAGCTAATAAAGCGAGTCCGGATAGTCCGTCGGGCTGATGGTTACTATGTCCAGTTTTGTGTCTCGGTTGACATCAAAGAAGAACTAGAGCCAACTGGGACAGCCATTGGGTTAGATGTCGGAGTGAAAGATTTCTACACTGATTCCGCTGGAAAAACCGAGTCAAACCCCCGCTTTTACAGAACGGGAGAAAAACGTCTCAAGTTTTACCAGCGTCGAGTTTCTCGAAAGAAGAAAGGCTCATCCAACCGTAAAAAAGCGGTTAATAGACTGGGTAGGCAGCACCTTAAAATAAGTAGGCAACGTGAAGAACATGCCAAGAGACTGGCACGTTGCGTAATCCGATCTAACGATCTGGTCGCCTACGAAGACTTAAGGGTCAGGAATCTTGTAAAAAATCACTGTCTTGCCAAGTCTATTAATGATGCAGGTTGGCATCAGTTTCGGAAATGGATGGAGCACTTTGGCACCAAGTTTGGAAAGGTAACAGTCGCAGTGAATCCTGCCTATACCAGCCAAAACTGCTCTGACTGTGGCGAGGAAGTTAAAAAATCCCTATCAACTAGAACCCATACCTGTAAGTGCGGTTGCCAGTTAGATAGAGACCACAATGCCGCGATCAACATCCTTAAACGAGCCTTGGGTACGGTGGGGCACACCGGAACCTGGATCTTAAAAGATCTGAACACTTGCGGAGAATCAACCTCTACTCTTCTTGACTCCGGTCTGGTTGAGCAAGTTGGCTCGTTGAAGCAAGAATCCCCGCGTCTAATGACCGGGGAGTGTCAATTGGGCTTGATATCTGTATAAGTCCCATTACGTCAGTGAGCATCTTTCTGGAGAATTGCTGGATAGATTTGCTCTCTAGCTCTGGCAAGCTGGCATCGGTCATCAATTTCTGTCCAGAGTAGATCCCTAATCACCCTATAGTAAACTGGATAGGATTTTGCCGCTGCTATCAGCCCATCAGTTTCATAATTCAGCTTGAGGCTTGTTTTAAATCTTAGGCTGGCTTGCGCCAACATCCTTTGAAACAAAGGCTGGGATATTTTGGAAATACCGACCAATTCACCGGCAATTTGACTCCCCAGTTCAGCCTTATTTTTAGACATCGCAACGATTGTCTCACCGGAGGTTTCCACATAGACTTCATCGCCAGCATTGGTTTGGCCAGATAGCAAGACCACATTGTCTTTAGGAAAGTTCAAGACTGCTGTCAAAGCACGCTGTTCGTAAATCAGATCTGATTCCAACAACAGAAAATCACCCTCAATCAGCTCACGGGCACAATAGAGGGAATACATGCTACCTGATTCGGCATAGTGTGGGTTATGAATCGTCAATATCTGATCATTAAAACGTTGCTGCAGACGCTCATAAAAGTCGGATAAATGACCAGTGACAATGATGATGCGCTGCATACCGCAGGCAGTCAGGCGCTCTATCGATTCCTCAATAATGGGTTGCTCTCCCAACTGGAGGAACCCTTTAGGAGCCGATTGCCCTAGTTCCTGCAGTCTAATGCCCATGCCAGCAGCTAGAATAACAGCTGTTTCTACTTTCATTAGTGTTTATGGATCAAGACATTGAAACGGTATTTGCTATTGTCGTAGCCTTGCAGGCACTGATCTTCCATCGTTACCTGAACCGACTCAGTTGCCAGAACTTGCTGGAACCAGTCCTTAGTGTAGTATAAATGATCGAGTCCCCGATATTTTTCCTCGTATTCTGCATCTCCCATACCTGCTTTGCGAGCACTGATTGCCGATTCTTGCTTAGACAGATCAGGAACATCAAGAATGCCGATACTTTTCTGGGCGATTTGAACCATGCCCCGAAGTACCTCTGCTGCATAGTCATAGGTTGGGAAATAATGAAATACCCCTCCTGACAGCACAACATCAAATTGACGATCCCTTGGCAGATCAATTGCTTCTCCTACGCTGATCGTGGCTTGGGGCATAGCTGCTAGGGCAATCTTGACCAAGTTAGCTGAGTAGTCAATTCCCGCGACTGGATTCCCTTGTTGGTAAAACGGATAGAGAAAAGTACCCGCGCCGCACCCGAGGTCCAACAATGAATCCTTGGAAGTGATATTGAGCTGATCCGCGATATGCTGCACATAAGCCATCCAGGCTGATTCCTGGACACCTGAGAATTGGGTATCATAGCCATTGGCAACCAGCAACAAGAGCAAAGTTGGCTGTTCTATCCCATCTACCTGTCTGCGATTCCAGATTTTGTACCAGTTGTTCTGCAATATTTTACGCCTTGAAATAGCTCTTAAAACCATATATATGGTATACATCAGTGTGGTATTTTTAGTACATATAACATCTATATGGCACCGAAAATTGTAAAAGCAAAGCCATGATTAAAGAGTATGAAAACTATCAGGATACATCCAAAAGCTACGACACGACTCGTATCCCAATCGGGGTTGAGATTTTATTGGGTTGCTTTGCGACTACCCCTCGTCCTTTGCCAGAGCAGGTGATCTTGGATGGTGGGTGTGGTACTGGAAACTATATCCAAGCCTTGAAGAGCAAAGTCAATAGCCTGTGGGGTCTAGAATTCAATGGGGGAATGTTGGCGCAAGCAACAGAAAAGTTCCGCAATCACCCCAATATTCACTTAGATCAAGGCAGTCTTCTCGATCTTCCCTATGAGAATGAGACCTTTGATGGGATAATGTGTAACCAGGTTCTCCATCACTTGGGTTCGGAGGACGCAGCTCAGGAAAATTTTCCTGAACTGAACCAGGTGTTTGAGCAAGCGTATCGAGTGCTGCGTCCCCAAGGCGTGTTTGTGTGTAACACCAGCTCTCATCCACAGATTTATGATGGATTTTGGTGGGCCGATCTGATTCCAGACGCGGTATCGAGAATCGCTAAACGTATGCCACCAATAGCATCCATTACTGAGAAATTGGATCAAGCTGGCTTTTGCTTTGGGGGCATTGTTGTCCCAATTCATGCTGTTATGCAAGGTGACAATTACCTTGACCCAGAAGGCCCGCTCAAGCAAACCTATCGGAATGGTGATTCTACTTGGTCTTTGGTGAGGCAAGCGGAATTAGAACAAGCATTGGAGCGAGTGCGGAATATGAACAAGGATGGAAGCATCGTTCACTATCTTGAGCAACGGGAAAGTTTGCGCCAAAAATTGGGGCAAACAACCTTTGTTTATGCCTACAAGAAACACAGTTGAGAGCCTCCATGTTTGAATTCCTAGAAGGACGTGAATTAACGACCTTTTAGAATCTCCGGTGCTATGAGCTAAGGCGCAAGCTTCGCCAACAGCCCGGAGAAACATCAAATGCACACCTGATAAGCACAATAAAGAACTTTGATCTTCTCTGCATAATCATGATTATTGGGAAGATAGGGTTGTGGTGGCGAAAGATAGGCTTGTTTTAAAATGCCTTCTGACTCCATCTGTTGCAAGGTAACGTCGAATTTTTTTTGATAGTGGATATCCTCTCGGTTTGTAAACACCAGATATCCTCCCGGTTTTACTAATCGGCAAAACTTATACAACACATTTGACGTTTCCATATTAGTAAGCACAGCAGTGGAAATGATTCCATCAAATTCATTATCTTGAAATGGCAGTTCTTGCTGTATATCTGCTTTATATAGAGCAGTATAAATATGTTTCTCCCTAGCGATGTCCAAAGATTTAGCAGAAATGTCAACTCCAATTATGGTTTGATAACCTTGTTCTCGAAGAGCTTGTGCAGCAAGTCCGGTTCCACATCCGAGATCCAAAATATTACCCTCGACAGCAACAAATTTTGCCATCAGTTCAGCAGCAACCTGATGACAAGCATACTGCCAATTCAATACTTTATCCTCATACACTTGAGCTAAAGTATCATATTCTTTCTCAACCTCTGCGATTTCAGTGTTCCATTTATTTGACCACTTGGCTAAGAATTGGGATTGTTGATTATTAGTCATTAATTATTCTATTTAATTCTAACTCTAATTACTTAGATTTTCATTTATACTATAGCATAGTTGTAACTGTTTTTAGACATAATATCAAAACTATTGATCGTGATTAGTTTGACTCAAATGATTTAATGATATACTCTCTGGCATCCCATAAATATTTAATACCAGAAACCCAGATCAATGATTGAGTTATAAGTATGAATAACACAGTCAGATCAGAAAGACTCTCACTTGCAGGTCTTAATGTAGTTAAGGTAACTACTGCAATAGTCGCGAAACACAATATTATAGAATTCCAACGATTTTCTAAAGGATCCGAATATCCAAAAACTCGACCTTCTATTAGTATGTGTAACCCAATAACAATAAACAACCATTCACTTGAAAACCCATAAATTTTATACCAATAAAGTCCTACCAACGGATAACCAATATATACGGCTTTTAATTTAGCAATAACATTGGCTTCAATCACAATATTATTTAAATTTAATATCTGTCTGGCAAATGTTGCTAAAAAGTCTCTGGTCAGAGCTAGAAAAACAAACCATACAGGGATAATTCCCATTTCAATGCTAATGACATACAAGGCTAGGAAACCTATATAGTCTACAATAGGATCGAAATACTTACCGAAATCTGTTTTTAAGTCCTTTGTTCTAGCTAACCACCCATCAACAGCATCCAATAAAAATGCTATATAAAATAACACACCAATATACAGATAGTCTTGAGGGGGAACAAGATACCATGAAACAAAAGCTATAAAAATTAAAATCAATCTAAATAATGTAATGTGATTCGGTTTAATCACGATAGCTATAACTCCTTTATTATTTGTTTGATAATCATTTTCCAGTCAACGGTTGTGGAATCGACAAGATTCCACAACCCAAATCTTTCGGGTCGTACTGAAGATAGTTTTTTCATTCTTTTATAAGTATTCGATTCTATAATAGTATCAAATCCTTGTTTTAATTCTAAGCTTATTTCTAATTTTCGACAATAATATAATAACCGCTCATATAAATCAGGTAATTTATAAATACATCTTATCTTCATAGCAACTAAAGCACCCATTAAAACTAATTGACCGTGTGACATTTTACTATCTGCATATAACTTCTCAAATTCGTGTTCAGAACGGCTACACCAACTACTATCATTTTTCATTAATAAAGAAAATGAGTAAAGCTGTTTGATTATTTCGATTAATGAGTTTTCATTACGTTTTGTGTATTTCTTGATAAATCGTTCAATTTGATAAAAAGGTGTTTGATCAAATTCCTTGACTTTATTATCAACTTTTAAGTCCTCCAACACATTCAATTTTGATAATAATTCACCCAGAGCACTAACCCAAAATTTATGTGGCATGTGCTTAGTTAATAAGGGCAAACAAGCATAAACCGACTGAGGTGCTTTTGATGGATAACTCTGATTATATGACTTTTCATCGGGCTTTAAGGAACTAAAATTAGATGAAAATCCATCATTTGAAATAGAAGATAACAAAACAGTTAAATAAATTTCATCCCGTTTAGCACAAACTTTTACAAAATCTATGAGACTTCCCCCCCCAAAAACTAAAAAACGTTGACCACTGGTAGTAAACTTTAATTTATCAATATTTGAATAAATTAAAGGAAATTTTGGTACTATGATCGGGAGCTTATTTTTATTAACATGCTCGTAAATAGGAGCAAAACAATTCATTGAATAGACACTTGGACCTATAACACTACCGTCTATTTTTTCATTTATTATGATTTTTTCTATGCATTGATCTATCGAGTTTTTTGAAATATGTAATGTAGACTTCATAAATTTAACTACTGTTCAACTAACCTTATATGTTTCAAATTCATTATTTCCTTTGCCATAACCCCAAGAGGCGAAATAACACTTAACTTTTGAAGATTTACACAAATTTTCTATTTTATCATCAACTAAAACAGCCTTATTATATTCTGGATGGTTATCTAAAAACCTTTCAATAAAATCTACTTTACCGCCATATTTGACAGAATGACTATAATCAAATACTTTTAGATCGGGTATTTGAATCTTGAAATGGTTTTTTAAAATTAAAACATCATCCATATCTTTACGAGTTATAATAAAATGATTTTTGGTATTTTTTTGATTTGTTAGTGTTTTGCCATAATCAGTAAGACTATGTAAACCACACCACCAATTTAAATGATTTTTTTGATAAAATTTTCTAATTTTTCGGAATTGTTTACTATAAATATCAACTTCTTGTTTATCTACTTCTTCGCGATTTTTTTTAAAGTTTTTTAAATCTTGATTGTCTAATGCTTTTAATAAGCAATATTCATCTGCATCTGAATAAAGAAGATGACAATTTTTTTTATATAATTCTTTATGTTGATTATCATGAATAGCTTTGTCGATACCATAATATGCAAGTACGCCAATGTGATACCATTCTTCAAGAGAATCTACGATTACCCCATCAAAATCTAAAAAAATAGCTTCCATTTGAATCTTCCCAACAGATATAAGCTAAGCCGTGAAAAATCGCTGAAACCCAGGTAGATCAAGAAAATAAGTAAAGCGAAGTAAAATTACTACTATGTATGGGTTTGAGGCTGCTTTTGGCTAAAAAATGTCTAAGTACCGATAATGTGTCGTTTCAGCACTGCCAGCTTACTATACAAACCATCAATACCTGCATAGCATCCTTGTAAATGACGCTTGTCTGTATTGAAAAAAGCTGTGCGACCATGCAACACTCGCCGATTGTCCACCATATATACTTGTCCTGGTTGTAGCTTGAATTGCACCTGATTCTTGACATCCATTATCATTTCGAAGAAGGTACGATAGGCATCATAGAAAGACCCGATCAATTCTGCATCCATACGAAATGGTTGTAACGATTCATTGTGGAAACAAACTGCTGTCAACTCATCGCGCCAATTGACTTGTATGATTGTCTTTTCGGCGGAGATTTCTACATTTGGATCGCTAAAGCAAAAGTTGACAGGGATAGATGCTAGCAATTTAAAGTATTTAGGGTTTTTCTGACGTAGTTTTTCTGCAACCTGAAAGCCATCCACGATGATGCTATCACCCCCCTCAACGTCCGACGAAAGGCAGTGCAAAAGCATCAATGTGGGTGCGGGGTCACGATATGGATTATCTGTATGAGGACTCAGGTAATCATTTGTATAGGTTAAATTCGTGGCATTAGTAACAATTTTGACATCAGATATGCGACCAAAGTTAGTTTCATGTATATAGCCAAACTGATCGACAATGTTTTCCACCGCACCCAATTGAGTAGGGACATTTTTTAGAAAGGCAACCCCATATTCACAAAAGGCAACTAGCCAATCATATAGTGTTCTTTCTTTAGAGATAATTTCTGGGTAGTCAAAAGTGAGTGAATTGATGTCAACAGAGCAATTCCAACGCTGGATTTGCATCTCATTATTGGAGCCAGACAATGGCATGTCATAGACATGGTTATATAACCAATCAGCACTGTAGCTACTTTGGTGTCCATCGACCCAGACAATTTCTAGAGACTGTTCCTTGATAACTTGCACAGAGCTAGGATGAATATCTGCTGGAATATCGACTGTTTGAAGCAGTCGTTGTCCATTTGGGTGAAGTGACTTTGGACTTTGGCAGTTATCCCGCAACCAGATATAGTGGAAAGTAGAATCAGAACCACTTTGCCAGTGAATAGTCAATGTTTTCTCGTTGATTGAGATAGATTGTATCATCATGAATAATTACCTGTGATCTTTTCTGCAGCACTCAGGGTGTTCGATCCTAAATTCTTAAACAAAATATCAAAACAATCCAGCAGACGGTCTAGATCACTCGGTTGGATATCGCCCATATTAGCTATCCGGAAAATCCGGTTTTTGAGTCCCCCCTGCCCCGCATAAATCACAAAACCCGATTCTTTCAGGGTGTCATGGATTTGCTCATAGCTGTAGCTTGGGGGCAATTTAAAAGAAGTCAGGACACAGCTATAATCCTCCACATCCAAGAGCGGTTTAACCCCGAGATTTTGCAAAGTCTGCAAAATCTGCTGAGCACGCTCACTGTAAGAGCTGTGTCTGGCTGTCTGCCCACCCATGTCCTCCATTTCCTTGAGAGCCTCCTGGAGCCCATAGGCCACCTGTACGGCTTGGGTAAAGGGAGAATAGCCCTTTGCCTGCTCTTGATGATAGCGATAGAGATCTAAGTAAACGGTTCCAGCGGCAGAGGGGCGAGCCTCAACAATGGATCGCTTTACCAACACAAACGATAGACCAGGCACACCATGCAGGCATTTATTCGCTGTTGCCGCACAGGCTTCTAAATTCCAAGGGGCAAACTCAATGGCCTCGGCACCAAAACTGGAGACACTATCAAGCAGCAGTGCGACATTGTAGCGCTGACACAGTTGACCCAACTGAGCCACATCATTCAGCCGTCCAGTGGTGGTTTCGTGATGAACGGCAATCACATGGGTAATGGCTGAATCCTGGCTCAGGCACGTTTCAACCTCTTTCAGGTTCATTGGCTCGTGCCAGGGAGCCTTGACCACCTCCAGGGACTTACCATGAGCCTTGATCATTGCTGCCATGCGTTCACCGTAGACCCCATTTGTTACCACTAAAGCCTTGCCATCCTGAGGCACAAGGGTTGATAGCATTGCCTCTACGGCACAAGTGCCGGAACCGGTAAGTAAAATAGCTTCATAGTCCTCAGCTGCTGCGGGATACACCTTGGCTAGGCGCGCTTTGATATCTAGAGTGAGCTCAGCAAACTCACGTTCACGATGGCACAGGTCTGGCTGGAGTAAGGCACGGCGCACCCGCTCGCTGAGGGTAACAGGGCCAGGGTTGAGTAAGATGGTCCGGTTCATGTTGGTCTTAGAGCTTAGAGTTTGGCTAGATTCAGATCCGATCAAGGTGTGATTACGGCGACTTGATAAACTGCCGTAGACGTTGAGCAACCTCTAGGGGGGTAATGTGGGGCCGAGGTAATTTGTCAGGAATACCAGGCTTGATCTTGGCGTGAATGAACATTAATTGCTCGCATGGGTCTTGGGTCAAAGCTTTCACATCCTCAGGGGTTGTGGCCAAAGCAACCTGTTCGTAACCGCACGCTGCAGCGATCGCACCAAAATCAATGGAGGCCGACACCGTGGACTGTCCCCCTGTCGATTCATGGCGTTGATTGTCTAGGAGAATATGCCGCAAGTTGGGCGGACGTTCATAGCCAACGGTGGCTAACGCTCCTAAGCGCATCAAAGCGGCACCATCCCCATCGACCACAATCACTCGACGGTGGGGCTGAGCCAGCGCTATGCCCAGGCCAAGACTGGAGATACATCCCATGGAACCAACCATGTAAAGTTGATTGGCTTGGTCCTGAATGGCATACAATTCCCGACCGGTGTAGCCCGTGGTGGCCAACAGAATGTCCTGAGGCCCAGTTGCAGCTTGGATGGCTTGCAGCATGTCACGACGGGTGAAGGAGGGGTCCTGTTGAAGGGGGAGAGCATCAGCAGGGGTGATCGACAGGGGCTTCACGGTTAATTGAGAGCTTAACTGGCAAGATTCCACCGAACCCTTTTGCATCACCAGGGCATAGGGGGTCTGATGCTGCCGCATATGGGCAACCGCCCGGTCTAGAGTCGGCTCAACCTGGTCTATTTCTGTGGGAAAAGGTTCCCATGGCACCTGGATCAGGTCTAGCAATTGGGGAGTAATGGCTCCCATCAGCTGGTGCTGGGGTTCGTCCGGTGCCCCACCGGGTTGTCCTCGCCAGGTCACAATCACCAAGATAGGAATCTTAAAGGTGTGAGTCAGGGAGGTGAGGGGATTGACGGCATTCCCAAACCCCGAATTCTGAAACATCACCACACTGGGCACTCCAGCCAATTCGGCACCGGCGGCGATCGCGACGGCATCCCCTTCATTCGCAGCCCCCACATAGCGGAGACGATCAGAGTCAATGACCGTGTTAATAAAAGATTTGAGGTAGGAGCAGGGCACCCCCGTGTATAACCCAAACCCTTTTTCCTGAGCCGCTTGGATAAAGTATTCGGATTTGATCATCTAGAAACTTCCAGCCTTGAACAGATCTTCGACTTGATCGACATCGAGCCAATGCCCTTTGATATAAAGCACATGTACCCGATAGCCATGGGTGATCAACTCATTAATCAGAGTCGGCATTCGCCCCTGTTGCCGCACCTGCTCTGACTGGAGCAGAGTATTAAGGGTATCCCGTAATTTCTGCTGCCCCTGCTGGGACACTTTCAGCAATCCGGTCCATCTGCCGCAGATTTCGCCCTCGGGCAGTTCATGGCTGATTTGCTGTAGATCAACATGTTGATAAAATGCTTGGGTCGAGTCAGGTAGAGAACAAGCAACGTAATCGGGTCGGATTTGCTGGGTTTGGCGGTGCTGACTCGAATCTATAATGACCACAAAGTCATGATCAACCCCTGACAGCATTTGCAGAATGTACTTCTTGAACAGAACATCACCGTAGCCGATGATCCAATCCTGTCCATCCTGGGGCAATTCCTGCAAGCCTCGACTCAGGGAAACGAGTTCACCTGTGGTGTCATATTCGTCGTTATCTACAAAATCGAGGCCAGGTAAGTTGACAACTTCCTTTTTGTAGCCACGCACGACAGTGATGTCTTGAATCCCAACACTGTGATACTCATGGACAATCCGTGATAGCAGGGGTTGACCTTGCAGATTTACCATGCACTTGGGTTTATCTTTAGTGAATTGACCCAATTCAATCCCACGGGAAGCTGCTAGCAGAACTGTGCGAATCCCACCCCCGTTCTGGGGTAAATAGCGCTGCTCCGCTTCTGCATGTTCGGCAACACCTTGCAGCCGAAAGATCTCAGCTACAGGAACGATTTTGTCTTCAACATTCAGCAGGTTCTGCTCTACCATTAACTGCTGAGCTACCTTTTGGGTCATCGTTACGGAAGCGCGGAGTAGTTGATTGGCCCAAATGGCGATGGAGAAGCCAGCATCCCTAAAGACTTCAGTCGGTGTTGCGTAGTACTTGGTCGGTACAATTACCACTGGTGCGCGATCGCCCCACTCCCGTTTAAAAGCCAACACTTCATCAGGCACACGCAAGGCACTGTGGATCAAAATGCCATCCGCTCCGGCATCGTAATAGGCTTGGGCTCGCCTTAATGCTTCTGAAAGTCCCCAACCGGCAATAAAAGCTTCTACCCGGGCAATCAGAACAAAATCATCATCCGTTTGGGCATCTTTAGCAGCCTTGATTTTGCCGCAGAACTCGTCCATGTCAGCCAGGGGCTGAGCTGTGCCTTTAATAAAGCTATTGGTCTTGGGGAAGAGTTTGTCCTCAATACAGACACCAGCGACACCACGCTGCTCTAATTTTTTCACCAAGCGTTGGACATTGTTAAAATTTCCGTAGCCCGTATCCCCATCCAGCAGAATTGGGACAGAAGTGGCATCGGACATGAACTCAACCACTTCCAAGACTTGAGTCCAACTTGCTTCGTTGTTATCACGCACACCCAACTGGGCAGAAATGCTGAGGCCACTGCCCCAAATGCCCTGAAAGCCCGCCTCTTCAGCAATCTTAGCGCTGATTCCATCATGGGCCTCTACCAGAAACTCTAACTGCTTAGAGTTCAGCAGTGTTCTAAGTTGTGTCGTTTTTCTAGGTTGTGTTGTTTTTCTAGCTTGCGTTGCTTTTCTAGGTTCTGTCGTTTTTCTAAATTGTGCTGTTGTTTTCATTTGGCATCCTAAAATTGCAACAATGTTTGACCAAAGTGGTCTAGGAAATAAGCTTGCTTTTTATCTTTGTTAAGGATCTCAATCGATCATGAGCCACTCAAAACACAGTTAACTCAGGATTAGCTCTTCCTACCCTGATGCTGCTGTCGGCTCATAGCCTTTCAGCACTGCTTGACTAGCAGTTTGACTAGCAGTGTTTAGAAACATGACAAGGTTACCTAGATCCTAGCCCTTCCATCGTGGGCAAGAAATCAGGGAAGTTAGGGAAACCCGTGCAAAGGCTCAATAGCCTTATCTGACCACGCTTAACTAGCCTTTAAGCTAAATTTAAAATAATTTTAACCTTTTTTGTGCTCAATGAATATAGCTTCGGATCGTGATCAGGTCCTAGTGCGACATTCAAACGATGATTCCAAATCCTGCAAACCTTTAAAACCTCTTGCCCATATCCTCTTTTGAGATACGTCTCGGCCTGGTTGGGTCCATAAATCTTAAAATCGTAGAATTGAAACTCTCGCAAAGGAAAGATTTCATCGAGATCTGGATACTGAGGATTTCCCCCTTCAGAGGGCAATCTCCTTTGGTCATAGATATAGATGTCAATCCCGTCACTTATTTTGTAAAGATTTTTTTCGATCTTTCTAAAGTAGAAACCATGATCATTGAGGAGAGTTTTTAAAGTAAATAATTTCTGGAAATCTGCCTCTGTCATCTCAATATCAATGTCATCATCCCAGGGAATGACTCCTTCGTGTCGCAGAGCACCGATTAATGTTCCTGAAATAGCCCAGTAAGGGATATGATGTTGTCTAAGGAGGGAATCAAGGAACTGGAAGTCTTGGCGCAATTGCCAATGTATTGGTTTTAATTTCTGAGCCAAAGCAACGACCATGTCCGCGATTGTCCCTGTTTTTTTTGATTCAATGCCATTCTCGATGGCATAGTTGTAATGGGCGATCGCTTCAGCAAGTCCTTCTTGTGTTGTCAGCGCCTCGTGGGGTTGCGCTGATAACACATCTGACTCTAGCGCTAGGGATTGCTGATACATGGTGGCTGCTTGTATCACTTGACGGGCACAGCGATCAATCTCTTCTAATCGCTGTAATGAAATTTGAGCAGACAACAATAGGTACCACAGCTGCTCGTGAAATTGCTCACAGTCCGGTTTAATCTTAATCCCTTTGAGGTAACAGGCAATTGATTCGACCCACTCACCTTGTTGGCAGTAGAGCTCTGCCAATTCTAGATAAAGTTGAGGATTATCTGGTTGCAGCTCAATGTTTTTATGGGTGTTGGCGATTGCCTGTGCTAGATGATCGGGTAGATTTATTAGTTTATCTTTTATCTTAGTCCTCTCCTGTAATCGCTTCTGCACCTAGGTTTGATTCCGGAGGAAGGCCGACCCTTAAGGATTTGCAGACCTTCCCTCGGGTTTTACCACTTCTAGATTACGCTCTGTAATCACTAAGTAGGATTTTTTAGTGCATCGGTGCGGACAAACACGCTAGTAGTCTGCTTACCGCGCCTTACTTTTATCTCTAGTACCTTATTTACTCCACTATTTTCAACAAGGCGCTGTAGTTGTGTAGCATTAGTAACAGATGTTCCATCAATTTGAACAATTATGTCCCCACGACGCATACCAGCATCAGCAGCTGGTGTATCTGGTAATACTTGAACTACCAAGACACCATTGACTTCTGGTAATAGGAAAACAGAGTTGGGGTCATTGTTGTTCTCTTGTGCTAGTTCCGGGGTTAGGGTTGTCATCCGAACACCGATATATGGATGGACAACTTTTTGTCCTTGGGCTAGTTTGTTGGAAATCTCTTTGACTGTGTTGATGGGAATAGCAAAACCAATTCCCATGGCATTAGCCCGAATAGCAGTGTTGATGCCAATTACTTCCCCTGTAGCATTCAACAACGGACCACCAGAGTTTCCAGGATTAATAGCTGCATCGGTTTGAATAAAGTCTAGTCGCTTGTCAGGAATACCTGCCTGAGCACTGGACCGTCCTATGGTGCTGACAATTCCCAAAGTCACTGTATTATCTAGCCCTAGGGGGTTACCAACAGCAATAGCCCAATCTCCAACTTGAACTCGGCTCGAATCCCCTAGAGAAGCAGTAGGTAAGGAAGTACCGTCAATTTTGACAACAGCTAAGTCGGTGAATTCATCCACACCCTTGACTTTACCATTAAACTTGCGCCCATCCTTGAGGGTAACGGTTACTTTATCTGGATCTTCCACAACATGGGCATTGGTCAGTAGGATGCCACTATTGTCAATAATAAAGCCAGAGCCTTGACCTTGTAAACGTCTTTCTTGGGGAATTTGGGCTGAAAAGTCATCACCGAAAAAGCGTCGGAAAAAGGGGTCATCAAAAAAGGGATCCACACGCCTGGAAACTGTGCGTTCGGTGTCAATGCGCACCACTGCTGCTCCCACCCGATTCACCGCTGCTGTTACAAAACTGCTATTACTAGCTGGCTGTGGACTCAGCAGTTGTTGGGCGATCAGTGGGGGAGTTACTGAGTCTGTGCTGGGTACAGGAGCAGCCTTGGAGGGAGATACACGATAAACGCCAACTGTCAATAAGACTCCAAGTAAGATAGCCAAGAGATAGTTACTAATTGAGCGAAGCCAAATCGAAAATTTAGTTGATGACATAGTATTATCGTATTCTTCTGGTTAATTTTGGGGAATATTATTGCTAAGCCAATCCCACCACCTTTAAGCATGGGATTTACTTGGCTTTGGCTAGTGGTTACTAGTCAGTTGTTGCTGACCCTTAGCATTAACCCCTAACTCAAGTCTAGCTTCCCTGATATTCCTCCCACCCACAGCCAGGAGTGGGTTTCGAGGCAGATTTTAGGATTGTAGATTAGTTGCTACAAGCATCTAATCGCTCTTTTAAGAGTTATTCCTATGACGTTAATACTACCTGGGCTAGTTCCAGGTGGTGCGACCAAAGGGGGGTTTACTCGCCCTTGGAGGCGCGCACCGAGAGTGAGAGAGGTGACCTCAAGGGATGATCAGCCCAAGAGACCCGAACAAGTTAAGCTTAATAATTATCAATAATGATATACCCAGGAAGTTGGTTAACCTTGGACTAATAAAACTAATAAAACCGCTATGATCTCGAAAGATAGGGAATATGCCCTGACTCAAGAGCTGAATCACAACCATAGTCAACATACTCATGGTCACGTCCATGATGAAGAATCTCTGAGGCGAATTATCAATCGCCTGTCTCGAATCGAGGGGCATATTCGAGGGATTAAGACTATGGTGCAAGAAAGTCGCCCCTGTCCTGATGTTTTGGTACAGATTGCTGCAGTTCGAGGGGCTTTGGATAAAGTGGCACGAATTATCCTGGATGAACATTTAAGCGAGTGTATCGGTCGTGCCGCTGAGCAGGGCAACATTGAGGTAGAAATTGAAGAGTTGAAGGCGGCTTTAGATCAATTTTTACGTTAAGCCTCAGATGCTTTATGCTGCTCTACAAACTGACGTAGCCTCAGCAAACTTAAGGTTTGACCCAAATTTAATGGTAACAAAGACACCCCTTCGAGGCGAGATTGTACCCAACCATCTCCCCAATACCATTCATGATAACCATCAATTCCCTGACTCAAGAGCAGTCTTAAACAGTTTGACTGAACAAGCTCAACTTTGTGTTGTACTGCTACTGGCCCGATGGAAGAGGTAAAGGTCAATCCTAAATCTAGCTTTTCCGGTAACCCGGAAGATAAATTCTCCGGCCACAACCACTGGTGCAGTTGCTCGGTATAGAGCAGACTGTCCCGGATAACATTTTGTGGTGCTTCGACTTCAATCCTCAGATGACTTTTTTGAAAGATTCCTAGCATTTTGGTTAGATCGTCCTTACTCTTAGGAAATATTTGTGATTAGTGTGACAGAGCCGATCAACAACAGTTGAAAGTAACAAGAACTGATCAAACCCTTGTTGCTACAGTAACTTGTTTCCCTAGCAGGACGCTAATCCCAAAAGATATTAAGCTTAGTAATTGGTTGGGGTATGCTACCAGTGGTAATTTACCTTTAAAAAGGTATTTAGGTAGTTTGGGTGTTTAGATAATAATCCCCTGTTTGTGCAGTTTGATTGTTTTGAATGAACCGATGGGATAAATCCCCTCTGTTGTTTTAATGCCTTAGCTAAAGGGAGAGGGCAAGCAAGCGGCTCGATACTTTCTCGATAATTTGTAAAATAAACATTAATTATATTAAGAAGTGTAAGAGTTTTCTATGGCTGACCAGTTAATTCGCGCCACAGCAGCTTCAGGGGGTATTCGCGCAGTTGGTGTGATTACTACACGCCTGACGGAAGAAGCTAGACAACGTCACCAACTCTCCTATGTGGCAACGGCTGCCCTAGGTCGTACCATGTCTGCAGGTCTTCTGCTCGCTTCTAGTATGAAGCGAGCCGAGTCGAGGGTCAATATTCGGATCAACGGCAATGGTCCACTGGGTGGAATTCTGGTAGATGCAGGATTAGATGGTAAAGTTCGGGGTTATGTAGATAACCCACAGGTTGAACTGCCACCGAATAAGCAGGGAAAATTAGATGTGGGTGGTGCTGTTGGTAGGGATGGTTTCCTATACGTGGTGCGGGATGTGGGTTATGGCTATCCCTATTCCAGTACAGTAGAGTTAGTTTCTGGTGAAATAGGTGATGATATCGCTAACTATCTACTAAATTCGGAACAAACCCCGTCAGCGTTGGTGGTTGGTGTATTTGTAGGTGCTAAAGGGGTAACTGCGGCTGGGGGGATTTTAATCCAAGTTATGCCTAAGGCAGCAACGGATGAGGCTTTAGTTCAAACTTTGGAATCTCGCATTACCAAACTATCAGGTTTTACACCGCTACTGCAAGCTAACCAGACCTTACCAGAGATTTTTGAACAGTTGCTGGGGGATATGGAGCTAGTGATTTTTCCAGAAACCCAGATGCTGCATTTTAACTGTGGTTGCTCCTTTGACCGGATGTTGGGGGCTCTGAAAATGCTCGGAAAAGATGAACTTCAGGATATGATAGAAAAAGACGGTGGAGCTGAGGCAACTTGTCATTTTTGCTCAGAGGTCTATCATGCCAATCCCGATCAACTCTCTCAATTGATAAAAGAATTGTAAACTGGGTAGCTACTGGACTTCCTATTGTAACTGGAAGATTAGAATCCTGACTTGTAAACGATTGCAAGAAATATGGATCAGCATATAAACTCAACCAGAATTATAAGAACACTACTATAAGATAGGGTGTAGACTCTATATGTGTAAGGTGGGTAAAATCTCAACAACTGAGGTTGCTGTAAACAACCTGCTGTCTTGCGGTGTAGGGAGTGTGGAAGTGAATTATGACCAGAAATAGAGAATTTCCAGACCGTTGGCCAACGTCAAATGGTTCAAGTTCAGGTAAGTTTAATGGCTGGCAACCTAACCAGAGCGAGCCGGTTACTCAACCGAGCGTAAACTATCCTGACCTAGGAACCCCATCGACACAGCCCCCCCAGCAATCTGAAAAATTTGGGGTTGGTCAACCAGTAGCTAACTCTGGATTAAACACAGCACAAACTACCCCTAGACAAGGTCGCTCAGCGCAAGCTACTGGCGTAAAAAACCTCTTGCCTCGCAGTTGGCAGTTTTGGTCAGCCTTAGTCGTTTTGCTTTTCGGTAGTGCGGGATTTGCTTCAGCAATGATGTTGTTAAGGTTGCCAGCTGTACCAAACTGCCGTGCTGTGTTTTGGCCAACGGCTTCAGCATCAATGCGCCTATCTTGTGCTCAGGTGGCAGCAAATCAGGAAACTGTCCCCCAGTTGCTAAAAGCGATCGCATTAGTGGATGCCCTGCCCGAAGATCACCCGTTACGCCCACAAGTTAACCAATATATCGAAGAGTGGTCACACCAAATCCTGGAGATTGGGGAAGCTAAGTTTCAAGCTGGTCAGCTCAGTGAAGCTCTTAAGATTGCTAAACGTATTCCTTCAAAATCCGTAGCTAACCCGATAGTAAAAAAGCGGGTAAAACGTTGGCAGAAAATCTGGTCGAGGGCAGAGGAAGTTTATGAGCAAGCAGAAAAACAGTTGAGGTTATCAAACTGGAACTTAGCATTTCGCGAAGCAGTACGATTGACCTATGTGGACAATGACTACTGGGCTACGGCTAAGTATAACCAGCTAACGGATAAGATTAAGATGGGACGGGAAGACTCGGCTAAGCTGGATAAGGCTTATGAGCTGAGTAGAAGTGGCAATATAGAGAAGATCCTGGCAGCTATTAAAAAAGCTAAGGAAATCACAGATCAAAGTTATGCTTACAAAGAAGCTCAGGATTTAATTAAAGAGTCTGGCAACAAGCTGGTGGAAATTGCTCAGAACAAGCTAGAGCAAGGTAAGTGGTCAGAAGTTCTTGACATTGCTTATAAACTGCCCGAAACGATTAAAGTACCAGAACTCAAATCTGATTTAATTGACCTAGCTCATGCCCTATCTCGTGCTGAGTCCGGTACAACCTGGGATTTAGAAGAAGCGATCGCATCTGCCCAAAAGCTCGGCTCAGAACGTCCCCTATATAAGAAAGGGCAGCAATTAATTAGCCGTTGGCAACGAGAAGTAGAAGATGTGGCGCGACTTGAGCGAGCCAGAACCTATGCTACCTCGGGCTTAGCCAGTGACTTGAGACTGGCAGTGGCTGAAGTGGAACAGATCCCTCGTGGTAATCCCCGCTATCAGGAGGCACGGGGCGAAATTCGAGATTGGACTCGTCAAATTCAGCTGATCGAAGACAGACCATTCCTGGAGCGGGCAACACAACTGGCTAGTTATGGGAGCATCGATTCTTTGCAAGCTGCTGTTCAAGAAGCCGGTAAAATTTCCCGAGGTCGTAGTCTTTACCAAGAAGCTCAAACTAAAATTAATCAGTGGTCTAGAAGTATCCAGCAGCAAGAAGACCAACCTTATTTAGACCAAGCGCGCACTCTGGCAATCCGGGGTGACCTATATGCCGCCGTGGCAACTGCCGAACAAATTAAGGCAGGTCGGGCTCTGTACAATGAAGCCCAAAGCAAAGTCAGAAGCTGGAAGTTAGAACTTGAGGGTCAGCAGCGTTTACGGGAAGCTTACCAAATTGCTGAGGCTGGAACTCCACAAGCCCTAAGAAAAGCAATTCGAGTAGCTAGGCAAGTGCCAACTTCAACCAAATCCCGTAGCGAGGCGAGAACAGTAGTCAATCGCTGGAGTTACAAAATCCTATCCATAGCCAGAAGTCGTTCTGCTTATAACGTCTCTGAAGCAATTGCGATCGCAAACATAGTTCCGTCTGGTACTCGCCCTTACCAGGAAGCGCAACGGCAAATGCAATCATGGCGTAAGATTTTAGCCCCACCTCCTCCACCTCCTGTACCCGTAAGACGACCAAGACCGGTTCCGGTTCCATCTACCCCACAAGTGGTGACCCCGAAACCAGCTCCCTCTCCACCATCAGTGGTAAAACCACCATCACCACCAGCCCGCTCCTACCCAATTGTGGTTCCACCACCGGAAGTTACCTCACCGTCGGGTATCGTAAAACCACCGACTCAGCTAGAGCCGCCTAGGTTTAATCCCCCCGCTGGTAGGAAGATTGAGTTGATTGATACTGACTCTTAAGAGTTTCCGAGGGTTAGTGGACAGTAGGCAAAAGTATCACAAAGCTTGGCCATTGCCTCAAGTAATTTGCTACACTTTAACTATGATATTAGTGCCATGATCTTGTCTCAATTAAACAAATTTTCCGAAAACCAAGGGTTTTGTAGTGACATTGGATCTGGTTCTATAACTTTAATGGCGCACGAGGAATATTTCTTCGTGCTTTGGGAGATACCCCCTGGCGTTCGAATCAGCTTGCATTGGCGGGCTAAAGTTTATCTTGGTAGACTTTGGTAGCTAAAAAGTATCGGAAATTAAACCTGTTTTTCCTCGCTCTGTCGGTTTATAAACGTCAGACTCTAGGTGAAAGTTTCTAAACATAAGCCCCACAGCGGAAGCGATGCAGCGCGGTCTTGGGGAGGCAGCGCGGTCTTGGGGGTTCCCCCCATGAGCGACTGCCGTGGTTTCCCCCACTCGCTATTGCATCAAGACAACGACTTGGGGGAATAGTAAGCGCAAAAGTCCTGGCAACAGGCGCGAGAATGCCGCCTGTCGCGAGGGATAAAACCTTGTAATTAAGACGGATACCCACACCACGAGAACGCGGGTGGGGGAAGCATTCAGAATTAAATATTCTTAATATTAAATGGAGTAAATTCCATTTAGTATAGAATATCTAAACTTGTCATCAACCCTCAAGTCCCGTCTTGACCAGTTCATTCACGCTCCCCAAACTGAATTCACCCTCATTCTGCTAATTCTACTTTCGGTAGTTTTAGTGGTTCTTGAAACAAGTCTAGAGGGTGCAGGTTTCATATATGGACTGGTCTATGTAAGCGAAGAGCTACTGACGGGCATATTTATCATAGAATTAACGATCCGCTACCTAGTGGCAAGAAACAAACGTCGGTTCTTACGTCACTACTGGCTGGATATTATTGCTGTGCTGCCTTTGTTACGGGCATTCCGCTTATTGCGAGTGTTACGGATGTTAAGGCTGCTCAGAGTCGGAATTTTGGTAAACCGTAACCTCAACCGCATCTCTTCCTCACTCGCTGCTAGTATTAGTGCTCAGATTGGAGTTTTTCTGATTATCGGCTTAATTACATTAGTCGGTGCTTTAGGGATTTATCTGCTGGAGGGAGGACAGAATGAGTCATTTGCTTCCCTAAGAGACTCTTTATGGTGGAGTTTTTTTACCCTAATCTCAGGAGAACCTATTGGTGGTCAACCCCAGACTGATGCTGGACGTCTGATTACCCTCATGGTAGTAATTGGGGGGTTAACCATGTTTGCGGTCTTCACCGGTGTAGTTTCAGCAGTAATGGTGCAACGACTTAGAACAGTCATGGAGGTGAAATACTTGGAACTGGATGAACTGCGCAATCACATTGTTATCTGCGGCTGGAACCGAGGTGGTCACCTACTAATTGAGGAACTCCAGGCAGACTCTGAGCTCAAGCACTATCCAATGGTGGTTGTGGCAGAGTTTACCGACACACCAGAGTCGGAACTCAAGGGAGTTAACCGTTCCCAAATATATTTCTATATTGGTGATTACACTACTATTGATGTCCTCGAAAGTGTGGGGATCTATCATGCCTCACGGGCAATCCTCCTTGCTGATTCTACTCGTCCTCGAAGTGACCAAGACCGGGATGCACGGACAGTCCTAGCTGCCTTGACCATTGAAAAACTCCAACCCGAAATCTACACTTGCGCTCAACTCCTTGACCGGAAAAACAATGTCCAACTGCGAGTAGCTGGCGTTGAAGATGTCGTTGTTGTTGATGAACTAGCGAGTCACTTAATTGCTACCTCAGCTCGGAACCTAGGAGCTGTGGACGTGCTGTCAGAGTTGCTAACTGTGCAAGTGGGAAACCAATTCTACAAAATTGTATTACCACAGAAGTGGGTTAACATTTCGTTCTGGGAAGCTGCTCAGCGGTTGAAAGAGGAGTTTGATACAACTTTGATCGCCATAGAGCGCAATAGCAATGGAGATCGGGAAACCCTAATTAATCCCCCTAAAGATCAAACACTGCTGTCTGGTGATCACTTAGTGATTATTGCTCGTAGTCTGCCGAAAATTGGGGTTCCAGTCCGGTGAAGTCTCAACTTTGCGGCAGGTTCTTATGGTGCGATCGCACGTTCGGATCGCCCTAGGGTTTACCATGAGTGGGAATTTTCAAACTAAATAGCCATAATTAATCACCAATGACTAATGTAAGAAACTACCCAAAACTTCAGAGCTGCTTCGCTAAACTAACACCTAAAAACCAATTTCCAGGTGCTTGCACATCCTCACTATACAAAAATTGATCGAAGATTTGTTTGAACTCCTCTTTAGAAATAGAATTGTCTCGATTGAGATCGAGAGTTTCAAAAGCTTCCTCTATATGAGTTGTATCGATTTGGTAAGCTTGATAAAATAGTCTAAGTTCCTCTCTCACAATTTTGCCATCTTCATTACCATCAATGAGCTTGATAAAGGCTTCAGAAAAATCATAATCTAAACGCTTATCGAGGCATTCTAACCATTCACTGAGTTCAATCTGACCATTCCCATTTAAATCAACTAAATCTTGTAACCATTCTCCAAAGCTGATCCAGGAGAAATACAAAAACTCATAATCTTTACTTCCTGGTTTCCAACCCCTGACCTGGGCAATATTCTCGACAGCTTGCTCAAAATCAGCCAGCTCAATCACCCCATTTTTGTCGAAGTCTAAGATGTTAAACAAATAGATTAGTTTGCGTTGACGTCGCTTGTGCGCCACAGTAGATAGGCGTGAGTTGGTAATTTGGCTCCAACTGAAAGCAGCCACTCCCAGCATCAGAAATCCACCTATCCAGTAGGGCCAGTTAGGTCCAAGGGCTTCAAATACAAATCCCCCCCAAATCGCTCCAGTTAAGCTGGCTAAACTGCGAATAGATTTCCCTACTCCGAGGGTTTTTCCCTGCTGCTTAGCCCCAGCCAATTGAGAAATTAAACTGATGTTTGCTGGATTAGCAACAGCTTGACCGCACGTGGCAAAAACCATTGCCCCTAGCAACAAGGGTAAACTAGTGGAGAAAGAAATCAGCAGTAGCCCTACGCCCATACTGATTAACCCCCAAATTAGTAATTTAGCCTCTGGGAACCATCGGGTCAGGGGTCTGATCAAGCCAATTTGGGTAGTTACCCCTAACATGCAGCAGAAGATAATGAGGTAGCCATACTCTCGAGGTCCCCAGCCGAACTGATGCTCGCACCACAGAGGGAAGATTGCCATAGAACTTTTTCCTGCAAACATTGCTAAGAAAACGATACCGATTAGGGTACCCAATAGCGGTCGTCGTAAAACCTCAATACCACTCATCAACAGCCTCTGAGGTTCCCAGCTGGTTTCAACTGTCCCTAGTGACTTTGGCCTCCTTAAACTCGGTAAAGCAATTACAGCAAAGCATAGCGTCAGCAGTGATACTCCAGCCGCAGCAAATCCTGGTAAACGGAAGTTGAGATTGTCAGGGTCGGCACCAACTAACAGACCACCGATAGCTGGACCTAGCAGATAACCAAATCCAGTCGCTGCTTCTAAAAACCCCAAGCTACTAGTCCGATTCTCAGGTGTAGTTATGTCTGTAATATAGGACTGAGCAATGGTAATACTGGAACTACTTGCCCCAGCCAAAGCCCTAGCCCCAAATAACATCCACAGGGAATTGGCTAAACCAAACCAAAGACAGGAAAGACCACTACCAGCTATATTTAGCAGTAATGCTGGGCGGCGACCGATGCGATCGCTTAAACTCCCCCACACCGGTGAAGCAAATAGCTGCATGAATAGGAACACGCTGACCAGGAGCCCAATTACCATCGGTGATGCACCAAAAGACTGAGCGTAGAAGGGTAGCAGGGGAATGACGATACCATAACTAATGTAATCTATAAATACACTAGCGCATAAAACCAGCATCAACCCACGCTTATTGTCTTGGGCTTTCATAGAATGTCTTGAATGTATACTCAATTTAACTAGAACCGGACAAGCCCAACCTCACCGGCTCGATAGGGTGAGCGTGGGACGGAGCTTACAAGAGCCAGACGCAGGTTCCGGCGACAGCCCCTCATCTGTTTAAGCTCGAAAAACTATGACCCATAAATCAACTAGGTTTTCAGGGTTCTTTTATCCTATTAAAGCATGGTAATCCCATCTTAATCGAGTTATAAAATTGCAATAACCTGGACTAAAATTTGACTACACAATTCGGCCTCTCAACTTAACTTCCGCTTGGATTGGATATCTAGGGTTTTTCAAATAAATGAGGTACAGTCTTTATTGGCGCTGATTGCCTTTAAGAGCTTTTTAATTATGCCCTCTGGCTTATAGCAGAAGTCAGAAATCAGAAGTCAGAAGTCAGAAGTCAAACTCTTGCGCTTACTTAGGTTTGAGACTTTTGTCATGTCCGCGCCTGCCCTGGCGACTGCTATAAAAGGATAAGCCAAGTACCTCACCAAAATGATAATTGCTATATTGCCCATAATTCCTAAATAGCCATAATTAATCACCAATGACTAATGTAACAAACTACCCAAAACTTCAGAGCTGCTTCGCTAAACTAACACCTAAAAACCAATTTCCAGGTGCTTGCACATCCTCACTATACAAAAATTGTTCGAAGATTTGTTTGAACTCCTCTTTAGAAATCGAACTATCAAGATTGAGATCGAGAGTTTCAAAAGCTTCCTCTATATGAGTTGTATCAATTTGATAAGCTTGATAAAATAGTTTAAGTTCCTCTCTCACAATTTTGCCATCTTCATTACCATCAATGAGCTTGATAAAGGCTTCAGAAAAATCATAATCTAAACGCTTATCGAGGCATTCTAACCATTCACTGAGTTCAATCTGACCATTCCCATTTAAATCAACTAAATCTTGTAACCATTCTCCAAAGCTGATCCAGGAGAAATACAAAAACTCATAATCTTTACTTCCTGGTTTCCAACCCCGGGCCTGGGCAATCTAAGTACAGGACAAAAAATGTAAAGATTGCCGAAAGTCGGCACTGGTTCCGCCGAGTGAGAAGCGAAAAGTTTTGACATTAGTTGTTTACAGAGCATATCGAATTGTGAATAACTGCGACCAAGATATGCCCACCTCCAAAATGCCTAACTTCACCGCAGGCACAATCTTTGTGGTAAAATGAACTCGTACACAGTTGTGTACTAACCAGTAGACATCAAGGGTTCTTTGAAGGTTTTTGCGAGATTAACGCATAGGTGTTGATTTTACGCCGAAAGGCCCTCGTTACGACGTCCCCCAGAAGCATTGAAAGCTGAGCCATGATTGGCATGAATATCACTGTCGGTGACCTCATGCTCAGTTTCAGGATGCTCAGGCACAGGAGCTTGATATTTTTTTCGTTTACGACCTGCACCGCAAGTTCGCACCCTTATTTTTAAGTCGCACTCGGATCCCTTTTTGCAACCGCTTTGGTGGACGTCCCGGTCGCCCCGTGCGGATCACCTCATGGCAGATCTCAAACAGCAGGTTGCCATATCGTCGTTCTCCATAGGTTTTGAGATTGAGGCTTCCGGTTTGGTCAATCACCAACGCTCACGACTTTCAACCCCTGCTCAAATAACTGTTGCTCTTTCGGTCCACAGTGCAATTCCCATAGAAATCGACTGCCTCGCTCCATCAAGACCATTGTCCATCCGTGGTGATTCTGAAGCAGGTAGGTTTTTATCTACAATCGTCAACAGCTCATCTCCTTCTATCTCCTGATGAATAAACTGATGGAGCAGGGCATAAAGCATCAGGGTAGGTTTGAAACCCGATAAACATCTTTTATAATCAATAACACTCTTTTTTTACATAATTAATGTTCTATCTGTGGCATTAAAACCCATAATTTTCCTTATAGCTTTAAGAATCACGGATTACCGACTCAGGGGAGTGGTCAGACCCACCAGTGGCGGCTGTTATGGTCTTGCTGAAATAGATGTCACACTCTCGGCAATGATAAATCGTACGGAAACCATGGTTTTGAGTACTATAGCGGTGGTGAGGGTACACATCCTCACTCCCACATCCAGGACATGGGTAGGAAAATAGTTCGATCATACAACCACCATTGAGGAAAGGCTTCTATTAACTCCGGAATGCCCCTATTCCATGACCTGCAAGGCAAATCTCCTTCACATTCGACGGAACCAGTACCATTACGTCACATTTTCCAACTCTGCGGACAGCGCAGCGAGATCAAGTCCGAACTTTGGTCTACTCCTCCTGTTAATCAGCTAGTCTTTATCGGTTATCATTATAGATACCGATAAACTTCGCCAAAAGTTAAATAACTGCTTGGCTACTTCTGTTACTGTTTAATTTCATCTAATTCAAATTCATGACCTTAGGTAAGTCCGAGCCCAACCAGATTGATAAAATTAATCGCAAATTACCAAAACTAAATACCACCCAAGAACCTCTCGTTTCTGAAGAAGAGATGCGGCAAGCGGTACGGACTTTACTGTTAGGATTGGGAGAAGACCCAGACCGCGAAGGCTTGAAAGATACTCCTAAAAGAGTGGTCAAAGCCTTAAAATTTCTGACTTCTGGCTATCATCAATCTTTAGACGAACTCCTCAACGGGGCAGTATTTCACGAAAATACCAATGAAATGGTCTTAGTTCGGGACATTGACCTATTTAGCTCCTGCGAACACCATATTTTACCTATTCTCGGTCACGCTCACGTCGCTTATATTCCCGACGGTAAGGTAATCGGACTGTCGAAAATTGCTCGTATTTGTGAAATGTACGGACGACGTTTGCAGGTACAGGAAAGATTAACTGCCCAAATTGCCGATGCCCTTCAAGGATTATTAAAACCAAAAGGGGTGGCGGTAGTAGTGGAAGCAAGCCATATGTGTATGGTAATGCGAGGAGTCCAAAAACCTGGTTCTTGGACTGCCACTAGTGCGGTTAGAGGTGTATTTGCAAATGATCCAAAAACCCGTCAGGAGTTTATGAGTTTAATTCACTACAACCCTTCAATGCATTAATTAATTAATTTGGCACCATGAGAGATGGGTATAAAGCTCATCTCTTTTTGTGATACAATGATTATCGTCATCAAAAAAAACTGCTTATGATTATTGCTGTCGCCAGTCCTCCAGGTGGCGGTAAAACCCACTGGATTGGTCAACAAATAGCCCAAACCAATAAACCTGTAGGTTATTTCAGTCCTAAAACCGATTCCGTACCCATTGATGCAATATATCTCCAAAGTGAATACCCTCAACTAAAAATTTATCAGACCGGGGAAGAAGCGGAATTAGACAAAACCATTACTTATCTAGAGATTCCCTGGTATTTGGATTTAGCCGGAATTGAACCTTTACTGCAAACTTTTAACCCCCATCGAGTAGCCATAATCCCCGGCGATACAGATAGTACAGAGTTAAATACTTGGGCGGATGAAGTTATTCCAGGAAATAACATCACTAGGCCAACCACAGCGCAGATTCATCGGGGGGTTTTGACGGGGGAAATTTTAGATTTTGATAGTTTAGCTACTTTTTGGCTGGAACTTACTCAAGGTGCTTACGGTGAGGTAGCTCGGGTAAAAGGACTTTTCGACCTAGTGGATGGACAAATTTATTATGGTGACTTCATACGAGGGGAATCCGAATTAGCATTTACACCTTTAAAATTACCCCGTTGGTTAAATGGTAAACCAGATCGTTTTAGTGGTTTTGAAATAGTAGGTAGTAATTTAGATAAAGCTGAAATTGTTCAAACTGTCCAAGATTGCTGTCTTCCCGAATCGGCAATTAATTATTACCAACAACAAGTAAAAGAGTCTTTAGAAAGTGAACCAGAAGAAAGTGAACCAGAGGTAGAAGTGGTATGAAAATAGCAGTGATATCTTGTATCCATGGTAATTATGCAGCTTTAGATGCAGTTTTACTGGATATTGACCAACAAAAAGCAGAAAAAATTTATTGTCTGGGGGATTTAGTGGGTTATGGTCCCTATCCTAATGCAGTGGTGGAACAAATTCGTTCTTTAGATATTCCCACTGTACAGGGTTGTTGGGATGAAGATATTGTAGAAGGACTAAATGCTTGTGAATGTAGTTATCCTTCCCTGTTGGCGGAAAAAAGAGGTAAAATCGCCCACGAATGGACAAATAAGCACGTCAATCCCGAAGTTAGGGAATATTTAGCCCAACTACCCCATACCTACAAAGAAGATAATCTCTGTTTCGTACATGGTAGTCCTAATAGCAACCACGAATATTTGTTACCCGAAATGGATGCTTTCACTGCTTTAGAAAGAGTTCTCTCCAGCGATGCAGATATATTATTTTGCGGACATACCCACTTTCCCTATGTCCGCACCCTAGATTCTGGACAATTACAGGTTAAAGTTCGTCAACCCAATATAAACGAACAACCAACCATAAGTTTTAATACTCCCCTGAAGCGAATTATCAATGTCGGTTCGGTAGGCGAACCCCGTCATGGTCGTCCCAATGCTACCTATGTTATCTATGATACGGAAACACAAGCAGTAAACTTGCGGGAAGTGGAGTATGACTATCAAACAACCTGCGCTGCCATCTTAGATGCTGGTTTACCACCGATTTTCGCTTGGCGTTTGGCTAGAGGTTTGGAATTTGCCGAAAAAGCCGACGATCCGACTCATGTGTGTGAGAGGTAAATTAAATTACTTAAATATTTAAATTGAAAATCAATGTGGGCAATTTTAAGCGGAATTGAAGGAAATATCGCAGCTTACGAAGCAGTGTTGGCAGATATCAAACGCCAGCGCGTTAAGGTGGATGCATTTTATATTCTGGGCGATATCGTAGCAGCTAACCAAGATAGCGAACAAGTAATTAAACGAATTCAGAATCCTTTACCTGGAGAATTAGAACCCCAAGTATGCGTTGGTTGGTGGGAAGAACAATGCTTTGCTTTACACGGTTTGGGTTCGACACCAGAACCGACAGAATTAATCGAGCGCTTTGGTAAAGAAACTGCTAAACTTCTTTGGGATTCGGTATCTCGCGAAACCGTACAGTGGTTACGCAACTGTCATTTTGGCTTCTTTGAATTAGATTGTTTGTTAATTCACGGTAGCACTGTTAGCGTCAGCGATGAGTTAACCCCCGAAACCCTACCCTGGAAAATGCTAGACCGCTTGCAAAGAGTCCAGGCAAATTATCTCTTTTGTGGTCGTTCGGGTCAAGTATTTGAATATCAACTACAAGGAGGTTCAGTAAATAGTTCGGTGATGACTTTAGATCGCCAGCAACCCGTGCAAACTATTACTGCACCCAAAAGAAGAGTTGTTGGTGTAGGAAATGTAGGCAAAGAACCAGGAAAGGCTACTTATACGCTTTATAGTCCAAATACCGATTTTCTAGAGTTTAAAACAGTTTTTTATGGCAATAACAAGGGATCTGGTAATTAGTTTTAGCTTGCTAAAGGTATGGCTAAGTGCATGCAACAGGTAGTCAGAGACAACTTTCTGGTAAATGGGTCATCTCATTTTTTGGCGTTGCTGATTTTGGGTATGCTTTCGCCCTCCTAGCCCCCCAAGCGAGGTATTTAGGGGGCTGTAATAAAATCAGATAATCGCGCATTGATTCCTTAATTCAGGAACGCCAGTTTTTTTTCGAGTGCGTTTCTATGGTTTTGAGTGGCATCTAAATCTTAGAACGCTGGCTCCCACTCAGATTTTTTTAATCCCTCAAACATCCATCTGACAAACAGTTTGACAAAACAGTGACCGCATTTTGTCAGTCAGTCAGCTCATACCCACTAAGAATTTCAAAATAAGATGCGTTTACCCTGATATCACAAGCAGGTTTTGAGCAATTTACTTCGCGTTTATCTACACCTAATCTTCTAAATCTGCCCGAATATCTTCTCGGTGAGCAGAAGAGTTATAACGATTAGCAATGCTGCGTAACATAGCCGCTGTTCTCGGATAACTATCTCCTACTAACATTGCATAAGAAGAATAGGTTTCTACTAATTGTCTTTCCTGAATTCCACCTTCACCTATTGCGCTTGTGACAACTCCACGCTTGTTAAAAACACCATTTGCTATACCCTCTTGCATCTCGTTACTTCCAAATTCTTCAATAATTTCTCGCACTGCGATATCTGGCCATATACCATCTGATGATTTCGGTGCGTATGCTAAAATATGACCAATCTTTATATCTGCAATTTTACCCCTACCGCTTTCCTGACTAGCTGTCCTTGCCTGTGATACCCAATTTCTTAATTGCTCCAAATCAACAGTCCCATCTTCTTTAAGACCAGGTACTTGATGCCATGATTCAAGTAGCTTATACCCTAACTTCGCATAGTTTAAAGTAGCTCGATCAATTTCGACTGATTCATCTCTATCATCTTCTGATTTATACACACACTTCAGAATTTCTACAAAAAATATAGGATCTTTGGAAAGTTGTTGGTAAAGAAGTTTAGGCTGTCTTATGGAATGAACTAGTAGCGGGAAGTGTATCAACTCCAAAAAAGCGAGTTTGTTATCTTCGATATCGTCTGCTTTATCTAAAACATCAAAAATCTCTTCGATGTAGTAGTTATTACGATTGGTATCAGGTAGTGATTTTTCTGTGTAAGGGTCAACTGAGGCGGCTTTTTCAAGGATATCTACTAATAGAATTGATGGTAGTAATTGAGTTATCTCATCATCGTATAAACTCACTAGTAGATTTAGTGCTGCATAGGGACGATTGGATGCTAACAACTTAACACATATTTTTTCACAGTCATCTTTGTTAAACCAGTGTATGTTAATGGTCTGCCAGTATAAGTTTTCTAATTCATCACCAAAAGTAATTAACAAATCCCAACTGCGTTTATCAAAAGGCAACCCATAGAAAAAATTAATCACTTTCTGTTCATACCAATGGTTATTTTTTGCGAACTCAATAATATTTTATGCCCAAGTCCATCCATATTTTTCGAGACGGCGACCTATAAATCCTATTCCGAAAGCATTAAGTGCATTTTTATCATTTCCAAGAGTTTCGTAAAGTAAACTTATTTCAGATTCTTCCGTAATATTTTCTATGTTCGCGATTGCAGCACCTAGCAAACCAGGCTCTTTAACAAATGCTGCCATTTCTAAAATACTAATTATATTAGATTGAAAGTAAATTTTCCTCGCTGCTGCTGTTTGTGCTTGCTTTATTTTTTTATAGTTTGTTTCCCTATCCCTATGAATATCCTCTTTATGAATACAATAAAGGAAGTTATACTTGTTGGATGAAAATAACCAGGTATAACGATATCTTATATCTTGGGGTTCAAATTTTTGGTATAACAAGTAAAGTTTATCAATTACATCGGCTGGCAATGCCCACTTAGCATTATATCTTTTTTTGTGTTTGTGAATTATTGCTCTGAGGGTATCACAGATTATAGCTAAGTCTTTTAGTTGGATATTGATGGTATCTACTTCAAGTAAAAAATTGATAGTTTTATATTGTAATTGAGCTGGAATAGACTCTATCTTGTTAAGAATAGCACATAGTTTTTTACTATCATTTCCCATATTATCAAGGAGTCGCTGCATAACAGCATCTATATTCTCCCAGTCTTCAGACGTAGTAACTTGTGGGGTAAAATCCTCATTCCAATCTCGCCAACGAGGTTTATAAATTGGGAGTGAAATATCGCCGGTAATTTTTGGAAGCAAGTTAAACAAAAGCTGCCAAGCAATATCCGGTTCACGGGCAATAAGTGTATCAATAACTCGCAAGGGTTGTGTCAAGTTAGCTGGTGTTTGGGGCTTCCAGCATAGAAAAATTTCACACAAGCTACCAAATGGACGGTTGAGAATTTTTCCACCTGGATCGAGCCTGGAAAGTTTAGCAAGAATCAGCGTAACTTGTGACAGATATTGCGGTTCCGAAACAAGCACTTCCAAAGCCCAAAGCAAGCCCGTGTGAGGACTACCACCAAAAAATTCCTCTTGTAAAAATAATTGCAGTAAGATGGGATTATCTCCTGCAAGTCCATAGTCAACAGTTTCCAAAAATGCTTCTGGTGCTGCTTCCGCCAAAGTGGGTAACAAATATGCTAGTGATGCCCACATATGCCAGTCAACGTTGGCATTTAACAACTGATGTATAATTCCAGAGACTCTTTGCTGGGCAGGCATTATATCTTGAGTTTCCGACTCTAGCCCCCGTGTTGCCAAAATAGCTAAAGTTTCTGCCAGTCCCGTTCTTAGAAAGCCTGAGTTTGGCAACCCCTTACCATATATGCTGGCTGCAAATCTTTGGTTTAAGGGTAACTCATATTGTCCATCAATGGTTCCTAAAACCGAGAGTGTAATACTTGTAAATGCTTCGATGTCGTCACGGACAATAAAGCGTGATAAAAGATTCCATGAATCTTCGCGGGAAATTAACTGCCAAACACTTCCCACTTTTCGAACAGGGGGGTCAGAACTATTGACCCAACGTAAGATATCTCCTTCAACTTCTTTATAGGGTTTGCGAGCTAGTTGAGCTATAACTTCTTTGTCACCTTCTTTTGACTCATCCCATGCTCCAGCAAGTAAAACTGTAATGAGTGATCGGGCATTTTCTGATTTTGCCCAATCGGGAGTATGTATTTCTGGTGCAACTGCAATTAGTCGCCGTAAAACGTTGAGATTTCGCTTGGAATTTTTAATTAAGTTATCGGCTCGTTCTTCTGATAGCCCCATATCTACCAAAGCCTGCCTAAAGTCTGTTTTATTGGGGCGTGAAAGCACTAATCCTGCTTTAGGGCGACTAATATCTCTACCAATGGGAATAAGAATATGATGCTCTTTTGGTAAAAATTTTGGTTGTTCAAATGCTGGGATTAAAATTAGTGATTCTTGGGTGCTAGCAAAATACCGCCATGAAGACTCATTTTGAACAATAATACACCGAGATAAATAGTTTACATTTTGTGCCTCTGGCATTTGATGAATAACTGCTGCAAAAAATGCAATTGCTTCTTCAGGAGTATCTGCTTGGATAGTAAGTTTTGATGCTTCTCCTTGCAACCAATTGTGAACGTTTTCAACTTCTTCCTCTCTGCCTGCAAGATGTAACTGTGTATTCATTGCTGGTGAAGTATAGTTTTTCCAATCATCCCAGAAGCTACTAATATCCTGAGCTTCCTCTGGCCACTTCCCCATTAACCGAGCTAACCAAGCATGAACACCATGAGCCTTTTCTAACCACTGTTCTAAGTCATCAGCATCATAAGCCCTTACATCAGCCCATATTCTTTCACTTTTCTTCTCTTTCTCCCACTTATCCTTCTTAGTCCATCGTCGGAGGGTAACAAAAACAAAAGTGGTTTCAGCAGGAATCACTCCTAGAGCATTTTTAACACGCTTATCATAATCACCATCTGCTTTACCCTTAACACCTTTCTTAACTCCAAGTTCCCACACTGAATAGCCATTAGGAACAAAACTATTACCTTCAGGTGCGTCCACAATGCCATCCCATCCCGCCATTTGAACGCTATCACCAGCTGAAAACACAACCCGTTGAGGTTGCTGGACTGTAGCATGAATGAGGCGACGCAATAACTGGGGCAATCGGGCTTGAGCATCCCTGCGATTAGCCCATAGATTTAAATCTGTTGCATCAACCCACTGAAATGGAACCATACTTAATAACAAAATAAATTACTTATTAATTCTCGTTGTGTACCTACAATCCACCGCCCAATGGAAATAATGGTGTGGATAAGGAAAAATCATAGCTTGGTGGCGATGATCACGATTGGTATTTTGGCTGTGCTCTCAGGCGCGGATGGGTTTGTGGTTATTGAAACCTACGATAACGCGATCGCGCCCATGGTTAGATGAGTTGGGTGAGCAGCATCACGACGAAATTGGGTTTTGTACTAATTGATATCTATGGCAAGACTGCCAAAGGTTCCTAGGATCAAGAAGGTCAACTCAAAGCCTTGCAAAGTGTGAGTGTTATTAGCAGTGACCATGAACTAGTGCTGGCTCAGCAAAAAGTTGATCGCAAATCCCATGACATCACAGCGGTGCCGCTACGGCTGTTGTTGCTTACCCTCAAGGGGGCGGTGGTGACCTTTGATGGGATGGGTCCCAAATCACCATGGCTTGGCTGCCACTTAGTATCATATTAAGTTCGGTGCTATCCATTATATATACGAGTTTTGCCTAAGTCCTAAAAAATTTTGTGCCAAGGACTTGACACATTTGTAATATGCATGTAGTATAAAAGTAAGGTTAAAGAGAAAACATCGCGCTACAAGGAGGGATGCCCAATGATTCATGTTCGGTTTGAAGGTCGTTCCTACGACATTGCTGAAGGTCAGCTGGGTATAGCCAAAAGTATGAACGATATTGCTGTTAAACAGCAACTTGCGAAGTACTTTGATGTAGCCCCAGAGCGCTTTACCTCTTATGTCATTGACCGCAGTACCAACCGCAATCTGATTATCAGACCTGAAGCGGTTTATGGTTAAGGTTTATGGTTAAAAGGTGTTAGGTTAAACCTTTTGTCCTGTGCCCTGATCTCAAGAAGCCTACACACAGATAACGATCCTAAGGTAGCAAACTCGGGTAACCGAGGAGCGCGAGCACTAAGCCATTGTCTTACAGAGATTTGGCGTGCGTGTCCACTGCTAAGCCATGCTTGGTGAGGACGGTCGTAAGTTGCTAAAAAGCTTTTGTTAACTTGCACAGGAGCAATTGTTCCAAATTTCCCCCCGCGCCCTAACTGCTGAAGCTTACATACTACCGATCTACTAATCGGAAGGTTATAGGTTCGAATCCTATCAGCGGCGCTATTTGCCGCTGTAGCTCAAATGGATAGAGCATCATTTTCTTAAAAGCTTTACTGACTTGCGCGGGGACCCTAATTCTAGTGGTTTTCACTGCCATAACTAAACAATTTTAAAAATTCACTGAGTCACCTTCGCGCCCTGACCCGGAAAGCTTTCATACTCGCCAAATGGAAAGGCACTTGACTCAAAATCGAGAATATGCGGGTTCAAATCCCGTGTGTGAAACAACGGCTTTCTGAACTTGCGCGAATTGATTCAACCTTCTAGGAATAATTACTAAATCATGCTAAAAACTAATAAAAGTACTGGTTAAAGAACTGTTATAAGTTCCTATCAATCTTTTGTTAACTTGCACAAGAGTAATTGTTCTAAATTTCCCCCCGCGCCCTAACCGCTGAAGCTTACATACTACCGATCTGCTAATCGGAAGGTTATAGGTTCGAATCCTATCAGCGGCGCTATTTGCCGCTGTAGCTCAAATGGATAGAGCATCATTTTCTTAAAAGCTTTACTGACTTGCGCGGGGACCCTAATTCTAGTGGTTTTCACTGCCATAACTAAACAATTTTAAAAATTCACTGAGTCACCTTCGCGCCCTGACCCGGAAAGCTTTCATACTCGCCAAATGGAAAGGCACTTGACTCAAAATCGAGAATATGCGGGTTCAAATCCCGTGTGTGATACAACAGCTTTCTGAACTTGCGCGAATTGATTCAACCTTTTATAGCAAAGGGAACAGGGAATAGGGAACAGGGAATAGGGAGTAGGGAGTAGGGAGTAGGGAGTAGGGAGTACGGATTAGGAAACAAAATTATCACAATTCATTCATTTAGGATTCCTAAATTCCTAAATCATGACACATATAATTAGTTATTAATTATTTTTTAAAATTAGCTTACTATTCCCGATTACTGAGTTAAATAAGCTAGTCTTAGCTCACAAGTGTTATAATTATTATTGACTGGATGTAACTATGTCTGTTAAGAATTTATCTTTATCGAGTATTTTAATTTGAGAAGCCGAAACAAGGCTACTAAACTAGTGGATAATATTTACAATATTTAAGGTTTATTTTTAGTAAACCTTCAACCTTCAACCTTGGCCTTTCGGCCACGCTACGCGAACAACCAAACAACCTTCAACCTTGGCCTTTCGGCCACGCTACGCGAACAACCAAACAACCTTCAACCTTGGCCTTTCGGCCACGCTACGCGAACAACTAGACAACTTTCAACTAGACAACCTTCAACTAGACAACCTTCAACTAGACAACCTTCAACCTTGGCCTTTCGGCCACGCTACGCGAACAACTAGACAACCTATAGATTTGTCCAGAAATTAAATAGGAGCATAGGAGGTGAATCCTATGAAAACTGAAGAGCGTGACCTGCGTTTAGAATTACTAAACAGTTTATTAACTACACCCCATCGTCAGCTGGAGCAAGTGACAGAACTGCACCAACTGATGGTAGAAATTGACCCAATTTTTTATGGTCACTTAGCCGTTTGGTACGAAAATCATGGGGATGTCCGGGACCACAAAGAAGTGTTTCTAGGTCATTTGTTGACTAGCAACTTGACCGAACACCGAGATGCTGGCTTTGTGATGCTGCAAAAATTCCCACCCTACCAGGTGGCACGAGTAGTGGATTTCATGAAGCAGCAGCGCAATAAGCTGCCTCGTTCGGCTCGGACAGCAGTGCGGCGCTACCTTAAGACACGGGAAAAGACTCCAGCATTGTTTGACCGAGCAGCATTGCGGGGTCGAAAGGCGATGAAGCATCTCTATGCTAGTTTACATATTAAGCCTAGCCCTAGAGCAGATGCAGTCTTATTTAAGGATCATCCTCCAGAAGGTTCTTTAGCTTGGATACTGAAGCAGTTAGCGAAAACGGAAACTGCTGCTGAACAGGCGCAATTGATTGTTGAACATAAGATTCCCTACACCATCGCCATTGGTGCTGTGCGCTCTGTCACTCCTACGGTGTTGGTAGCACTAATCAATTCTATGACACCCCAAGAGGTAATTAATAATCTCAAATCCCTCCAAGGGCGGGGTGCGATGGAACACCCACAGGTCAAGGAGTTGATTGAGGCAAAGCTAGAACAGGCACAGACAAGCGATCGCGTTTCTGCGTTCAAGGCACAAGTTGCTGCTGAAGCTGCTCAGTTAGATACTCAAACTCTTGCTAAGTTAAAACAAGTTACCAATGAGCAAGTAAAGCGCAAAGGTACCATTACCAAGCCCACTGCTCTACTAGTGGACAAGTCCGGTTCAATGGACAAAGCCATTGAAGTTGGTAAGCGGCTGGCAGCCCTAATCTCTGGTATTACTGAAGCTGAGCTGTTTGTCTATGCCTTCGATACCATGCCTTACCCAGTTAAGGCTCAAGGAAAAGAGTTGAGTGACTGGGAACGTGCCTTCAGGCACATCAAGGCAGGGGGTGGGACTAGCATTGGTTGTGCTTTAGAAGTAATGCGTTCTCGGAAGCAGGCGGTTGACCAGATTATCTTGGTTACCGATGAAGGTGAAAACACAGCACCTTACTTTGGTAAGGTTTACAAGAGCTACTCTCGTGAATTGGGATTGATGCCCAATGTGATTATTGTGCGAGTTGGTTACTCTTACAACTACGTGGAAACTAGACTAAACGAACAACAGGTGCCAGTAGAAACCTTTACCTTTGCTGGAGATTACTATTCTCTACCAAACCTGGTTCCACTGATGACTCGTCCGTCACGGCTAGACTTATTGATGGAAATTTTGGATACACCGCTACCGGTGCGAAATGATAAGTAGTCGCGATCACGACTAGTTGTGACCATAATTAGTTGTGATCATAAGTAGTCGTGACCTTGGCTTCAAGCGATGCAGCGCGGTCTTGGGGAGGCAGCGCGGTCTTGGGGGTTTCCCCCATGAGCGACTGCCGTGGTTCCCCCCATGAGCGACTGCATCAAGACAATGAGCACGAAAGGATTACTATGACGCTAGTCAAAACCCCCTATTTCAAGCAAGTTAGTGGTTGGCCAAAAACTGGTCGTCATATCCTAGCTCAGTTTGATGATACATCCATAGTGGTCTACCAAGCTTTTTGTCCTGCTATTGGTCATTTTGCTAGCAAACATGGCTATTTTGGAGGAGAGTTCAGGCTAAACCGCATGAGCTGGATTAAGCCCAACTTCCTATGGATGATGCATCGTTCAGGCTGGGGCACGAAAGCTGGACAAGAGGTAATCTTAGCTGTCTCCATTCAGCGTACTGCTTTCGAGACAATCCTAGCAGCAGCAGTTCATTCCCAGTTTGTACCAGATTTATACTCTAGTGAAAGTGCCTGGAAACAAGCTCTTAAGCAATCATCTGTCCGGTTACAGTGGGATCCAGATCACGATCCATCAGGTAAGAAACTTGAACGACGTGCGATTCAGTTAGGACTACGCAACGAAGTACTTGCCCAGTACGCTCGTGATTGGATTATCAGTATTGAAGACATCTCTGAATTTGTGCAGGAGCAATACCGCAATGTAAAGTCTAACCATTGGACTGACTTGATAACTCCTGATGAAGCAGTATATCCAGTCACCCAGTCTAATCTTGCGATCAAACTTGGCTTATCAGGTATTGAGTTGGAATAAATTTTCCTAAATAAATTTTAAGAACTTGTGTGCCCTAACAGCCAGAGCTTACATACATAGTACGAGAGGAATAGTACCGTTACTCTAACGTAGCGGGCGTGAAGCGAGGAAGGCGCAAAGAACCCGGAATGTTGGCTTAGAAGTAGCCATCATTTAAAGAGTGTGTAGTAACTCACCGGCGGAGTTCCTTTTAAGTGACGAACGCTTTGGCTCTGGCGACTTGCACATTATAGCGCTACGCGCAAGGCAAGAGGCAAAAGGCAAAAGGCAAAAGGCAAAAGGCAAAAGGCAAAAGGCAAGAGGCAAAAGGCAAAAGGCAAAAGGCAAAAGGCAAGAGGCAAAAGGCAAAAGGCAAAAGGCAAAAGGCAAAAGGCAAGAGGCAAAAGGCAAAAGTAGACTAAAACTGCTTTTGCTGCTTGTATCAATGTTCTAACTTTAATGCGTAGTGCTATATTAATAACAATCGAGCAGGATTATGGCAAATATCCTCGACCTAATCAATCAAATTGCTGCAAAGGAAGCGCAACTGAGTGACAATCAATTCCTCGCTCCCTGTGTACGTGGGGGAAGGGTAAGAACTCGTGTAGCTGGAATGATTTATACGTTCTCCCCTAAGCCTCGTAACTTTGAAGGATGGGGTATTTTTCAGCCAGTCAGCGATAAAGTGGCAACTGTGGTGGAAGAGCCAGATGTGTTTCAACTTGAAGACTATTGGCAACTGCTCCAACCGTTGCGTTTACGACTAGCTTATCAATTGTCGGGAAAGACCTGGCTAGGGTATCCGGTGAATGAATCCGATGCTCGTCAGCGTTTTGGCACGGTTAAACCTATTCCTGTACATCTGGTCGAGGGCGGGGTAGCTTTTGAACAAGTGGTGGCTCGTGGGGATGGTAAAGCTTGGTGGTTTCAGCAGCTTGACCGTAAGGGAGATCCTTTACTAGCAGAACAACTCACAGAGCAGTTAAAGCAAGTAACATCACCTGAAGAACTGGATTTCAAGGGGGTGACACCAGAAATGAGAATAGTTTATGACTTGGCAAGACAACAGACTAAAGACTTTAAAAGTAAAAGGCAGCATCAACAGGAACAGAAACGGCTGGAGCAAGCTTTGGAAATGGGTGGGGGAGCACTCCAACAGTTCCATGACCGGGGAGAATTCTGGCAGGTGCAGTGGAGCACTGCTGACGGTGAACACCACACATCAGCGATATCTAAACAGGATCTGACTGTAATCAGTTCCGGGATTTGTCTAAGTGGACGCGATCGCGATTTTGATTTACAGTCCTTGGTTGGCGTGATCGAGGCACGAGATAATTGGGATTAGGATGATGTCAATTTTTTTCCACGAACAACTCTACCGTACCTCCCAAGTCATGGCGCAGTTACGTGACTACCCCGTGACCGTGTGTGGTGCAGGAGCACTTGGAGCCAATATTACCGAAAATTTGGCTCGTTCAGGGTTTGGAAAGCTAAAGGTGATTGATTGCGATCGCATTGAAGAGCGCAATCTTTCTACCCAACCCTACTACCGCTCTGATATTGGTGCCCATAAAGCCAAAATCCTTGCCAATTCTCTCTACCAAGCGGTTGGGGTAAAATTGGAGGCTAAGGTCAAGGAATTAACCACAGGTAATACCAAACAATTACTGAATAATTCTACTTTAGTCATTGACACCTTTGATAACAGTGTCGCTCGTCAAGCCGTAAAAGATTACTGTGATAGTTCCCAAACTCCTTGTCTTCATGTTGGGTTAGCAGAAGACTACAGTGAGATAATTTGGAATGACAATTATCGAGTCCCTTCCCCAGTTAATGATGATGTTTGTGATTATCCATTAGCTCGGAATTTAGTGCTGATGACTACAGCAGTTGCTACTGAAGTCATCATTGAATTTATTAGCACAACCAAAAAACTGGACTTCACCTTCACCTTGAGAGATTTAAGTATCAAGCCGATATTATAATCCGGTCATCTACCTCGCCCTTGGGGTTTTAGGGAGTAGGGAGTAGGGAGTAGGGAGTAGGGAGTAGGGAGTAGGGAGTAGGGAGTAGGGAGTAGGGAGTAGGGAGTAGAGGGAGAGGGTTTTAGCACTGCATCGCTTAAAACCCTCTTTGCTATTGCCTATTGCTAGCATGCCTATTGCCTATTGCCTTAAAAGGATAAGCAAGGTCGCTCAAACGTTGCTGATAATTGCTATATCTCTATTAATTTTTTATCCATCAACTTAGGATTAGTATCAACTAACTGTCTTTCAATTTCATCCCGGACAATTTGACGATATTCAAGAAAGTGTTCGTTGTGAGCGCATAGAGTTAGGTAATGTTCCCACACAGCTGGATTGTGCCTGAAAATACCAAATAAATGATGCCAGAATTTCCAGCGAGTACTGCGCTTAAACCCTTGACGCCAAATTACAGTCGCCAGAGCTTTCAAATCTACCAAATCCGGCATTTTGAATGGGGCTTTGCATTTAGGGGGGCCAAGCTTTAAAAAACATTGATAGGCACGGTCTATATAGCGCTCAGGGTCGTATAGCGTCCAGAATGCTTCTATGTATTCTTTACCAATCTCCTCAATGGGACGAGTAGGAACAAAGTTCATTAGGGTGGTTTGATTGATATCTTTTTTAGTGTTATCTCGCAAACGCCCTTCTTTTTCTAAGCGATTCCACAGAGCAGTATTGGGTAAAGCCTGTAACATGCCAAACATTGCTGTAGGGATAGCAGCCTGTTCAACAAAACTAATAATACGGGAACCGGCTCCTTCTTTCTCTCCATCAAAACCAATAATAAACCCTGCCATTGGTCGCAAGCCTGCGCGAATTATTTTGTCTACATCATCGCTTAGAGAGCTGCGAGTGTTTTGGAATTTTTTGGTTAGTTTAAGGCTTTCTTCGTCCGGTGTCTCAATTCCTAAAAATACAGCATCAAAGTTAGACTCTACCATCAATTCCATCAATTCTGAATCCGCAGCTAGGTCTACAGATGCCTCAGTATTAAATCGGAAGGGATAGTGATGCTCCTTCTGCCATACTTTTAGCTCTTTCAGCAGTAGCTTAACGTTACGCTTATTCCCAATAAAATTGTCATCCACCATAAAGATACCACGCCGCCAGCCTAAGTCATAGAGATAATCCAATTCTTTGAGAAGCTGGGCTGGTTCCTTTGTTCTCGGTTTGCGGCCATAGAGAATAATTATGTCACAAAATTCGCACTGAAAAGGACATCCCCGCGAAAACTGCACTGACATTGAATCATAGGCACCAAGTTCTAACAAATCATAGCGGGGAATCGGGGTTTGAGTGACATCGGGTTTCTCTGTAGTGCGAAAGGTTCCACTAGTTTCCCCTCGCTGTAAAGCTTCTACAAACATCGGTAGGGTGATTTCTCCTTCATCTAGGATGAGAAAATCCACCCCTGCTTTCTTTCCTTCTTCGGGTAAAGAGGTAGGATAAGGTCCCCCAAATGCTACTAATTTACCACGTCGTTTGGCTTCTTTAATTTGGTTTAGGGCATCAGTTTTTTGGACAATCATCGCTGAGATTATCACCAGCTCTGCCCATTCAAATTCTGCTTCGGTTACGTCTCGGATATTGCGGTCAACAAGTTTAAATTCCCAGTCTTGAGGTAATAATGCAGCAACAGTAATTAGACCTAAGGGTGGCAATAAAACTTTGCGATTAACTAATTCAAGAATTTTGTCATAAGACCAAAACGTTTTCGGAAATAGCGGATACAGTAATAAGACTCGCATTTAGAGAAATCCTCACACACATGGCCATAGGGCCTATAGCAATCTTACATCTTAAGTAAGTAAGCGATCAGCTATCAGTTATCAGCTATCAGCCATCAGCTATCAGTTATCAGCTATCAGCTATCAGTCATCAGCTATCAGCTATCAGCTTATGGGTTAGGTCCGATGCGTCGAAGCCTGTGCCACGCTAGAAGCCTGTGCCACGCTAGTTGAGGTGCTTTTGAATAAAATAACCATGATAGCTGACCACTGACTGCTGACCGCTGACCGCTGACCACTGAATGCTTACTGGGCGAACCGCTGTCTAGGTCTATTAAGCTCCCAACTTGGCTAAAAAATTATCAGTAAACAATGACAGGTAATCATAAACGAATGCCTAGGCTAATTTCAAGTCAATAAATGTAGTCTAGGGTTTGAATTACGGCTCCAATTATTCACTACACCCCAAACCCAGAGCCAAGCTGGGGCTCCACACCCTTAAGAGCTAAAAAGGCTGCTTGTTACCCCCTGAGGCTTAATTACCTACTCTGGTAAGCCTGCCAAGAAATTTGTATGATTGCCAAATCCCGCCAGAAATCGTTCCTGCGGTTCCGGTCAGAGCGGTTCCGGTCAGAGCGGTTCCGGTCAGAGCGGTTCCGGTCAGAGCGGTTGATGTCTGTGAGGATGCGATCGCATTCTGTGGTGCCAACTATACGACAAGCCCGCTTCAGTAAACGATCAGCTGAAGTAGCTCTGCCCCTAGGATTATGCCAAATTGAACCCAATTTCGCAGTTTGGCCATTGGGATAGTTCCAAGCTGATCCGAATTTAGCAGTCTGACCGTTGGGATAATACCAACTTGACCCCAATTTGGCAGTCTGACCGTTGGGATAATACCAATTTGACCCCAATTTGGCTGTTTGCCCATTTTGCCAGTTTAACGAAGACCTCCGACCTTGCCTAGGACGTTCGCAGGTAACTTCCTGTAAACCTTCAACCATACGCACAAGCCTTCTTCTCTCTTGTGTGATCCGGGCTAGTTGTGCCATTACGGTCAGGTCGAAGCAATTTTGAGAGGAATTTCGTGGTGACTGAATACTTGATGAACGTCGGTTACTGTGTCCACAGTACTTATATTCTAGGGTAGCCAGATTATCACTATCTAAGTTTTCGCGAATTGCCAAGCGACGCACAGCACGAATCTGGCCACATCGATTCGATTCAGCAGATACGTTATCGGTTCCTAAGCCAATAGTACATAGGGTCACGAGTGATAATAACACTCGAATTGGATATTTCATGGACATGAATCTTGTTTAACACATCAATAGTCTGAACAGCCAGGATTATGAAATTCCTTGGCTTCTCAATGACTACTAGAGACGTTGGATGATCTCAAAAGTTTCACCATTGAAATAATTTTGGTCGCGATTCAATCCTAAGGATTGAGCTGTCAGTTATTAGCTATCAAAAGTTATGTTTAGGGACTTATAGCAGTTCTCAATAAATCTAGTCTAGGGTTTTAACAAAACTTGCGGAATTCCCCACCGTCTTTCACGGTGTTGAAATTACCGTAAGGGAGTGGAGCCTTTATAGTTAGAGGGTTATGCGTAAAAGGGTTAAGGTTTTTGTAATAAGGCTCCACTCCCTAAGGCGCGCGTCTCTAGGATGGATAGCGAGACGAAAACTAGAGCGCCGTGCTAAAATAAAATTGGTCGATGACCCTCCTGACTGACTAAAAGGCTACCTTCAAGGTGTAAAAGTACTAGCAGAGCTCAGGGAAGAGACTTGCCCCAGCTGGTCAGCTATCGCTGTAATTCCAAGGTAAGTCTGTCGCCAAAATATACGTCGATAGAAGGCGGATGTCTGCCTGTGGACGCTGAGTAAGACCAATTCTAGGAGGCGCGCGCCTCCAAGGCCGGGTTTCCCGGCCTTGGGTCGCGCCTCTGGTTGAGGCATCGGTGGATGAAGCGGGAAACCCAAAAGACGAATAAGACCGTCCCTGAATTGACCTGAGAGTCGGAAGCCCCAACCTCAGCGAAGCAGGTTGGGGTACTTCACTTAGGGCTGCAATTATTCACTACACCCTACACCCAGTGCCAAGCCCGGGCTCCACACCCTTAGGAGCTAAAAAGGCTGCTTGTTACCCCCTGAAGTTTAATTACTTACTCTGGTAAGTCTGCCAAGAAAGTTTTATGATTCCCAAATGCCTCAATAAATCGTTCCTGGGGTTCTCGTCAGAGGGGTTCTGGTCAAAGCGGTTGATGTATGTGAGGATGCGATCGCATTCTGTGGTGCTAACTATACTACAACCCTGGCTCAGTAAACTATCCACTGAAGTACCTCTACCCTCAGGAGTATACCAATTTGAGCCCGATCTGGCAGTCTGACCGTTGGGATAAAAATTCCAATATGATGACTCGTATTTGACAACCTGACCGTTGGGATAATACCACTCTGACGCCCATTTTGCCTTCTGGCCATTGGGATAATACCACTCTGACGCCCATTTGACTGTTTTCCCATTTGGCCAGTATAAGGTATTTGGCCACTCTAAATAAGACCTTTGACCTTGCCTAGGACGTTTACAGGGAACTTGCCGTAAACCTTTAATCGTACCTACAAACTTTCTTCCCTCTTCTGTCATGCTGGCTAGTTCTGCCATTACAGTTAGGTTGAAGCAATCTTCAGAAGAATTTAGTCGTGACTCAATACTTGATGAAGGTAAGTTACTATGTCCACAGTATTTATATTCTAGGGTAGCTAGATTATCCCTATCTAAGTTTTCGCTAATCGCCAAGCGACGTACAGCACGAATCTGGCCACATCGATTCGATTCAGCAGATACCTGATCGGTCCCTAAGCCAATAGTACATAGGGTCAGGAGTGAGAATAAAACTCGAATCGGATATTTCATGGAGATGAATCTTCCTCAACACATCAATAGTGTGAACAGCCAAGATTATCAAATGCCCTGACTTCTGGCTGACTACTACAGACGTTGGATGATATCAAAAGTTTCAGCGCAGAAATAATCTTGGTCGCGATGCCAAGGTAAGCATGCAGCTGTCATAAAATGCTGTTGCATAAAAAATTACCAAAAGGCTGAGAAGTATATAGGTGTCCAAGAGGCGCGACCCAAGAGGCGCGACCCTAGGGGAATTTAATTCTTCAAGCGGAAAGCGCGCCTTAGGCAGTTTACCTGCCCATTGGAACGCGCGCCTTCCCTGAACTTTTGCGAGAGGTCAAGGGTACTAAGTATGATGCTGGTATCCAGTGTTAATTCAATTGTTAGGTGCGCTTTCCGTATTAAGAATTAAATTCGCCACGGGCCGCACCTGAAGTTAGCATAGATCATCCTCTCATAGTTCATTACCAGGACTTATGCCAAATTGGATAACAAACGCAAACGCGCTTATCTAGTATAGTGTGTTATCAAAGCACCCTACTGGTAGAGTTTATGGCTAAGTCCTGAGTAATTGACACAATTGACCGATTATTGCGGTAATCTGGAGTGACACGAAACATGCTGAAAACTATAGTTATCAACTCCCAAACCAACGAGTTACAGGAAAAAACCCTGAAACCGGGAACTGAGATTCAAGGTCAGTATCTGATTGGTCGTCACCCGAGTTGTGACCTAATTCTGGATAGTGCTGTAGTGAGTCGTGTACATGCCAGAATCCTATGCCAAGGGGGAAAGTATTACTTTGCTGACCTCGGTAGCACCGATGGCTCTCGGATCAATAATGAGGAAATAGATGTTAACCAGAACTGGCTCCTGAGGAAAGAGGATATTATCCGCATCGGTGACTTTGTCCTGCTGGTCAAAGAACTACAGCAGTATGATTCTAACCAGCAACAGCACCTAGTGGTAGATGGCAATAGCACTGGGATGAAGCGGTGGACTAAGGGTGAGATTACTGTCCGCTGTGTGCAGATCATTGATCAAACCCATGATGTCAAGACCTTTCGCTTTGTGGCGGATCCGCCAATGTTGTTCAGCTACAAGCCAGGTCAGTTTGTCACTCTGGATTTGGAGATTGATGGCAAGCCAGTGAAGCGTTCCTACTCCATCTCTTCGGCCCCCTCACGTCCTTATACTTTGGAAATTACCGTCAAGCGAGTTCCAGCACCAGCCGATGCTCCTGATGTACCAGCCGGTTTGGTGTCTAACTGGTTGCACGACAACATCAAAGTTGGGTCCGAGGTGAGATTAAATGGCCCAATGGGGAAATTTACCTGTGCTGACCATTCTGCTAATAAACTGCTGTTCATTTCAGCAGGTAGCGGGATTACTCCGATGATGTCCATGTCTGAGTGGCTTTGTGACATTGGGGCTGATGTGGATGTGGTTTTTGTCCACAGCGCTCGTAGCCCAAAAGATATCATCTTCCGTCAGAAATTAGAGTTGATGGCGGCTTTGCACCCCAACTTTAAGCCTGCTATTACCACCACTCGTCCAGAACTTGACCAAGCTTGGTGGGGTTATACCGGAAGACTTAATCAAGCCATGGTGCAACAGATGGCTCCTGATTTTCGCGATCGCATTGTTTATGTCTGTGGTCCGAATCCCTTTATGGCAGGGGTGAAAACCATGCTAGCCGGTCTAGACTTCCCGATGGAGAACTACTATGAAGAGAGTTTTGGTGGCAAAAAGTTGTCAAAAAAGACAGCAACAGCAACAACAACTCCTGAACCAGTCAAAGCAGAAGGTCGTCCTAAACTACACTTAGTGAAATCACCGTCAACCTGTTCAGAACCAACTGTGGTCTTTGCTAAGTCTGGGAAAGAAGTCACCTGTGATGCAGAGGATGTGATCCTAGATGTGGCTGAACAAGAAGGGGTGGCATTACCCAGCGGTTGCCGCATGGGAGCCTGTGGTGCTTGTAAGCAAAAGCTTCTAAAAGGGAAAGTAGAGTATGACGAGGAACCTGATGGTCTCCAAGAGGATGAACGGAACGAAGGCATGATTTTGACTTGTGTGGCTCATCCTGTAGGACAAGTGGTAGTTAGCGCGTGAGCTAGAGCAGTTCTCAATTGCTGTGAGTTACTTTCGTTCTAGGTTTTAGAGAGGTTGATGTAGTTCTAGGTTTTAGAGAGGTTGATGTAGGGTGGGCAGTGCATCAGACAGATTCACCAACCTAGCCAATCACCCTGGTCGGCACTGCCCACCAATGGATTAATGACTACGATGCTGCAGTGGGTGAAGTACTTTCGTCCTAGGGAGTAGGGAGGTTGATGTAGGGTGGGCAGTGCATCAGACAGATTCACCAACCTAGCCAATCACCCTGGTCGGCACTGCCCACCAATGGATTAATGACTATGATGCTGTATAGCTGCCCAGAAATTGTAGAGGATTCTCCTGGATTCTGGCTCCTGTTTCCTGTATCCTCAAAAAAACACCAAGTACCCTTCTACATCAAACTGAAGTTATCAGCACTTACATTTCACAAAACATCACGTAAATTTACAAAAATCAACATAATGAGGCCACATTGGCTTTCCTCTTGATATAGATCTGATTACTGTTCCTATAGACCTTAAGTTTTGCAAAGGTATATAGCTATGGCAGTTTTAGATTTTAGCCAGCAAGCTCTGGTTGGAAATAATTTTAATGGCCAAAATCTGAATGGTTCTACCTTTTTTAAAGCCACTTTGACCAATGTCTCATTCGTTGACACAGAGCTGAGAGGAACTAACTTTGAACAAACAAATTGGTTAAATGTTAATGCCACCAATGCCAACTTCAGACCCAGTGCAACCTTCCCGACAACGACCCTTTTTAAAGCAACATTAGAGAATGTCAATCTCAGTGGTGCTAACCTGCGAGAGGTTAACTTATCTGAGATCAGCACTAATGGTATTGACCTGTCCAATGCCCAATTACAGGATGCCAACTTATTCAAAGCTGAGCTGAGTGGAGAACAGTCGGAGCGACCAAATCTGACTGGAGCTAACTTTACCCGAGCTAATCTGACTCAAGCGAATCTCAAAGCTGCTGATTTGACAGATGCTAACTTTACGGATGCTAACCTGCAAGGGGCTAGCCTTGAAGCTAATCTTATAGTCAATACCAATTTCACAGGAGTGGACTTTACCGGAGTCGGCTTCACGGATATCACTCTCAGTAACGCTACCTTTGATTTGGCAAACCTCAGTGGTGTGCAGTGGACTGATGTTTCAGCAGTTGGGGGAGCAACCTCAACCAATTCCAGCTTCCGAGGTGCTGATTTAACCAACTTCAGTGCCGAAGATCTCAATCTTGGTGGTGCTGACTTTAGTGCCTTTGATGCGAATACACCCACTATACTGACTGGTGTTACTCTGGCTGATACTGTCCTCAACGATGCTAATTTCACAGGTGTTTCTGCGGAAGGTATCTTTCTCGAAGGTGCAAATTTAACCAATGCCAACTTCACGGGAGCTGACCTGAGTAATGCTAACTTAAACAGCGCAATTCTAACCGGAGCAGTCTTGACCGGAGGAGTTGAACTCGACAATGCTTTCCTGGAAGGAGTCGATTTAAGTGGAGTTGACCTAACAGGAGCTAATCTTAGTGGAGCCAAACTAAAAGGGGCAAATCTAACAGGGGCAGACCTGAGCGGAGTCGATCTCAGCGGCGCTGACTTGACCGAGGCAATTCTCAGCAATGCTGAACTAGATGGAGCCATCTTAGATAACGTCGTTGCTCAGAAAACAAACGTCACTGGAACCGACTTTACTAGTGCTAGTCTTATCGATGCAAATTTCAAAGAAGCTACTGGAGATAGCTTGACTAAATTCACAAATGCAAACCTCAGCGGAACTAGCTTAGAAGTAGGTAGTTTTATCGGTAGCAATTTCCAAGATGCTAATCTTAATGGTGCCAACTTAAATGTTACTAACTTGACAGATGCAAACTTTAGTGACGGTGCTGATTCAGACACTATTGGAGCGGATTTAACCGGTGTAACGTTTGTTAATGGTGTTGCAATTAACGGTGACTTCAGTAATGCTCTGCTTGTGAATGCTGACCTCACCAAAGCTAACTTTACCGGAGCTAACTTAGATGGGGCTGATCTGACTGGCGCTATTTTAGTAGACACCATTCTCCCATAGTAGACACCATTCTCCCAACTAAGGAATTTACAGCGTTGCTTAATAATGGAATGATTTTAAGAGTAGGTGCGCGCCTCCAAGGCCGCGAGCAATCCCTCGCGGCCTTGGGTCGCACCTGTGGAATAGGCATCTTGCCGTGGAATGGGCATCTTGGTGGAACTGGCATCTTGGTGGAACTGGCATCTTGCCAGTTTCATGCTTATTTCCGGGCGGGCAGGATGCCCACTCTACTCCTATTCATTCAAAGACTGACGCAACGCCGAATTTACAGGCATTTGGCCTTAACAAGGGTGAGATTGTCTAAAAACCCTTTCGCTATATATAGCTTTTCTCTCAGTTATGAGGTACAGTCTTCTTTAATGTTGATTCCCTGTTTTGATGCAGCGCATCCCTATTCCCTATTCCCTATTCCCTGTTCCCTAAAATCCCGAAATTTTGTACCTCATAGCTATGATAATTGCTATATCTGTCTTTGACAAAAGTCATCTTTTCGCTTTGTGTCAGATAACCTGCATAATTATTCATTGACGCACTGTGCATGTAGTGTCGCGTAACTTGCTAGTGAAATTTAGCGCTTCCTTAGTATATGATCAAACTGAATCGACATTCAAGCGTGAATTGTCGTAGTCCAATCACAAAAATTAGTTTGAATCCAAAATGAGTAAGACAATTTTAATTACAGGAGCAAGCAGCGGTATTGGAAAAGCAACTGCAAAATTGTTCCAGGAAAATGGTTGGAACGTGGTGGCAACCATGAGAACTCCAGAAAAGGAAGCAGAACTAACCACCCTTGATAATGTGTTGGTGACAAGACTAGATGTTTTAGACCAAGATTCAATTACAAAAGCCGTTCAGCTAGGCATTGAAAAATTCGGCAAAATAGATGTTTTGGTCAACAATGCTGGTTATGGTGCTTTTGGCCCTTTAGAAGCAACCCCCAGGGAAAATATAATAAGACAATTTGATGTTAATGTTATTGGGCTGTTAGATGTAACCAAAGCAATCCTACCCCATTTCAGACAAAATAAAGATGGTATTTTAATTAATATTTCATCGATTGGTGGCAAAATGACCTTTCCCTTATTTTCATTATATAACGGGACTAAATTTGCTGTTGAGGGGATTTCCGAAGGTCTGAGTTTTGAAATGGAGGCAATTGGCTGCAAAATTAAAATTGTTGAACCAGGAGTGATTAACACGGATTTTGCTGGTCGTTCTCTTGATATGAGCAACGATGAAAGCCTAACTGAGTATCAAGAATTAATTGGTAAGCTGTTCAATTCGATGGAATCTTTGGCTGAGCAGGCTTCTGAGCCTATTGTTGTCGCTAACGTGATTTATGAAGCAGCAACAGATGGCACTGATAAATTGCGATATACTGCTGGCGAAGATGCCAGGATGATGGTAGCTAATCGAAAGGAATTGGATGATAAGACGTTTATCCAAGGTATTAAAGAGCAATTTGGCATCTAGTTCAAATAGATGGTTTATCCTGAAGGGGCGAGGAAATAGCCTGGAATTATTGGTATGTAAAGCTAGTATAATTTTGTGCTATAAAAAGGGGCGTTGCTGCTTAAATGGTATAATAAAAAGAAAAGCATTCCTTGGATAAGCAACGCCCCAGAGGTAACCAAAGTCCCTTCAGCCATAAAAAAATAAAGCACAGTCTATACAAGGGTTTAGACTGCAGTGCTTTCAGCCAGTATTAGGTATATAGCACTACGCATTAAGGTTAGGACATTGATAAAAGCTGAAAAAGGTACGACCCGTGGCGAATTTAATAATTAGATGCGGAAAGCGCACCTGCGCTAATGCACGTCAACTTTTGCCTCTTGCCTCTTGCCTCTTGCCTTTTGCCTTGCGCGTAGCGCTATATTGCTCATCTGCGGGAAAACCAGACCAGTTCCCCTGTGAGCTACTCCCTACTCCCCTTTTAGCAGTTCGGGTTTATTGCTAAAATTCAGCAGCAGTTAGGGAACAATCTACCCATAGCCACTTTGTTCCAAAGCCAAGGATTGAAGAGTTAGCAACTATTCTCCGCCAGTCGAAAAATTATTCTATCATCTCTGATTAAAAGATGTCGAATCTTGGCTTTGCGTTAAAATGACAATACCCGGTTTTGATGAAAAAGGAAACCTACCACCTGGCATACATTGGACTACATGGCTAAAATTTCAAGAGCGTTTTGGTACTAACGTAACGCGGTTACGCCAGATAGAAGGACTCAAAAAAGCAATGGAGCAATTAAAGGCAGCGGGATGTAGAACCATTTATATCAATGGCAGTTTTGTCACAAGTAAGCCCAGACCAAATGATTATGATGCATGTTGGGATACAGAAGATGTGGATGTAAATTATCTCCTTACTCATCCAGATTACTCAATCCTATCGACCGCGATGCACAAAAAGCTATCTATAAAGGTGAGATTTTTCCTTCAGAGCAGCCAGTGGGCATTTACGAGATGAACTCCCTAGAATTCTTTCAAAAGGATAGGGATAAAAACGCCAAAGGAATTATTGCTATAGATTTATTGAGGTGGGAACCATGATTAAAAATCAAAGACAGTATGACTACAGCCAAGAATTAGTTCGTCAATTTGAATCTGACTTATCTGTTTATGACGCTCAAGATGAAGATATCAAAAAAAATGATTGTTGGTGGAAGATTAAGCGCGATTCATTCCAAAGTCATCTTAATGCTTTAAAAACCGAAGTTGCTGAATACGAAACCCTCATCAACCATGACGTTCGTACTCCAATTGTTCTTAAGCTTGATGATATTAAAAATTTACCACAACTTATTATCAAAGCTCGACTAGCTGCTAATCTAAGCCAAAAACAACTGGCGGATATCGCTGGTTTAACCGAGGAAAAAATCATAGACTATGAAGATAAAGACTACCAAACAGCAAGCCTTATAGATTTTTTGTTTGTCCTTGATGCCCTGGATATTAAGCTCCAAAAAGGTGAGTTTTTAGTTCCTCTAGATACTCTCAGAATAACCCCAATCACCGCAGGATAATTGATCGGTAATACGTCTAGTGAAACCTCTCAATCAATTGGGTGCATTCTGACAGGGAACGAGGCATGGGAGTCTTATGTAGTCAGCGATACAGCAGAAAGAGATAAAAAAAGATAGGTCAAAAGTAGTCCCCCTAACCTATCTCAACAAAATGATAGCTAAACTATACCAAAAAATTATCCAAAATCAGCTGCGTAACGAGCGCATATCTATTTCTAAACTTGATGGTAATTAGTTTACAATTGCTCAAACAAGTGAAGTTAGATGTCTTAGCATAATCGCTACCGTTACCTATTTTATTAGATAGCCGTCGTCGGAAAGTACGGCGATTTTTGAGACTCAAAAACTTTACTATTGAAACTATCTGGTTTCCCTGCGTCAGCGCTCTTTTAGAGGATATATTTAACCCTAATGATAGGATTTATCTGGTCATTGATAGAACAAGTTGGAGTGTGATTAATATCTTGATGGTGAGTGTGGTTTATGATCATCGAGCCTGGCCGATTTACTGGACATCATTAGATAAAAAGCGATGCAGCGCGGTCTTGGGGGTTGGGAGCATGTCACTTATGCAGAACAAAAGTACTAAGGTAATAGGTAATAGGTAATGGGTAATAGGTAATAGGTAATAGGTAATAGGTAATAGGGGAAGCATGTCCAGGATGAATATTTGTACATTATCTATAGCCCCCTCATGGGTTTAAGCTTGCTTTACTGGAAAATAGTACTAATGTTTCAGCAAATTTGACCTGCTCCCTTGGGGGTTTCCCCCACTCGCTATTGCATCAAGACAAGGAAATAGTAACTTGTCTGAACAAAAGGCAGTATTGAGTAAAAGTAAGCGAGTTACTATCACCCTATGATGTCGTGGTGCTGGGAGACCGAGAATTTTGCTCTACCAAACTGGGTCCCTGGCTGGCTGAACGTAAGGTATATTTTTGTTTACGGCAAAAATGTGACACCCAAATTTTGTCAGAAAGCGATGCAGCAAGGGAACAGGGGAGGCAGCAAGGGAACAGGGGAGGCAGTGCGGTCTTGGGGGTTCCCCCCATGAGCAACTGCCGTGGTTTCCCCCACTCGCGCTTTGCATCAAGACAATGTTTCGAGATTTTAAATCAGGTGGTTATAGTCTAGAAGGCTCAAATCTGGGGTCAGATATTCTGACCAAGTTGATTATTGTGATAGCCATTGCCTATACCAGTGCCACCCTTCAAGGACGGGAAATTAAGAAAATGGGAATACAGAAATATGTTGTACGACCAGAAACAAAATCAAAATATGGTCGCAGACATAGCGGTGCGACCCAAGGCCGCGAGGGATTGCTCGCGGCCTTGGAGGCGCGCACCGTCTGCTTTTTATGTTGGTCAACATCAGTATCATTGGCTGTGCTTAGGGCAAATTTGCGAAAAAATTGTGGACGAAATGCATGCAAATTAATCGCCGTTGGATCAAGCATTATAGAAAAGGTAAGCGAGCCAGGGAACAAGCCATGTCTATGTTACAAGCTTTGTTGTCCCCCTGCTAGTAAAAATTGTTGAACCAGGAGTGATTAAAACCGATTTTGCTGGTCGCTCTCTTGATATGAGCAACGATGAAAGCCTAACTGAGTATCAAGAATTAATTGGTAAGCTGTTCAATTCGATGGAATCTTTGGCTGAGCAGGCTTCTGAGCCTATTGTTGTCGCTAAAGTGATTTATGAAGCAGCAACAGACGGCACTGATAAATTGCGATATACTGCTGGCGAAGATGCCAGGATGATGGTAGCTAATCGAAAAGAATTGGATGATAAGACGTTTATCCAAGGTATTAAAGAGCAATTTAGCATCTAGTTCAAATAGATGGTTTATCCTGAAGGGGCGAGGAAATAGCCTGGAATTATTGGTATATAAAGCTAGTATAATTTTGTGCTATAAAAAGGTAAGTATATCAATTTGCAACAACACCTACCTATGGGCAATATTACTAGAATTATACCAAAACCATATAAAAATTCAATTGAGTCTAGCTTACTATAGCAATTTTCATAGCTATGAAAATTGCTATAGTATTTTTTTAGATATTATATCACCCCAGAAGCCAAAGGAGGCCAACTAAAATGATAGTAAATTATTTAGCCGATATGATGATCAAGCCGGGTAAATCGCCAGTGTTTAATAATCCCAAAGATTTCGGACTAGATTATGAAGACGTAACCTTCAAAGCCAGTGACGGAGTGACCCTTTCTGGTTGGTTAATTAAGGGAGGGACAGATAAAGTGATTATTCAATCCCATTTTGGTGTTCAATGCAGCAGAGCAGGGTATACTCCCAAAGATAAAGGTTTGATTACGCTGTGGAAAACAGATATCTCATTTCTCAATCAAGCAAAGTATCTGGTCAACGCAGGCTACTCCGTACTTATGTACGATTTTAGAAACCATGGCAATAGTGAAACAGGAACTTGTCCCTGGGTATCATGGGGTCCTCAAGAGAGCAAAGATGTCATTGCAGCAGTGGATTTTATTACTTATCACCCAGACTTAAAAGACAGCAAAGTCGGATTACTCAGCATTTGTATGGGGGCTGGCTCTACAACTTACGCCTACGGAATTGAAAATGGTTTACAAGACTACAAAAATATCAAAGCCTTGATAGCGGTACAACCACTTCTTTATCAAGACTTTGTTCGTGCTATGGGTATACCGGGTTTTCTTGCCAATAGGGTCAATAGTTTCAACAAGCATAGAGCTAGTTTTGACTTAAATACGACTTCTTTTTTGCCAAACGTGAAAAGTATCAACGTCCCAACTCTGGTTATTCAGAATGAAAATGACCCATGGACTAATCTTGATTTTGTTAAGCAGTACTATAACGAATTAACGGTAGAGAAAGAAATGCTTTGGCTCGACCTTACCAAGCAACGAGCAGCCGCTTACGATTACGTCGGAAAATATCCTGAGAAAATCTTGGACTTTTTTAGCAAGCATATTGATTAATCAAGGGTTTGCTAGTCAAACAACTTAGTAGTGAATGCTTGCTAGTCTAAAATCATTATTTTTTTATCCATAAAGCTGGGGGGGCGACAAAAATGCCTGTAAGCTTTACCGGATGGAAATTTGAGCAAATTGTGATCAAAAAAGATAGGCCCGCTACTTGTCACCCGGGCCGATCAGAAAAAATGCTACCCACAATTTACCAAAATCATCTTAAAAGTCAACTCACGACAGCTCACTATCTGCTTTGCTGTTTGTTGGTTACGGTATTGCAATCGGTCAAAAATGTCAAGCTGGAAACCCTAGCAGCATCCTTACCCTTACCCATTATGTTTGAAAGTCGTCGCAAAAAGCTGCAAAGATTTCTGGTACTCAAAGAATTATGTATTGAGACTCTTTGGTGACCAATTCTACAAAAACAACTGATTGGTGCAATTGAACCAAAACAAGTGGTGTATATTGCCATTGACCGTACCAGTTGGGGTGATATTAATATAAGGTGCGCTTGACCCATTAAGAATTAAATTCGCCACGGGTCGCACCTCCTGATTGCGAGTTTAATTTGGGACAAGAGAGCTTGGCCGATATACTGGAGGATTTTAGACAAGAAAGGGAATAGTAATTATCAGGAACAAACGGAGGTATTGAGCAAAGCTTTGTCTCAATTCAAGACTTATAAACCCTGGAGACCTTCGGTGCGTAGTTTCGAGGTTTCCTCGAAACTACGCACCGATAATTTTGTGGAGTCAAGCTGGGTCATTGGCTGGCACAACAAGGATTAGACTTTTGTTTACGGCTTAAAAAGAGTACCTTTGTCGAGGCCGAATCCGATCTATTAGTGGAGTTAAAAAACTTAGGATTAGCTCCTGGTATGAGTCTATTTCTAAAGGACGTTAGAGTGACCAAAACCAACGGATTTGGGTCGTTTAACGTAGCTGGGAAATGGCAGCGAAACTACCGAGGAATTGAGTCAAGTGAAGGCTGGTTTATTTTGACAAACTTGAGCAGATTAGAAATGGCTATCCAAGCTTACAAAAAAAGATTTTGTATAGCGGTGCGACCCCGGTCGGGTTCCCTCATAAGGGTAGGTTTTTAACAAAGACCTCAGGTGTGGGGTGTGGGGTGTGGGGTGTGGGGTGTGGGGTGTGGGGGCTGGCTCACAGGGGTAGGTTTTTTACATTGGAGATAGGTAATCGGTAATAGGTAATCGGTAATAGGTAATCGGTAATAGGTAATCGGTAATAGGTAATGGGGAATGGGGAATCCGGACCCACCCGACACCCCGACCAGGAGGGGAATATGGGGAGATGGGTCGGTAATCGGGGGAAATTCTGGGAGATTTGGCGACATATTTTGAGTTCAAAATACCCAATGCCAGTACGTACTCGCCCAAATGTAAAAAACCTACCCTTGTGAGGTGTGGGCTGGGGGGGCGACATAAATGGCTAGGAAGCTGACAGGATAAGCGACCTAGCCATTCATGTCGCCCCCCCAGTAGCTTTACATACCAAGCATTTCAGCCTGTTTGCTCCCTCCTTCAGGTAATTTTTAGTTGAATTAAAATTAACAAATATTACAAACCATTATTATTTAGTTTAAATTTGTCACATTTGTGAATCATCCCAAGCGTCTCAAAGCTAGTGATGGAATTGCTTCGCAATTCCTGGAGATGTCTAAGGAAAATCAGAACGGATTTTTGCTTCAAGGAAAGTAGGACTTACGCACTGTACAAATTTACTATCTTGTGTATTAACGAAAATACGTTGTTTCAGGTTTTTCTCAATCATCCTCTAATCAATAGCGATCACTTAAAAAGCGTCAAAAAATCAACCTCGAATTCCTGAATCACGTAATGCATATTTGGTGCTTTATGTCAATGGTTAACTCCTATTAAGATAAAAATTGTTACACTTGAATTTTTTTGTAGAACTCTGTAGAATAACAGCGAAGTATTCAGGGAAAAAACGATGACCACTGAAACAACTTATGAAATGAAGCCATATGCCAAAAAGAGATACAACATTACTGCACCTGTAAACTTTGAGACCTCGAGGAACTATATCAAAGCCATAATGGCGATCGCCAGTGCTGATGGTGAGTTAGCACAGGCAGAATTAGATTGGTTTGTCGAAGAACAAAATATGATGGGAGTACCATCTGAGCTGATAGAAGAAAATATCCTAAAATTCGATGGAGAAAACCTGGACATTCAACAGCTATTGGGCGGTATTCATCATGATTTTCCTGTGAATTTTAAGCGTTGTATGTTATATCAAGCCATCAAAATGAGCCGTGCTGATGGAGTGTACCACGATAAAGAAAAAGCAGCTGTTGCGCGAGCCGCAGAAATTTTAGGAATTGAACGGAGTGTAGTTGTTAGTCTTGAGTCTTTGATAGAAATAGAAGAGTCAGGAGATCGACTGCGACTTGCACTATTTGAAACTGAAGTTTAATACTTTAATTTATTAACTATAATTTAAGTAGTTTCAGGAGAAACATTGATGCTAAGAGAAATAAAATTTTCTTTCTAAAACTTGAGTCTGTAATCAGCATTAAGATTCTCCTGTTTATCCTAGGTTTTGATAGAAGTCATGTGGAATAGTTATTTGGTTATTTTGAAGAGTTTACAGCGCGCATTTTCTGTCAAGAAAAGAAAATTACAGCGGTTTGCAATTCAGTTAGGTACAAAGTTCTGGGTTTTTAGGGAGCAGGGAGCAGGGAGCAGGGAGCAGGGAAGAGGGAAGAGGGAAGAGGGAAGAGGGAAAATAATCCTGTGTACCTGATAGTTATGCAAACCGCCGTATCTCATCCAATATAAAACTGCTAGAGTAACAATAATCTTCCCTGACCATTCAAGTATTGAACCTACAACAATCTTGAGCAGAATAGAATCATTACCATCAGAAAAAGCCGAAAAAGACTTTTATCCTCTCTCTTGTGGTCAACAAGCTCTGTGGTTTATCAACAAACTCGCACCGCAAATTTGGGCTTACAATGTCTTGTTTGCTGTGCTAATTAGATCAGAGATAAATCTGAACGCTTGGCAAACTGCCGTCAGAGCAATAATTGACCGTCATCCCAACCTAAAAACGACTTATACTGAACGTAATAGTCAAACGTTTAGGGTTGTTAACAAAAAAGTAGAAATTCCTTTCCAGCAGATACATGCCTCACATTGGACTGATCAGCAATTAGACCATCACCTCACCCAGTCAGCTCACATTCCCTTCAATCTTGAACAAGAACTCCCTATAAGAGTTTTACTATTCACTCGCTCTCAAACAGAGCATGTGCTGCTGTTAGTAATACACCAAATTGCCATTGATTTTCGGTCAATGGAGGTGTTACTTAAAGAACTCAGCTTGGTATACAAAGGAACTAGAGATTCTCTACCCCCAATAAAAGTCTCCTATCAAGATTTTATTGACTATCAAAACAAAATGTTAGCCAGTGCTCAGAGAAAGAGCCTTGAGAGTTATTGGCGACAACAGCTAGCAGGAAAATTACCAGTCTTAAACTTACCCACTGATCGCCCTAGACCTTCAGTTCAAACCTACAATGGCAGTTCCCATTATTTCCAGCTAACCCAAGAACTTTCTACTCAACTCAAGAAACTAGCACAAGATTATTCAGTCACCCTCGATAGTTTACTCCTAGCAGCCTTTCAGGTATTAATTTACCGCTTATCAGGTCAAGAAGATATTTTAGTCGGAACTCCCACCTCCTTACGAAACCAGCCTGAATTTAGTCAAGTAGTGGGCTATTTTATCAACCTGGTTGTCATACGAGGGAATCTCTCTGGCAATCCTACTTTTGGAGAGTTTCTCACTCAATTGCATCAAACAGCATTGGAAGCATTCGCCCATCAAGATTATCCTTTTGGCTTTCTTGTAGAGCAGTTAAAACCCCAAAGAGATGCCAGTTTATCACCTCTTTTACAAGTAGTGTTTTCCCTTGAAAAATTTCAGAGTTCGGAAGTAGTTGCCCAATTATTGTCACAACAGTTGGCAGGGGAAGAAACAGGGGGTCAAGTTACTTGGGGAGGATTAGATGTAGAACCTTGGAAAATCCCCCAGCAGGAAGGTGAGTTTGACCTAATCTTAGAGATGGTGGAAACAAAAAGTTCACTGGCTGGTGTTTTTAAGTACAATACCGATCTATTTGATTTTGATACCGTTGTCAGGATAGAGTCTTGTTTCCTGCATCTGCTAAAAGGAATTGTTACTGAGCCAGAAAAGCCAGTTTACTTACTCGCCATATTAACAGAAACACAGCAGCATCAGTTGTTAGTGGAGTGGAATCAAACTCGGACTCAATATACTCCTCAAACTTGTATTAATCAGTTATTCGAGAAGCAAGTGGAACGGACAGCTGATGCAGTGGCAGTGGTGTTTGAAACTCAGCAATTAACTTACCGGGAGTTGAACAGCCGGATTAATCAACTCGCCCACTATCTGCGATCGCTAGGAGTCAAACCAGAGACATTGGTGGGTATTTGCGTGGAACGCTCTATTGAGATGGTAGTCGGAGTGTTGGGAATTCTCAAAGCTGGTGGGGCTTATGTACCCTTAGATCCGGTATATCCTCAAGAGCGCTTGGCTTATATGCTAGAAGATGCTCAGGTTTCCCTACTTTTAACTCAGCAGCAGTTACTTGAACGACTTCCTCTGAGTGCTAAAAAGGTTGTTTGTTTAGACTCAGACTGGAAAGAAATTACTACTTTTAGTGAAAAGAATCCTGTGCATCAGGTACAGCCTGACAACTTAGCTTATCTGATCTACACTTCAGGTTCGACAGGTAAGCCGAAAGGGGTTTTAGTTACCCATCAAGGATTGTCCAATCTAGTCCCCGCCTTTATTGATATCCTGGATATGCAGCCTGAGTGTTGCGTTCTCCAGTTTACTTCTTTGAGCTTCGACCACTCAATTGCGGAAATAGCAATGGCGCTATGTTCTGGGGCGCGGCTTGGTCTGGCCACCACTGAGTCACTGCGACCTGGTTCTGATTTAATAGAGACATTGCAAAAGCAAGAAGTCACCCATATTTCCCTAACCCCCTCAATACTGGCAACTCTAGCTGATGCAGAACTGCCTAGTTTGCGGACAATGTTTGTGGGAGCGGAAGATTGTCCTCCGGCTTTGGCAAAGCAGTGGTCGAGACGAGTGCAATTATTTAATACTTACGGTCCAACGGAATCTACGGTTACAGTCACCTACGCTCAATGTGGCGGTTGTGATCGCAAACCACCCATTGGTCGTCCCCTGCCTAACATTCAACTTTATATTCTTGATGATCACCTCCAACCAGTTCCCATCGGTATTCCTGGTCAACTCCATATCGGCGGTATAGGTTTAGCACGAGGCTATCTGAACAGACCAGAACTCACGGCTGAGAAATTTATTCCCAACCCCTTTAGGGATGAATCGGGTTCTCGACTCTATAAAACGGGCGATCTAGTTCGCTATCTACCCGATGGTAACATCGAGTTTTTGGGTCGTATCGATAACCAAGTCAAGGTGCGAGGCTACCGCATTGAATTGGGAGAAATTGAAGCTGTGCTAGGAGAACATCAAAATGTACGGCAAGCCCTGGTTATTGTTCGAGAAGATATTGAGGGTGATAAACGCCTTGTTGCCTATGTGGTTCCGCAACAGCAAGAACTCACAGTTTGTGAATTGCGTTCCTTTCTCAATACTCAGCTACCCAACCATATGATTCCGGCAGCTATCATTATTTTGGAAGCAATTCCACTAACTCCTAATGGTAAAATAGATCGTCGCGCCTTACCTGCACCCGATGCTTCTCGGTGGGGTAGTGAAGCGAATTTTATTGCGCCTCGGGATGCCTTAGAAAAACAACTGGCACAAATTTGGTCAGAAGTTCTAGGGGTTAGTTCTGTAGGAGTTCAAGATAACTTTTTTGACCTAGGTGGTCATTCCCTTTTAGGAGTTCGCTTGATTGCTCGAATTCAGGAGCAGTTAGGTAAAAAATTGCCACTGGCAACAATCTTTAAACACCAAACAATTGAACAGTTAGCAAGATTATTTAAGTAGAAAAAATGAACATTCTCCAAATTAGTCTTCCTAAAAGTGGCACCTTTTGGCTTGCTAATATTCTCTCAAATATTGTTAAAGAAGCTGGCATAGCCGAAAAAGCTTTTGTCAAAACGCAACCGATTTACGAAGCAGCTAAAACTTGGGATTTGCCTATCAAAAATATGCTAGATATTAATATGCTAAATATTACTAATGAAGTTCTGTTTTACAGGATTGCTAATATATTTATCTATCCCATTCAGGATTTTAACGAATATATCAATAATACGACTAATGTCTGGACTCATTCCTTGGCTTGTTGTAAAACTCCAGAGGTAGTGGAAAAGTTTGATAAAACAGTTTACATCATACGAGACCCGCGCGATGTAGCAATTTCTTGGTCTCATTTTGCGTTTACACCGTTTATGAAAAAGCACTACTATTATGTGGCTGGTAACGAAGTTAATCCAGAAAGTTTTTTAAAAAATAAGTTATATACTTGTATATCGGATTGGATGAATCATGTAGGGGGCTATTTAAAAAGTAAAAAAGAGCTAGATATTTATGTCATTTTCTATGAAAACTTGTGTAATAATTTTAATAATGAGCTGCAAAAGATGTTGGAGTATCTGGAGATAGAACTTGATTCAGATTCAATTGCTCGCATCAAGGAGCAAGTTGACTTCACAAGTATGAAAAAAGATAGTCCGGATCACGTTCGCGAGGGAGGGTTTTACAAGTGGAAAAATGTTTTAAGCAATGAACAGAAAGAGAAGTGTTGGCAGATTGCCCAACCTTTGTTATCCCTTCTCAATTATCCATTGGGCGATCACGACTTAGATAAACTCCCCAGAATTCCGGTAGAATTACCTGAGGTGAGTTCTTTGCCTTCTGGTCCCTCTGTGTGTCTCAATTGTAAGGATTAAAGGTTATGTCAAGTCAGCGTTCTCTCGGATGCAAGCTCCGAGAGCTGTGCTGACTTCCTCAACTTACTCCCACCGTTGCATCTCTACAGGTAGAAGATAGGGAAGATGGGTTTACCTTAGCTTTCAAGATACAACAAAGGTCAACTGTTGATTAATTTCTGATATCTTGCTACAGTGATATTGTATTCGGGTTATGAAGTTATGGTCTAAGTAAAATTTCAAAAATAAAAATAACAAAAAAACAAATAAGTATAGCATTATAGATTGCTTATAATGCTATTGAAAAGTATGTATATAGCTGTTTCTAACCTAATGAGGTACACAGGATTTTTTCCCTGTTCCCTGTTCTCTCTTCTCTGTTCTCTCTTCCCTGTTCCCTGTTCCCTGTTCCCTGTTCCCTAAAACCTTAGGTGCGCTTTCCGCATTAAGAATTAAATTCGCCACGGGTCGCACCTCAAAAATTTGTACCTCACCTAATTTAAAACCGCTATAGTACTTTGATAGAAGTTTAGTCTATTTATTAGCAAATCCATTGTCTTGGAAGCTAGCTGCGTAAAAAAATTCTGTTTTTTGTTTTCTGAATCATGCAACTACCAAAAATCAATGCTGTAGATACCGTAACCCTAGAAGAAATAAACACCCTTGTTCATCTGGGTTGCTGCTATGTAAAAATACCAGAAAAAGAAGTATTTGAAGATTTTGAATTCATCAAAAAAGAGGCTTTAGCTTTTTTCAGACAGGACGAACTTAAAAAACAAAAATGGTTAGTAAATGATCAACTAGAAGGTTATATAAACCGTTCAATTGATGATATACAGTCGGTTCAACAGTTTTTCTTTAGGTTGCATAATCCAATTGGACCCTTTCAAGAATGTCGCAATTCAGTTTTCAAAATCTCAAACTATTTTGAACAGCGTATTGTTCTAGTTCTGTTAAAAGAGGTATTTAGGTATTTTGGTGTTGAACAATATTTCGAGGAAGTCGTGAGCGATCGCTCTTCAACATTTTCAACTGTCTATTATCCTGCTAAGGTAAATACAAATAAGAAATGCAATAGTGGACTGAAAGCTCATAAAGACTTTGATTTGATGAGTGTACTTTTGATTGAAAAGCCAGGATTAGAATTGTTTTGGGATGATCAATGGCATGAAGTTAATCCCCAACCAGGGTATGTTGTGGTAATTCTGGCTCAAACCTTAGAAAAAATGCTAGGTGGAAAGACACACTCAATTCTACATCGAGTTCGCATACCAGATGAGGAACGTCTTTCTCTAGCTGTTTTTCTAGGACCAAATACTAATATTCCTATTCAAGATTACATTCATGATCAAATCCTATTTGATTCATATGATCAGTGTTTAAAATATCATTATTACCAGTTATTTGAACAATAAACTGGTTAAAAATTAATTTTGCTGAAACTTAATCAAGAAGTGAAATGAACGAGTGTGAACTACAGGGAATCAACCATATCGCCTTAGTCTGTAAAGATGTAGCACGAACGGTGGACTTTTACACCAAAACCCTTGGTTTTAAGTTAATCAAAACCATTGCCCTACCAGATGGCAGTAAGCGTTTCTTTTTCGATATCGGCAATGGGAGTGCTTTGGTTTTTTTATGGTTTCCCAAGGCACCAGATGCTTCACCTGGCATTGCTTCTGTCAAACCTGAAGCAATAGAAGCTATGGCTTCTGTTACACCTAAAACCTTAACACCTAAAACCTTAAAGGCTAGCGACATTGCTACAGCTCATGGTTCAATGAACCATCTCGCCTTTAATGTGCCCCTAGAAAAACTGCAAGAGTATAGAGAGAAACTGCTAAGTAAGGGAGTACAAGTCACCCCAATTTTACACCATGCTGACGTTCCCTCGGGTTATGCTCCCGAACTGGACGATACGACTTTGCTTTCCTCATTTTATTTCTTTGACCCAGATGGGATCTTGTTGCAGGTAGCCGCTACTGTGCGCGAGTTCTGAGTTAGTAGTCTTTCTCTTTATGGCTTTTCGCAACTAATCAAAATCCCCGAAGGATTGTTTAACAGATCCTGCCAGTAGGCTTCGCCATATTTGGCAATTGCCTCTGACGGCACCTCTGGTCTAACATGCCATTTCAGCTTCTTAAAGCCAGCTTCCTTAGTAGCCCATTCATACACAGAGCGATCATACACGAAATTGCTGATGAAGGTTGGGGGATTGGTATTCAGTTTGCTTTTCCGAGTACGACCATCTGGCATAGGTTCCTCTTGGAGAATTGTAATCCCATAAGGGGTCATGTTGGATTTACACAAAGAGAAATCTGGGTTGGTAATGTAAGTCACAAATTGCCCACCATTTCTCAAGTTATCGATAATATGGCATAACATTTCTAGGAGATGGTGGCGATCCTTGGCGTAATGTAATAGTGCCACCGCCGTCACAAGATCGAACTTCCCCAAATGGGGAAGTTGAGCCACATCACGAACATGGTATTCAATTCCTAGAGGATTATTGGCTTCTTTTTGACGGGCATGCCGTACCATCTCTTCAGAAATATCTACCCCAACAACTTTGGTCGCTCCTTTTTCTTTCAGCAACCTAGTATAGAACCCTGTTCCACAGGCTAAGTCTAAAAACGTTTTGCCTTTGATATTGCCAATTACCTTTAAAAAAGAGGCTTTTTCAACGATTGACCAGGTAGCGAACTCTTCATACTTGAATTGTTCATACTCTGCGCCTATCTTATCATATTGACGAGTATCGTATTGAGCCATCATTAAATCCCCCCTAATTGACATTATTATTTATCGCAAAACAGCAGCCACTCCAAGGGATTATCTAATAAATTTTGCCAGTAACTTTGCCCATATTTTTCTATAGCTTCTGGTGGCACTTCTAGGTTAAATTCCCATGTTAAATTTTTGAATCCAGCTTCGTTAATCGCCGATTCATAAACTGAGCGATCATACAGATATAGATCGACAAATACGGGTGGGTTGACCTCTAATTTACCTTGAATAGCACGACGACCATCTGGCAAAGTTTCTTCTTTAGAGATCGTTATACCAGGTTCATATTTAGCCATATCGAATTTTTTTCCAGAAAAATTGGGTTCCATAATCAGAGCCACCAAACGCCCACCTTCTGCCATATTTTCATAAATATTACGGAACATGGCTTTGAGATGCTCTCGATCTTTGGCATAGTTAAACAGGCTAACCGCAGTTATCAGATCGAAATTGCCCAGCTTGGGCATTTCTGCGGCATCCAAAACATGGTATTCAATCCCCAGTGGAGTGGCTGCTTCTTGCTCACGGGCAACCTCTACCATTTTTACCGAAATGTCTACGCCAACAACTTTGGCTGCTCCTTTTTCTTTCAACAACTGGGTATAGGAACCACTCCCGCATCCTACATCTAACACTGTTTTCCCTTCTATCTCGCCAATTCCCTTTACAAAGGAGGCTTTTTGGGCGATATAATAGGTAATTTGCTCTTTGTTGAATTCTTTAAAAGCATCACAAACTTTATCCCATTGTTTCGGATCGTAGTTAGTTGTCATTAGTTGATCTGCCTATATAAGTAACGATAAATTTTAGTTCACAAAGTTAGAATTATAGCCTACTTAATTTTGGCTATGTTCTCAGTTTGCTCAAAAGCGATAATCCTCTTCATTTTTCACCAACTTCATTTTTCACCAATAAGTGTAACCATTACAGGATTAATCAATAAATCTTGCCAGTAAGATTCTCCATATTTTTCCAGTGCTGAATTAGGGATTTCTAGATTAAAATCCCATTTATAGTTCTTGAAGCCTACTTTCTTTATTATCCATTCATAAATCGAACGATTGTAAATATAACCCTTGATAAAAAACGGGGATTTTGCTCCATTCAATTTCATCGTAATTTCCCGACCGTCTGGCATGGGTTCTTCTGCAACGGGAGTAAAACCATATTTGCTAGTATCTGATTTGTTCGGATAAAAATCCGGATTAGCAGTGAGAGCAATCAAGCGACCGTTCTTTGCTAGATTATTATAAATACGAAGAAATATTTTTAGTAGGTGGTCTCGGTCTTTAGCGTGATGAAAAAGACCTACGGCAGTCACCAGATCGAAACTACCAAGCTTGGGCATTTCAGCTACATCAAAAACAAGGTATTCAACTCCTAGTTGTGTTTGTTCTTCTTTTTCACGGGCTACCCGGATCATCTCTTCAGAAATATCTACGCCAACAATTTTGGCTGCTCCTTTTTTTTTCAATAATTGAGTATAGAAACCAGCTCCACATCCTAAATCTAGAATCTTTTTTCCTTGTATGTTGCCCAAAGCTTTTAAAAATGAAGCTTTTTCTCCTATGGCGTATGTAGCTTCATTTGAGCCTTTGAATTGATCGTAAATGACCCCAACGCGATCATATTGAGTACTCTTGTATTCAGCCTCGATGGGAACCTCTATCTCGTCGGTTCGCAACACAATTCTTCGATCGAGAAATGCCTCGACCGCTGTATTAAATTCATCTGGAAACTCCCAATGCCCCATATGCTCCCCCAATACTAAGGTTTCGGTATTGGGTAAATTCTTGTTGACCTGGGGCATGAATTTTGACCTTTGTTGGGAAAAAGTCCAAAGGGTAGGAACGTGATCATCGACTAGTTTGGCTTCTTCGCTGTAATCTGAAAACCATGAATCGATAAACAGCGCATTCGAGACATAGTTCGGTATCGCCATATTCATGCGATAAAAAAAATCAGTCACCTCGGGAGTCATTTCCTCGACTAACCCAGGCTGAATGATTTCCGGTACACTGTCAAGCCGGTTGTAAGCCACAAGTCGATAACGCTCGATTAACCACCCCATGTCAGCTGGATTTCTAACCTCTCCCCAATTATCCTCCTCTTGGGTGGCAATCCGCTTTGGCATAGCACAGTCAATGGCTACGATCGCTTTAATCCGATCGGTGCCATGATTCCGAACGTAAGAATAAATATCTAAATTTGCGTTGGAATGCCCAGCCAGAATCACATTGTCCAGTTCCAAGGCATTGAGAAAAGCATTAAGATCCGCACCCCGTTGAATGTAGTGATTACCGTCTAACGTCTTAGAGGATAGTCCTTGACCGCGAGGATCGTAGGCGATCGCCCGATAGCGCTTTGAGAAATGGGCAAGTTGTGCTGGGAAATAGTCGATTGAAGTCCACCAACCAGGAATAAAAACGATTGGTGTGCCCGACCCTGCCTCCTGGTAGTGAATGACGAGATCTGGGCTAACTTGCACATACTTGACGTTAAATTGTTGCTTGTTCATTGTTCCAAAACTTCTGGCCCAGATAATCATCACATGGATGAAATAAATTTCAATCTGAACATGGGCATCATTGCGGTCCACACCCAGTATTGATGGCTAACTATTTTTGTTTTGTCTAACTACTGAAGTTCAAGATTGAGCTGATGCATCTCGTCTTGGAAGCGAATAAAGATATCCCAAACCTCTTGAGCTGCCATACAAACCAGGTCACGGGAAGCTCCCATTTCCTCCAACCGACGAGCGAGGTGAATTGAATCCCCAGCATGATCTGCTTCTACCACAGTATGCAGCCTCAGCCAAGTCAAGTCATACTCAGAAATTTCTTGAGTCCGCGCGACCTGTTCGTTTAGACATTCATCGAACTTCTTAGCGTAAATCTCGCCTACCAAAAACGCAGCGATGACGACTAGCGGATCGGGAGCATTGAAATAGTTCTCCAGCCGTTGCCTGAGTTTTCTCCCAGGTAAGCCAATCGTCAAATCATCTACCTCGCCAGTTTCAATTGATTTGGGTTGCCACGGTTTCAAGGCATTGTAGAAGCGGTCATATAATACAATGTGACACTGCTCGGAATCTCCGTTACCCAGTTCATCATAGAGCTGTTTCACCAGTAAACAACGAATGACATTATCATCAATCCTCGACACGGCACCGGAAAGCCAGCGAATGAAATCTGCAGTTATTCCCCGGAGATTATGGAGAAGTAACCAAATGCTGGTAAGATCCACAGGCTGAGAATGCAACCACTCAAAATAGTGGTCTCTGATGTCCTGTTGCTCGTAAAAATCAATGATTCCTTCTAAGTTTTGGTTCTTCTGATGTCGTTCGGAAAACAATGTAATCATAAATGGCACTGAAATAAGGAGAAGAGGGAAAGTCTGATATTAAAGAAGTAAGCACCTACACAGAATTAATTACCTACTCCCAATTTATGTAACCCTTACATTGTAAGGCTTTGAGGTTTGTGAAATGTGTAATCAATTTTGTGTACCTGCTTATCAGCTGGTGCATCTCATCTTTGCAAAAACATTATCGATCAAGAATCCCATTTAGTTAAGCTGTGCTTAACTAAATAATCTTATGAACCAGAAGTGTTGAAAGTTGAAAACCTTAAACACTTCTGGCTTCTTACAAAAAAATATAGCATTTATATAAGGAATAATTTATTTTAAAATATTAATACATTATTAAAATTTATATAAATTTTAATAATGTATTAATGGTTAACTTGTTATATTTTCCCTTTGAAAAGTGCCAAAATTCAATAGAAATGCAATATTGTATAGCGTTTTTCAATTATGTGAGGTACATTTTTTTGAGGTGCGACCCGTGGCGAATTTAATAATTAGATGCGGAAAGCGCACCTAAGGTTTTAGGGAACAGGGAACAGGGAACAGGGAACAGGGAACAGGGAAGATAGAAAAAATCCTGTGTACCTCATTAGGCTAGAAACCGCTATATCACTACATATTTATCACTACCCTGGGGGAAGAGGGCAAGGGGTGCATCTCATTAAAGCTGTTTGACCTAGTGGTGCGTTACGGGGCGGGCTGTCCCAACCCTGGCTACGAGGCGGAAAATGAGGGTCGCCTAACGCACCCTACGCAACATTTTCAACTAATTTTTGTCACCCAACCTATAGGGAATACAGATAATTTTTAAAGGTATTTGATTAGTTGTCTCTAGCTATGATAAAGAACGGCCAATCCCCTAACCACAATTACTTCAGCCGTTTCTTCTCACCGCTACTTTTTTTGGTGCAACATCTGAGTTTTACCCAATTAGTATAACAGTAGCGCTAGATACACATAAGTTTTCCTGTGCTGCAACTGAGGCAAACGGTTGTGATACAATCATATGGGCTTAATAAAAAAAAGGAAGTATTTGATGAAACGTCTTTTTTCCTTGCTGCTGTCAGGAATACTGATGGTCTCTAGCACGCTATTGTTGGGTATCGCCGTCGCTGAGGGCGTTGCCCCCGGTCAAGCACAAGCACTGGTTGAAGAAAGTTTGCCTGAAGAAAGTCTGGCTGAAGAAAGTCAGACTGAAGAAAGTCTGGCTGAGTGTTTTTACAGTCGAGTGAGTAAGGGTAAAGATTTGAAAGAATGTGACTCGGCTTTAGAAAAAGAGCGGAACGCACTCAAATCTGTTGAACTTAAAACAGCTGCTCACTGTTCTAAACTCAAAAATATGGTGGAAACAAACAAGCCTGAATATCTGAGGCTTTATGAGGTGAGGGATTGCCATTTCTTCATAGAAAACAGTTCGTTTTGGACTAGTATTTACTATGGCGATGATGACTCTCCTTGTAAATACGATTCGCTTTATAAGGAGTACGTCTGCAAATAATTGTTCCTCCGATCGCACTACTGTCTGTGTATCAGCTCAAACCTAATTTGTGGGCAGATTATCTCAGTCAAGAGCTTAAATATCTCTCGTTAAATCTAAAATTAATTTAGCTTTTTAATTCATGAGATTTTTCGACCTCAGAGTTAGAATAAGTTTTGCTTACTCCCTTGAAAGTTTTAATGGAACAGCCAAAATTTATTAGTGGGTTGACTTGTTTTCATTGGTGGCCTAAAACAACGTTTGCGATAACTGATTAGCCGGATTTGAGATCAGATGCATCCGAGCTACGGTTAAGAAACATTTCCTTTGTTTATTAACCGTAGCTCGGTTTCCCCACTAGACTTCCCCGCAGTTGTCGGGAACTTTGGACAAGGGAACTTCGGATCAGGGTCAAAGAATTGACCCAAACAGGATCAGAAATGGGTTACCAATCGGTAACCCATCAGTAACCCATCGGTTGGGATCAGGCCACCTGAAGCAATGACTCCTTCAAGCGAGTTTGGTCAAACCCTCGCTGATGAAGCAGTACCCAGGATTCGATCAAATCAGGACCATTGACATCCCCAGTTAGTGCAGCACGAAGCGATCGCATAACCAATCCTTTCTTGACCTTTTGCGCTTTTGTGACTTGGTTAATAATCTGCTTAGCTTCCTCTGGACTCAGCTGTTGGTAATTACCGAGTTGGTCAAGAATAGCTTGAACCACCTCACTAGCACCAGCTTTTTTCAGCTGCTCTACTGCCTGTTCAGTGTACTCAACTGACTCAGTAAAGAACATCCGAGTCATCTCTACTGCTTCTGGCAAGCGAGTCAAACTTGGCCCAATCATAGCAGTCAACTGTTCCAGCCAAGGGCGATTTGCCACAGGATCACAGTTGTACCCAGCACTTTCCCAGTAGGGAATCAGCAAGTCCACTAACTCAGATGCACTCATCTGGTGGACATATTGACTATTAATCCAATCCAGCTTAGCCCAGTCAAACTTTGCCCCGGCTGGGTTAACCCGTTCAAAACCGAACTTTTGAGCGGCTTGAGCCAAGGTAAAGATTTCCTGAGTGGAGTCAGGGGGAGACCATCCCAGCAATGTCATATAATTAACCATCGCCTCAGGGGTAAAGCCCATGGCTTTGAAGTCAAAAATAGAGGTTACACCATCGCGCTTGGATAGCTTCCGTCCCTCATGGTTAAGAATCAGAGGTGTATGGGAAAATTCTGGGACTACACTCCCTAGGGCTTCATAGAGCAAAATCTGTTTAGCAGTATTCGCAATATGGTCTTCACCGCGAATGACATGGGTAATTTGCATATCAATGTCATCCACCACCACAGCTAGGTTGTACAGAGGCTGACCGATATCATTCTCTTGAGACGCCCTAGCAATCACCATATCACCTCCAAGGTCACTCCCTTTCCAAGTGACTTTACCTCGGACTAGATCATTCCAGACAATCTCCCGGTCATTATCAATCATAAAGCGGATCACCGGCTTGCGCCCTTCCGCCTCAAATGCTGCTTGTTGTTCTGGTGTCAAATTGCGATGGCGATTGTCATAGCGGGGGGCTTCTTTTCTAGCCTTTTGAGCTTCCCGCAGTTGTTCTAGTTCCTCAGCTGTGGTGTAGCAGCGATAAGCCAATCCCTTGTCTAAAAGTTGTTGAATAGCAGCACTATAAAGGTCAAGACGTTGGGATTGGAAAAATGGTCCTTCGTCCCATTCCAGTCCCAGCCAACTTAAACCATCGAGGATGTTTTGGGTATATTCCTCTCGCGATCGCGTTTGGTCGGTGTCTTCAATGCGCAGAACAAACTTACCGCTGTGGCGACGGGCAAATAGCCAGTTAAATACAGCGGTTCTAGCGGTACCAATGTGTAAATTTCCGGTTGGACTTGGGGCAATACGGACTCTAACTGTCACAGCTGATTGCTAAGAACCTAATTACTATAGTCTTTTCGTCTCTATTGTACCTGCAACAATCAACTACTCTTAGCTAGATCATCTTTAGGAGCAGTCAAAATTATCCCATATAGCACTAAGCATTAAGGTTAGGACATTGATACAAGCAGCAAAAGCCGTTATAGTACACTTTTGCCTTTTGCCTTTTGCCTTTTGCCTTTTGCCTTTTGCCTTTTGCCTTTTGTCTTGCGCGTAGCGCTATATTTTTCCTACGGGACTGACGGGGCTCGAACCCGCAACTTCCGCCGTGACAGGGCGGTGCTCTAACCAATTGAACTACAGTCCCAATCTCCGAGCCATTTACTATTGTTATCTATGACTGGTGTATTTGTCAAGGCTTTTTTTTAAAAAAACCGAAAAATACTTTGAGCAGTCACCTTAGACCTCTGAGCTCTCAGCCGATTTGCCTTGAGCTTACCCTCGACCAATGACCGAACGCTCAGTTCATGGCTGTGACTAGTATAACCTATCCCAGGGCTTATGCAATAGGGTGGGTGATTAACCCACCCTAGGACTCACTATTATTTTTTCAAGAGCAAAAACCTGATTGACTGCTATGGCAGAATCACCTTTCTCTTTTGCTGTTGGAGACTTTTGAGATTAAGATTGCCTCTGAAGCTGTTCTGCTGAATGGATAAAATCGTTCCAGGCTAAGAATTAATAGGAGCATCAAAACCTGTACTGGCCAAGGTGCCATAGCAAAACCAAATATTAGACAGACAATGGTACTGCCTACTCCCAATAGGCGAGGGATTTCGTGAGAGACTCTCAACGATATCAAGATGCTCCCTAGGGCCGTTACGAGAAGAATTAGAAAAAGTGGAAGCATATTAATGACCTGTTATAAAATTCTAGACTTCAATAATTTCTAGACCTGTGACATACTCCCGACGCCGAATCTTTGATTACGGCGCGGGCTTCTCAACCTCACAGTTAAGAGTTCCTGCGTAGCACTTATCTAGGCACAATACCCCCGACAGTACGCCATTAGCAGGCAGTTTCCGTTCCCCAATAGTCCTTGGGTACTTATCAATTCCACGATTACAAATCACTTGGGCTGAGGCGACATCACGATTGTTTGAATACCCACATTCAGCGCAGGTATGCCAACGGATTGATAGGTTATTCTCCCATTGATAACCACACTCAGGACACTGTTTAGATGTACCCTTGTGGTCAACAGTCGCGAAAAACTTTCCTCGTTTCCAGCATACCCATTTCAGCAATTCTCGGAATTGACCAAAGCCAGCATCTAGAATATGTTTTCCCAAAAAACCCTTAGCCATCACTGTGTAATCAATGTCCTCAACAAAAATCGAATCGGCTTGGTCACATAGTTGATGTGCTATTTTTAGGTGAAAATCTTTACGGGTATCAGCAATTTTGTGATGTAACCGTGCCACCTTGATTTGTGACTTTTCATAATTCTTAGACCGTTTTTGTTTTCTTGTCGCTCTACGTTGCAGCAATTTCAGCTTGCGTTGTAAGTCTACAAAAAACTTTGGTCTAGGAATCCTTAACCCATCTGATGTTGCCAGAAAATCGATTAATCCGACATCGACACCAATTGCCCGTCCAAAAAACGGAATATCAGGTACAGATACATCAGCCTGGATGGTAATGACGACAAACCACTTTGTTCCTCGACATCTCGACACAACCCTGACACCTTTGATTTTGAATCCATCAGGGATTTCTCGGTGCAAGTTGATGTCTACAAGCCCGATCTTGGGGAGTTTAATTTGACTCCCTTTAAGGGGGTTTGTTGAGAATTGCGGAAACAAGAATGATTGATAGCGACCAGACTTTTTGAAGCGAGGGAAACCTCTCCCTCTTTTTCTGAAAGACTCCCAGGAATTATGCAGACGTTTAACAACATCTTGTGTAACTTGAGAATGAACCTCTTTGAGTGAGGAATCGGTTTTTTTCCACTGCGTTAACTGTCGCTTTTGTGACCTTTCGCCAGGGAAAGGGATATCCGGAGACATGATGTATTCCCTGTTGATTGAACACCTATCAATCGGACACTTCCGACTGTTCATCCAGTCTTTTAAGTCTCGCAGACAACGATTATAAAGTCGTCTGCAAGTTTCTAGCCAGCTCAACATCAATTCCTGTTGAGCGGCATCTGGATAAACGCGATAGGTGTAGTTCATGGTTAAGCTCATGCAGATATCTTAGCAAAAACTAGCCGAATGATAACTGTTGAGATATCCAGACCCCGTCCCGACACCAAATCGGAGATTATGGTGTCGGGATGAAAGTCGAGGCCCCTAAATTCCAGACCTCTAAAAATTCTAGAGAGGGCTCCCCTCCATCCAATGATGGCGAAAGCCCCCTTTAGATTTAATTTAGCATCTAGCTATAGATTGTGTGTGTCAGCTAGAGCACAAAAGCTAATAACTTAAAAAATCGTTGCATAACTTCATGCTAAGTTTTGAAAGTTAATAGTATTGGGCAAAGTGTTGGGCAAAGTGTTGGACAAAAAGTTGACTAGCCACTGCTTGAGGTGATATGTAGCGCGGCAGTCATCTTCATTGTAGCGCTGGATAATTTCGAGAATAGAGTGATTGCCTGTTTTTAACCACTGGTCATACAAACACACACATTGGGAGCCAGTCATATCCGGATCGCGCCACTCAAAGCCCAACCATCTCGCCAGATTTTTCAGAGAATAACTCTCCACTGGCATGGTGACAGTATCAATAACTATTTGATGAACATCCACGAAACGATCTAGCAGGGGTCTAACTATCTGTCGTGGAGTTTGGTAAAGGGTTGCTAAGCGCTTGACCGTGTCAACTTCATACTTTGAAAAATGGAAGATTGGGGCATCTGGATAACGCTCAACTAAGTCTAAAAATTGTAGCCAGATGAATCCTTCTTGCCAAGAATGTTCTGCGAATAGGTTATGGAAGGTCTCAGTTTCAGTGCGTCGATCAATCACCAACACCCCTAGCAAATACTCCAGGGGCAAATCAGGCTGTGCTTCAATATCAAAATAAAGCTCAACAGATGCTGTCGGTAAAGAGTCTTGATTGGGGAGGTCTGCCGATATTTTGGCATTACCATTCCCTCGCTCTAGTTGTTGGTATTCAAGTATACTAAAGTAGTGTTTGGGATAGAGCAGCACCCGGTTTTGTACCTGAGATTGGGCTTGCTGCACCAGCTGGAAAGCTACTAAGCTACCAAAGCTTGGCTCTAATTCACTAATTGTGGACGTGGCTAAGGATTCGATTGTGGTTACTCCCAAAGCCCTCAAATCCCGATAGCGGCTGGGTGTTACTCCAGGCAATAGGGAAATGTGCTCCACAGATTTAGCGATCGCATAACAACTGTTATACCAACAGCAAAGACTACACCGCTGACGGGAAATGAACACCTCTGGTTTTTGTTGCTGCAATAGAGTCTCAATACATTCCGATAGCAGTTGTTCCATCAGTGGCACCCATCGTTCTATGACCACGGTGTAGGACTTTTGGTTACGCAAAATTAATGAGGCAGTGGTGGGCCACTGTCCTTGTACTGCTGCTAACAGCTGAGCACGAAAAGCGGTAAGGATTTTATACTCTGGCTTGGGTCGTTTGCTGAGCTTAATGGTGGTGGGAGCATAGATCCAATCACCAAAATTAGAACGTCCCGGCTGTTTGACCAGCAAATCAGGAAAACATAGCAATGTCACCCCATCACCAGTTGGCATCAACAGTACCCCTCCAGAAATGTACTCCGTCCCTTGTTGCATCAGTTTCAAGGTGGCCTGTGCAGCAGCGTGCCAATCTGTTCTGGGGTAGTGGGGTGAGTGGTGGGGCACAGTAGCCAGAATCTGTTGTTTATGGTCTCGGCTTTTCTGTTGCAGTTTCAGCAGAAAATCTGAGGGTGGGTCTTGCTCTGTGGGATCTCCATAAATGTCCAAAAAAGCCCGACGCCGACAGCGTTTGTAATCTAAAAGTATTGCGTCCGTCAGCAGCATAATTATAGTTTCAGGTGACATACTCCCACACTCACCTTGTCAGGTTGAGTGTGGGCTTCTTACCAACACCAGCCATCGCTTCGGTTACTCGGTAAGCTTTATTAACGATACGGGATGCCCCTCCGCACCGGAACAATTAAAAAAAGTTCTTTTTTTTACTTAGCAGGTGGCGGTTAGCTCTTAATTTGTTTTCCCTACTATTTTTAGTATAACGTTTTTCAGGCTGTTTATCAGAGTTCCTGTCCGCGATTCATCCCTGGAGACGAAACCTGATTGTTAGGGTCGCCTTAATCAAAAAGTTTTAACCCTTTTCCCATAACCGACTAACCATAAAGGCGACCCTATCCTTACGGTAACTTTAAACACTCATGGCGTAGCATTGAGGTGTGGGGCATAAGAGCGGAGGAAGCTAACCCCTCATGGCTAGTGATACTCGCCGCTAGGCGTAAGATGTCACCAGCCATCCAGGATGAATCAATCCGGTCAACCCGGATTGATTCATCAATCCAGGGTTTATCCCGCTTTTATTAATTTATGTAAATTTACCGAAACATTGACTGAGCAACCAGGGATTACTTAACAATTATTTACATAAAGGCTTGATTTAATTTTACCGAATCCCACCGCCCAAAAGTCTAGTAATCACGGGCTTTCGCTCTCTAATCAAGGGTAATCAAAGCAAGACTGGCAACGGAATCGACTCTGGCCAAAAAAATTAATTATGAGACGGTGCTGGTAAAATCTTTATAAAAGATTAAATCTTTAAGAGATTACCGTAAGAGTCTATCAAAAACAGGAGAACACAAATTGACTTACTCAATCTTGCTTGCTGCTGCTTCATCTGCCGTTCCCAACACCCTGGAATGGAGCCCGATAGTGGGAATCATCATGATTGTCTGCAATATCCTAGCGATTGCCTTCGGAAAAGCTACTATCCAGAATCCTAGCGCAGGTCCCGCGTTGCCTATGCCTGAGTTCTTCGGTGGCATGGGTTTTCCCGCACTACTGGCAACCACCAGCCTCGGTCATATCATAGGACTAGGAACTATCTTAGGATTGGCTAACATGGGGATTCTCTAGAGGTTAGGAGCTTTGGGGTATAGGGCGAACGGGAGTAGAGATGATGGTCAGGTTGAACCAGGGGTGATGACTCAGAGCAGATTCTCACCCGATCACCCTACACCCGATCACCCTACACCCTATCTCCTAACAGGTATCCCTGCTTGGCCAATAGTGCTGTACCATAAGCAGCCGCTGTGTGAAGGGATGTCAACATCGGTACCATGAGCTGACGCTCTCGAATCCTTGTCCAAGTAGGATTTTTGGCACCACCACCAGCTGTATAGACACCGGTTAAGGGACTTGCTCCAAGCTGTTGCAACAAACGATACCCCCTAGCTTCAATTCGCGCTATGCTTTCGAGCATTCCTTGGAGAAATTTCACGGAATTATCGGGTTTGGGTTCCAATCTTGGGGGGAGATCCGGGTCATTAATGGGAAAGCGATCGCCTGGTCTAAGTAAGGGATAATAATCCAAGGCACTTTCTTGCTCGGGGTCGATTTGAGAGCTAAGACTTTCTAATTCTTTGTCACTGAAAAAGTGGCGTAGCACTGCTCCACCCGTGTTCGATGCGCCACCTGTAAGCCATAAATTTCCCAATCGATGACTGTAAATCCCAAATTTGGCCTCTTCTAGAGGAGTGGTACTCAAGAGTTTCAATACCAAGGTAGACCCAAGGGAGGTTACCGCTTCACCCGGTTGTTTGGCACCACTAGCGATAAAAGCGGCAATACTATCGGTGGTACCTGTACAAACTAGACAATCTGGTGATAATCCCAAGCAGTGAGCTACCTCAGGGGTTACAACTCCAACTGGTGTACCGGGAGCGAAGACGTTGGGTAGCATGGGTGACACCGGTAGCTGTTTGAGCCATTCAGGATAGCACAAGTTTCCAGGATTATAACCGAGCTTTAAGGCATTGTGATAGTCACTAATGCCTAATTTGCCATGCAATAGAAAGGCTAACCAGTCCGCTTGATGGAGAAAGTATAGGGGATTAGTTTCAGCACAGATGTTGCTGATCAGATCTGTACAGTCATACCACCAGAGAAGTTTGGCAAGGCTGGAGGTAGCACTTAAAACAACATGGTTGGGAGGAGCAATGGTTCTAAGTTGTTCCATCACAACTACTCCTCGTGGATCGTTGTAAAGGATGGGTGCATCTACAGGTTGACCCATGCGATCGCATAACAAAACTGTTGCGGAAGTGCCATTAATTGCGATCGCATTAATGTCACCCTTGATTGACTGGGGAATTTGCTCAATCAGGGAAAATAATACCTTCTGCCACTGTGTTGCTGTATCGATGGTGATGGCTTGGAGTGGAAACGGATATTGAGTCTCGGCAAAGATAGTACCAACAGAGTCTATCACTACTGCCCGTGCGCCAGAGGTTCCGAAATCGATGCCTAGATAGACAGTCATTAGGGATTATAGATTAGGGATTATGGATTAGATTATGATGCAACCGTCAACATTCAACCTACCCTAAACCGAATCGCCAAGGGCGAACAACATTAAACCTATCCAGGGTAAACGCATCTAATTTTATGAGTCCTATATATTTTTTTTTATTAAATAAGCACTATATGTGAAAAATGCCTTGTCAACAAGGACAATAAGCCAGGGTTTATTGAGAACTATCCCAGCAATTCTCATGGACCGGTTATATGTATTTCGATAGTTGGGAACATCTGCTCACTTTCATGGTCCAGGGATTGGAGTTAGAACTCCCTCCCAACACTAGTTGATATTTCATACTCAGACTTGCTGGAACTATCCCCGGTTTATTGACAAGATGCGTTTCCCCTGTTAACCTTTCTACGTGAAAATCTAAGTAGGTGGATTTAATGATCCCTAAAATAGCGATTGATATTCAAAATGATGAAAACAACTTGAATACAGGCTTCCAGCTTCATTCTCGGATTCTGAGTTTTAAGGTTTATTTATGCCCACCTACTTAATTGCTGGAGAGGTCTAATCTACTCAACTATCATTTTTATTGGAACACAGCAAGGTGGAGACTGCTTTAACACGTAATCCAAATCTAGATCTAACTACACTCTTGTCCCCTAACCTGAACGGGGAGAAAGATGCTGCAGATCCCCTGATTGGGCCGCGTCCAGATTGGTGGTGGACTGGGCTGCGACCTACAGAAGTCCTACATGCCATGCCGATCCCAAATCTAGCCACCTGCACGCGCCGCGAGATTCTGGACTACTTCGATAATGGCTGGTTAATGACTGAGGTTTTGTTGTCAGCACTACAGGGAGAACGGGCATTCTTCGACCCACCCTACCACCAACTTCGTCATCCTCTAATCTTCTATCTATGCCATCCTGCGGTACTCTACATCAACAAGCTTCGGCTAGCTGGACTCATCCATGAGTCGATTGATCCATACTTCGAGCAATTGTTTGAAACTGGCGTTGACGAGATGTCCTGGGACGATATGTCCAAGACTGAAATGGATTGGCCGTCAGTCCGTGAAGTAGTGGAGTACAGACGGAGTACCTACAAGATTGTCCGAGCATTGATTGAAACCCTGCCCGCCCTGGAAGACGGCCATCCACCCATCACTATGGACAATCCCGCATGGGCACTATTCCTAGGATTTGAACACGAACGCATCCACATCGAAACTTCCAGTGTCTTGCTACGAGAGTTGCCACTGTCGGTTTTGCGTCGGCCAGAAGTATGGCCAAAGCTGCATCCTTCAGCATTTGCAGAGAGTCAGACCGTTGAGAACGAGTTAATCGCCGTTTCCAGCAAGACCGTGACCTTGGGTAAGCCTTGGGAAGAACCCTGCTTTGGTTGGGACAACGAGTATGGTTTACGGCAGGTAAAGGTTCGGAGTTTTCAAGCCAGTCGATACTTAGTCACCAATGGTGAATTCTACGAGTTTGTTGTCGCTGCCGGATACCAGGAACCCAAATACTGGACAGAAGAGGGCTGGGCCTGGAAGCAAAATCGCAATACTAAATGGCCGACCTTCTGGGTGGCTGATGGGCCAGCAGGACTGCACCAGTATCGACTGCGGACGCTGTTTGAGGTGGTGGATCTACCTTGGTCTTGGCCGGTTGCTGTCAACTGGTATGAAGCGAAAGCCTACTGTGCCTGGAAGACTGAGCAGGATAACAGCCCCATCCCTTACAGACTCTTAACGGAAGCCGAACATCATTGCTTGGGCGGGGGCAACGAGCCAGTTAATTTGAATCTAACTTGGGGATCTCAAACCCCAGTGAATGCTCTACTGCCTAACGAAGCTGGATTTTACGATGTCTTCGGCAATGTCTGGCATTGGTGTGAGGATGACTTCAATCCCTTGGAAGGGTTCCGGGTCCACCGGCTCTATGATGACTTTAGTACCCCTTGTTTCGACGGTGAACATAAGATGATTCTCGGCGGGTCTTTCATAAGTACTGGTGATGAAGCGACCCGGTGGGCAAGGTTTCACTTCCGGCCTCACTTCTTCCAGCACGCAGGATTCAGGCTAGTTCGATCTGATGATGGCGACGCAACCTGCGATGCGGTACTGATTAGTAGCCAAAGCAGTGGGGTTAAAGCCTATGAAGGTGAGAAAATTCTAGCAGAAAACCTGATGCTGCATTATGGGTCGGCTGATGAAGCAATGCCCTACAACTTCGGGCCGAAGGATGCGGTGGGATTTCCTCAAAGCATTGCCATACTAACCTTGGAGAGAGCCGAACACCTGGGAATCAAAAAGGATCGGGCTTTGGATGTTGGCTGCTCCGTTGGCGGCTCAACCTTCGAGCTGGCCAGGGGATTCGAGTCAGTGTTAGGGATTGACCTCAGTGTTACTTTTATTGAAGCTGCACAGACGCTACGTCGCGAAGGCAGACTTGTTTATCGTCGCCGCGATGAAGGGGAAAACACCAGCGAAGCTGAAGTTTGCTTGCCAGAAAACCTGGAACCCAGTCGGGTGACCTTCCGCCGTGCGGATGCCTGTGCGTTGCCCCCTGAACTCGTTGGGTTCGATGTGGTGTTAGCGGCTAATCTTATTTGTCGTCTACCGAGTCCTAGAGCATTTCTCAGTCGGTTGTGCGGCGCACGCGGGCTAGTAAGGTCAGGTGGACTACTGGTACTAGCAACACCGTTCACCTGGGATGAGCGTTTCACGCCACGGGATGCTTGGCTGGGCGGGCATGATGGCGAGGCTTCCTTTGCTACATTACAAGCAGAGCTAAACCGAGATTTTGAATTGCTCGAAACACAGGATATGCCCTTCCTGATCAGGGAACACGCTCGTAAGTTCCAGTATGTTATCACCTTAGTCAGTTTGTGGAAACGGGGTGGCAGTTAAAAAATCTCGGAACGTTGGGTCTTCGGTACTTACTGTTATAAATAGATAGTTTAGCACAGTAAGTACCGAAGACCAAAAAATTTAGAGGATCTTATAAAAATGAACAAATTTAAAGCGATAATCGACAGGGCTAGCAACGAGGCAGATGAGGAACTTAAAATCCTACAGGATCTTGAAATCTTTGTTCTAGATAATTCTGTTCGTGAAACCACTGTGGGAACTGCTCGTGGTCATGTCCTTGAAGATAAAATCAACATCTTAAAGGCTATTGCTGAAGCTGAACTAAATGAAGTGATTCTTGGTACTTATGGAGCTAACAGAAACGTTGATGACCAAATTCCAAAACATTGGATTGAGTTGGGGGGATCCTTAGATAATATGTGGGGATTTAGCGAAGCTTACAGCGCTTTAGATAAATATGGAGTTCCCATTGATGAGCCAGCAGATGGATTGTTGGAAATGGTCAACGATCATAAGATGAGTAATGCTATTATCGAAATAGATTTATGTAGTCCTGCCATCAATTATGAGCAGTTCGATCTCAACCAGTTCATTTTAAACCAAGTGGAGTGGGCTAATAAAAATTTGATCCCACGTGGTGAACAAAAACTCCCTCCACGCATTCTTGTAAATTTAAGAGATTTCGCAAATTTTGAAACCGATACAGAGGGTTTGACCAGAGCTCTACATCTGATTGAATCCTTGGGAAATCTGCCTAGTAATCAGCGTCCCTTTGGACTGATGATTGAGGAACCAACCGGTTTTTTGCTTCCAGAAACTGTAAGCAAACTGACTCGTATTATTCGTGAAACCATGATTTCGGCAAATTGGTCAAATGGTAAACTACTGGTTCACGTACATTGTGGTTTTGGCCTTGCAGAGTCAACAGTTTTAGAAGCATTGGCGAATGGTGCTGATGGGATATGGAGTGCCGTTTGCAAGGCCGGGGCAGCTTTAGGGCATTCATGCTCAAGTATTACATTAACAAATTTAGCCCGGCTTGGCAATAAATTTGTAACTCGTACATACAACCTGCCAGCGATTATTAAATCTGCCCGCAAAGTACATACCATTGCATCAAAAGAACCTGTTCCTAGGGATCAAGAAGTTTATGGTAAGGAAGCCTTCGATCTCGTGTTCGGTGGATGGCATGGATTCATGGGAGATAAAATGGGTGCTGTTGCTAGCATGATTGGTGTTAAGCAAACTATTAGAATCAGTGATTTCGCCAATGCCGAAATGCTACATCAAGCTATGATTGAACGATTCGGCGAACCCGAAAAAACAGGATGGGATGAAAACTTATGCAAAAAGATGGAAGAAAAAATTGATGAGCACTTACTTCTAGGAAACAGCTTTAACTACAATACCATAATTGGGTTAGCCCAACTGTATGAATATAGTGGAGGATGTATTTCATCATCCATGCTCAAAATTATCACTTCAGATAGCGATATTCCTGATGAACACCCACTTATCATTAGTCTAAAACAACGATGGAAAAAGTTGTCAGAAAAAATAAATTCGCCGTCTCATAAAAATCAAAAAGAACTGACTTCAAATTCTAGCATATTTTGGCAAAATACAGAGATTACTAAAACGATGGAAGAGATACCCATCAATCATTTTATTGATGATATTTTCACAGGTGTTAATGTCACAGAAAAACAAAGGGATATGATTTGCAATTTGTTAGATGTTGACGGCAATGGTTATGTATCTTGGCAAGAGTTTGTCTTTCGTTTGAAATGGGCTATACAACAGAAGGGTGTACTCTACTACCCAACACCGGAAGCATTAATTTTGGGAACTTTTGAATTCATCTTACAGGACTTTTCATAGCGATGCAGAGGTGCGCTTGACCCGTAATTTAATTACGGGTCAAGCGCACCTAAATTGATAATTTATAATTTGGAATTATACTGCATTCTAAATTATACCAAAATTAAATCTTTAGCCTACTGCAAAACCTGTATACTGCCGTACTTGAGGATGGCGGAAACCAAGTACAATATCGTTTGCGGGAATACCTGCTTCCAGTAAATCGGTAGCAATCCCCTCTTCCGTATCATCGTATTGAATCCAGATTTTGTCACCAATTAAATCTAGGTGAATTGGTGTAGCGTGTAAGTAATGGTCATCATTCCAACCCATGTCTAATACTAAATAGTGTCCTCGCTGATCATCGAAAAGCACTTTAGAGTCATAGCTGTCAGGTAGGGAAGCACGATAGTCAGCGTGTTCCATTAATACTTTTTTGATTATGTCTTGGTAGTTTAATCTGGTATCCATTGAATGAGTGTTTCACTGTCGAGCTGAGCTTGTTTCTTTCAAATTAAGCGATCGCATCCAAATTAAGCGATCGCATCACAAAAGCCATTCCTGAAACATGCCCTACAACTAACCCACTGAACACTAAGCACTCAGCAGTCCTTCCTGTCGCGGGTACTCCTGTAAAACCTCCTTCAAATACTTCCCGGTATAGGACTTAGGATTTTCTGCTACCTCCTCTGGTGTTCCTGAGGCAATGACTTCTCCCCCTTTATCCCCACCTTCTGGTCCTAAGTCTATTACCCAATCAGCACAGCGAATCACATCTAAATTGTGTTCAATCACTAAAACAGAATTTCCTTTATCTACTAACCGCTGCAATACATTCAACAAGTGATGAACATCATAAAATGACAATCCTGTTGTCGGTTCATCGATTAAATACAATGTCTTTCCGGTTGCCCGACGTGACAATTCTGTTGCCAACTTCACCCGCTGTGCTTCTCCACCAGATAATGTCGGTGCTGGTTGCCCTAAGTGAATATATCCTAACCCTACATCTACTAAGGTTTGTAACCGAGATGCTGCTCTTGGAATATTCTTAAATACCTCCAACGCTTCTTCCACTGGCATATTTAAAATATCAGCAATGGAATATCCTTTATACTTCACTTGCAACGTTTCTCGATTATATCTCGCTCCCTTACAAACGTCACATTGTACATAGACATCGGGTAAAAAATTCATCTCAATGATATTCACACCCTGTCCCGAACAAGCTTCGCAACGTCCCCCTTTGACATTAAACGAAAATTGCCCTGGCTTGTAACCTCTAGCTTTAGCTTCAATAGTTTTGGAAAATACCTCTCGAATTGCATCAAACACTCCTGTATACGTAGCAGGATTAGACCGGGGAGTGCGACCAATGGGAGATTGATCGATTACGATTGCTTTATTAATAGCATTGAGTCCCTCAACTTGATCCAATTCTTTGGGAAAGGGGACTTTACGAGTCAGATGATGTTGTAAGGCTGGGTAAAGTAATTCGTTGACTAAGGTAGATTTACCAGACCCAGAGACACCTGTAATGCTGACTAATTTCCCTAGTGGTATCTCTACCTGAATGTGTTTGAGATTGTTACGATGAGCATTTTTAATCACCAAGGAACGACCATTCCCCTCTCGACGTTTACTAGGGGTTTCAATTACTTGCCGTTTTGATAAATATGCTCCCGTCAGGGAATTATCAGTTGTGATTACAGTCTCTAAATCCCCTTGAGCAACAATTTCTCCCCCATGAATTCCAGCTTTCGGACCAATATCGACAATATGATCGGCAGTACGAATGGTTTCTTCATCATGTTCTACAACAATCAAGGTATTCCCCAAATCCCGCAATTTGATCAGGGTAGTCAGTAACCGTCCATTATCTCTTTGGTGCAATCCAATACTTGGTTCATCTAATACATACAAAACTCCAGTTAAGCCTGCTCCAATCTGAGTTGCTAGGCGAATCCGCTGAGCTTCTCCACCGGAAAGGGTCATGGCTGGACGGTCAAGGGTAAGATAATCTAATCCTACATCAAGCAGAAATTGTAATCGGGCTTTAATTTCTTTGAGGGCAAGGTCACCAATTTGAGCTTGGCGGGGGGAGAGTTGTAAGTTATCAATCCGTTGACGACATTGGCGAATTGAGACACTAGTTAAATCATCAATATGATATTGTCCTAACCGCACCGATAGTGATTCTGGTTTAAGCCGTTTACCATGACACTCTGGGCAAGGTTGATAAATTAAATACTGCTCTAGTTTGTGTTTTGATGCTTCCGAGCTAGTGTCTTTGTACTGTTTTTCTAGGATCGGGATAATGCCAGGATAGCGCTTGTAGTACCCTTTTTCTTTGCCATAAGCAGAATCATTTTGAATGTAAATTTTTTCGTCGGTGCCGTAGAGCAGAATCTCTTGTTGTTCAGAGGTTAGCTGATTCCAGGGAGTTTTGATTTCAAAACCATAGGCTTCTCCTACACTATAAAGTAGGGAGATGTAGTAGGTGTTGTCTTTTTCTGACCACGGGGCAATAGCACTATATAAGGGTTGAGTAGGGTCAGGTACTACTAGTTCTGGCGAAAAGGTTTGTAAATTCCCGATACCGTGACAGAATGGACAAGCACCATAGGGGGAATTAAAGGAAAATAATCGGGGAGATAATTCTTCCATTACTGCCCCATGTTCTGGGCAAGCAAAGTTTTCTGAAAAGACGATTTCTTGGGGAATTTCTTGGCCAGATGAACTGCAATTTTTTGAAGGAGTACGTCTATAATTATGATCAGATTTGACTTCTGCTGACTGTGCTGATGTATTATCTAAAACTTGGATAACTGCAATTCCAGTAGAACGTTTTAGGCAAGTAGCAAGGGAATCGGTAATTCGTTCTTGAATACTAGGCTTTTTGATGAGACGGTCAACCACCACTTCAATGTTGTGGGTATAATTTTTATCCAATTCGATGGTATCGGAGAGGTCAAAGGTTTCACCATCGACTCTCACCCGCACAAATCCTTCGGTGGCTAAGCTGGATAATAGTTTCTTGTGAGTGCCCTTTTTGCCTCGGATAACCGGAGCCAGGATATGGAAGCGAGTCCGGTCAGGGAGTTCCATAATGCGATCGCACATCTGGTCGATGGTCTGGGGAGCAATATTGCGATCGCATTTGGGACAATAGGGTTCACCAGCCCGTCCAAACAGTAATCGCAGGTAATCGTAAATCTCTGTAACTGTACCAACGGTGGAACGGGGGTTATGGGATGTAGATTTCTGGTCAATGGAGATAGCGGGGCTTAAGCCTTCGATGGCATCCACATCCGGTTTATCCAGTTGTCCCAGGAATTGACGAGCATAGGCACTCAGGGATTCTACATAACGGCGTTGTCCTTCCGCAAAGATAGTGTCGAATGCCAGGGAGGATTTGCCGGAACCGGAAACACCAGTAAAGACAATAATGCGATCGCGTGGCAGTTCCAGATCAATGTTTTTCAGGTTATGCTGTCTAGCCCCCCGAATCCGAATGGTGTTTTGAGCAGAGTTAGGGGTGTGGTCCTGGGTGTGGTTGAGGTTAGAGGATTTTGGCATGACCGACAGCGGCTTTAAACTCCTTAACAATAGTAGCGCTATCCGTTCCCATAGTAATGTTTTACCTAAGCATTCAGCTGTTTCCCGGACACCCTCTAGCTTTCAGCTTGAGCGATCGCAAACGTCAATTGTATAGTTTTTGTATAGTTTTCAGTAAGCTCGAAACACTCCAAACCCCACTCCCGGCCCTGAGCCCCTATGTACCCTTGCAGATTCAATCTATAAATTATAGAGAATAGATACAGCGTTTTTCATAACTATGAGCTACACAGGTTTTTTGCCCTGTTCCCTGTTCCCTGTTCCCTGTTCCCTGTTCCCTGCTCCCTGCTCCCTGCTCCCTAAAATCTATAACGAAAGTACCTCACCCAATTCAATACCGCTGTATTATAGTTACTTAAACCGACATGATCTAACCATTACCTCTAAGTCAAATGATCTTACTATGGAATCGAAAATTCTGGAATTTTTTGCGCAGTGAAAACCTTGATAAAGTACTGGTTATTATTTTTATAATCATTACCATTAACACCATCACTATATCATGGCTGGAACCAGATATCTCAAAAGCAGATGCTTTCTGGTGGAGCATCGTCACCCTAACAACTGTTGGCTATGGTGATATCACACCTGTCACAGTTGGTGGTCGCTTTATTGCTATTCTCGATATGTTTGTAGGGATTGGATTCTTAGCCATCTTCACCGCTACCCTCGCTGGTATTTTTGTCGATCAAAAAATCAAAAATGATCTAGGTATGGGCTCTTATAATTTTAACAATCACTTGATTATTTGCGAATGGAATTCTAGAGCAAAGTTTATCATCAATGAGTTGCGAAGGTTTCCTAAAACTCAAGATGATAAAATTATTTTAATTGCTAATATAGACCGGAAGCCGATCGAAGACAATAATTTGTTTTTTATTAAAGGCAACGTAAGTGATGAAACCTTGATTCGAGCCAACTTGATGCAGGCTAGAACTGTTATAATTTTAGGGGATGACAGTATAGATGAAACAGCTCGCGACGCCAAAGTTATACTATCTACCCTGACAGTAGAAAGTATTAATCCCAACGCTTACACAGTTGTGGAGCTGGTAGATGAAACTCATGTTAAATCCTGTCAGCGGGCTAAGGTTGACGAAATAATCGTTAGCAGTGAGTTAAGTAGCATGCTCATTTCCCAAGCTGCTCTTAACCATGGAATTACCAAAGTTGTCTCGGAAATATTAAGTACTCAAAGTGGCAACAAGCTTTATAAAATTGCAATCCCTGACTCTCGGGTGGGTAGTTCCTTTATGGAAGTATTTACGTATATGAAGCAAGCCTATCAAAGTATTGTACTAGCAGTACAAAAAGGACTTGAAGGAGACGTTATCTCCAATCCACCGACAGATTATAAACTTGAGAATGGTGACTATTTAATTGTCGTTTCTCAACACGAACCACGACTGCTACAGAAATCTTAAACGTAAGTGTGACCTGTGACCTGTGACCTGTGATGTGTTAATTAATAATTTTAAATTTGAAATTTTAAATTGACGAATACCCTTCCAGGATAAGTAGTCAACCGCAACTAATATCACATGGTCATACAAGGCTGAGAGAGGCTGGAAATTATCAGTAAATTATCGGCAAATTTTCAGCCTCTGTTCAGCAACAACTAAACCAAGAAACCAATAATCCTAGTCAAGCTACTAACCTAGGATTACCCACTTGTGTGGTGCGAGCAAAATCGGTTTTGAACACTAAGTTTTGAACACTTAGTTTTGAACACTTAGTTTTGAACACTTAGCTGATTAACTCTACGGATAATGATGTAGCTACATAGATAGTTGAGCAACACACTCATTGACAAATCTACCATATTGATCTCATTGATCAGGATCACCATGAAGCATCCAATTATTAAATCACTCAAAATCCTCACCATGGTTACCGTAACCTCTACACTAGCCATGGCATCTAGCGCAACAGCAGCTACCCTCAAGGTGACAATTGAAAGCCTGGCACCGGAAAACGGCACGTTATTGACTCCAGTCTGGGTTGGTTTTCATAATGGTCTGTTTGATATTTATGATCGGGGTGAGGCAGCTTCACCAGGACTGGAGCGCATTGCTGAGGATGGCAATGCAGCAGTGCTTAGTCAAGAGTTTTTTGCTAGTGGTGCGGGTTCAGTTGATGGGGTAATTCCTGGTCCAAATGGTCCAGAAGCTTGCTGGGGATATTGCCAAAGCCACATTTACTGTAGATTCTAGTAGCCGTTACTTCAGCTACGCGGCAATGATTCTCCCCAGTAATGATGCTTTCATTGCTAATGGCAACCCCTTGGCTATTGAGATTTTTGATGAAGAAGGTAATTTCACTGGAGCTGACTTTACCGTTCTGGGTTCTCAAGTTCTGGATGCAGGTACGGAAGTTAACGACGAGCAGCAGACGACTACTGCCTTCTTCGGTCAAACTACTCCTGATACCGGTACACCAGAAAACGGAGTTGTCACCCTGCATCCAGGTTTTATTCCAGGTGGACCGATTTTATCAACTCCGGCGTTTGCTCAAGGCGACTTTACAGTGGATGGCTACCAGATAGCACGTATCAAAGTCGAGAAAGTGCCAGAATCTTCTACTACTGGAGGATTACTTGCTATCGGTGGGTTGTTATGGCTGGGTAGCCGCTGGCGTCAGAGTCTTAACAGATTCGCGTAAATCCCTTTGGCAATTGACCATTGACAATTTTCAATTTTTTTCCCTTCTTGATGAAACAGACTATATAAGTAGTCAACTAAACTCAAGATAAATGCGATCGCGCTATTTGTCAGGTTTGACTTGGCATAGTGCGTTCGCGAAGCAGAGGCCGAAGGCCACGCTACGCGAACGGCTTTGCCGAATCGCTTTTTTTATACCAGTGCTTCTTCCCATTTCCCGCCTTTAACGACACCCGACACCCTACCCCCGACACCCTACCCCCGACACTCGACACCCGACACCCGACACCCGACACCCGACACCCGACACCCGACACCCGACACCCGACACCCTACTCCCTACTCCCTACTCCCTACCCCTTGACCAACCGCAAAGTTCAGGGGATAATTTTCTTGTAATTATTTAACAAATCTTAAAATACTAACCTTGCAGTACGAGCCAAGAACCATATCTGACTACTACCGCCAGCGTTCTCGGCTAGTCTGGGGACGCAGGATGGCTTTGGTAGGGGCATTGATTACCTTTAGCATCAGGCTAGCGTGGGATTTCGTCACTGGTAGCCTTGCCCAAAATCAACCTCAACGAGCCTGGGAATTTCGTGAAAAGCTGACTCAACTTGGTCCAACCTTCATTAAATTGGGACAAATCCTTTCCTGTCGTCCTGATATTGTTCCTCCTATTTATTTAGAGGAACTCACTAAATTACAAGACCAATTACCTCCTTTCTCTAATCACATTGCCTATCAGTTAATTGAAGAAGAATTAGGGGATAAGTATAACAACATCTATGGCTCACTGAGCGACAAACCGGTAGCTGCTGCTTCCCTAGGACAAGTGTACAAAGGGACACTCAAAACTGGTGAAATTGTAGCAGTAAAAGTGCAACGCCCTGGTCTGGTAGAGTGTATTTCCCTAGATATATATATCCTGCGGAAAATAGCAGCATGGGCCCAAGAATCAATATCCTTTGTTCACAGCGACCTAGTAGCACTTATCGACGAACTAGCTATTAGCTTGTTTGAAGAAATGGACTATACCCAGGAAGGTCGCAATGCGGAACGATTTGCCCAACTTTACGGTGACATTAACAATATCGCTGTACCACGTATATACTGGCAATACTCGGGGCGGCGGGTGTTAACCATGGAGTGGATCACTGGGACTAAATTGACGGAACTAGAAACCATTAAAGCCCAGGGATTAGACCCGAATACCCTGATCGATGTGGGATTTCAGTGTTGCTTGCGGCAACTTTTAGAAGAAGGTTACTTCCATGCTGACCCTCACCCTGGCAATTTATTGGCTACCCCTGATGGTAAGTTGGCTTATCTTGACTTTGGCATGATGAGCTCAGTAGAACCGTCTTATCGGTATCGCTTACTGGAATCGGTTGTCCATATTGTTATTGGTGATTTTGAAGGTTTAGCACAAGACTATAAGAAACTCGACTTTTTGCCACCGGATACAGATGTGACCTCGCTGATTCCTGAACTCACTGATATTTTTGGTGGGGTGATGGAAGCTACTGTGTCAACATTCGGCTTTAATCGTATTATTCGGAAGCTATCCCCGTTACTTTATAAATATCCATTTAAATTACCCACTTACTACCTCCTGATTTTCCGGAGTGCTGCTACCTTAGAAGGGATAGCGATTAAGCTCAATCCCAATTTTCAGCCCTTCAATCAAACGTATCCCTATGTTGCCCAACGCCTGTTAACGGATTCATCCCCCCAATTAAGGACTTGTTTACAGGAGATTGTGTATCAGGATGGTGGAATTCAATGGGATGTTTTGGAGGATTTATTAGGTCAGGTGCACACAAGTAGGGAGTTTGATATTAGTGCGCTCTTACACCAGGGTTTGGAATTTCTATACTCCGAGCAAGGGAGTATATTGCGTAATGCTCTGGTTGAAGAGATGGTTACCAGTTTAGAGAATCTCTCATACAAGACTCTTGGGCAGATCAGTGCATCGGTAGGCTTGGCGGTTAATGTAACTGGAAAATTAGAGTCTCCTAACCTGGAGCGGATGCAAAAGATTGGGGCTATGATTATTGAATCCTCTAGGTTTGACCTAGAATCGGTACCGAAGATGCTGGAACTTTTGTTAAAGCAGGAAACTCAACGGCTAGGTCAACAAATTGCTTCGGAAATTGCCAGGCGGATGTTTCGGTAACAGAAAAGTTATAGCCCTGCGCCCAGGGAATAGGGAACAGGGAATAGGGAATAGGGAATGATGCGCGCTTGTCACATAGCGCTGCATCTTTTTGTCACTTTTTATTGGGTCACTTTTTATTGGTCAGTTGCTCTGGATTAGGATAATCAGGATCAGAAAATTGTAGTTAGTAGACCTCTTGCAAAAGTATTTTTCTGATAGTGTTTACGTCAATTATTGTCCACTGTTCCCTGTTGCCTGTTCCCTGTTCCCGACAACTGCCGCGAAGTCTAGTATTCACCTATCAAGTGAGTTCGGTTTAGTTTGCGGTTGTTGCTAATGAAAGCTCAAATCCGTTAACTATTTCGATTTTTTAATTATCTTACCATTTGTAACTTTTGTTAACAAATCACTGGATTTCTTAAGGTTTGACTCATGCCGGTTAACCCCTTGAGGGTTGAGGGTCTCCGAGATAGCCTTGATGGAGTAAAAACTTACCTATAAATACTGAGGGGGTGACATGCAAGCTAAAATCCTTACTGGGTATTGCGTTCAGCCGATCTGTAACAAAAAGATACATGCTGTTTTGGCCTGACCTTGGACGTAGTTATAAGGGTTTGAGCTTGCCATTACATCATTCGTAGGGTCAATTTGCCAGTTTATCTTTCCTAAGACAACTGGCATCAAAGCCTTATCTAGTAAGCTTTTCAGGGCTCATGTCACCCCCTCAGCTATAAATACTTTTATTTGTCAAGTACATTTTTTACAAAATTCAATCGATTACTGTGCTATCTTTTTTAAGTGTGCTGGATAACAATATTGGTGCTATTTGGTATCTTTTGCATAACTACAACAGGCATGGGAGCAGGTCAATTTTGTAAGACACTTGAACTACAAACCTTTGAACTATCGTGTTTTCGGGGCTTCAGTAGCAGTTATCAGTCGTTTTAGTACATTTGTTCTGCGAATTTGACATGCTCCCACAGGTATCTACTAAAATTAACTTTTAGCTCAGATATAGCAAGGTTTAAGGTTAATTTCTAGATATTTATCATCCTAGTCTACAAACTTTAATCATTCCTATCAACTACTACACCGCAGCAAATATGTGTCAGATACTTGATTCTACATTGAGAGAAGGAGAACAAACTCCTGGTGTGTATTTTACCCCTGAAATCAAGTTATTAATTGCTCAATATTTAGATCAAATTGGTATTGATATTATTGAAGTAGGAAATCCTGCTGTTAGCCCTGAGATTTGTGAAGCTGTTACCTTAGTTGCTAATGCCGGATTGAATGCTAAGATTGGTGCTCACTCTCTTTGTCGAATCGATCATGTTCAAAAAGCATTGGATTGTGGAATCGATTTTTTGGGTATCTTCTTTAGTGTTGCCAAGCACCGTTTAGAGCGTGACTATCAAATTACTATCGAAAAGGCAATTGAGCAAGTTGTAGAAGTTATTCGCTATGCCAAAGCACAAAAGCCAAACTTATTGATTCGCTATACACCAGAAGATACGACACGTACTTCAATTGAACAGGTTATTGAAATAGCAAGTGCCGCTGTACAAGCAGGGGCAGATATTATTAGCATTGCAGACACAACAGGATATGCTACTCCCTTTCGGAGCAATCGCAGTTACTCCTATTTTGTCAAAACTTTGAAGGAAAAACTAGCTGCACAACAGTTATATCCGAAAATTGCCGTTCATTGTCACAATGACAGAGGCTTAGCACTGGCTAATGCTTTGGATGCTTATAAAGCAGGAGCAGATATTATTGATGTCACTGTGATGGGATTGGGAGAACGTACTGGTATTGTTGATTTAGCGACATTGTTGGTCAATGTGATGGAGATGGGTGAATCAGAGTTGCGTTGGGATATTAAACATCTCAAAGAACTATACCATATAGTCAGCAAATATTCTAATACTTCCATTCCACCTCTTTTGCCCATCATGGGTAAAAATGCCTTCACTCACTATGCAGGAGTTCATGTTAAAGCTGTTGCTAAAGATCCGATGCTTTATCAAAGCATTGATATTGCTAGTTTGACAAACACCAATAACTTGGCTTTAGGAATGCAATCGGGTCGAACTTCAGTGGAATTAGCCCTTAAACAAATTGGTCAAGAGAAAGTTATCAATAATCAACTTTCGATGAGTTGCATCCTCAATCAGGTAAAAGTGCTGGCTAAACGAGGAACTTCTATTGATATTGATCATGAATTTCCCCAGATAGTTAATCAATGTGTTCTGCTGGAAAATTGCGAATAATAGTCGCAAGTCTTAAGACGTCTTTATAAAAACTAATGTAGGGACGTAACATATTACGTCCCTATAAGTATTCTAGAGAATGCATTTTTCATTTCCAGAGAGGTTTAATGTCTAACCAATCAAAAGCCTTACTAGTTAACACCTTCAACCTTTCCATGAAGGGATCATTAGCTTCACTGTTAATTGCTTTAATTGCACTCTCGTTCGCGGCAATTTTTATCAAACTCAGTGAACAAGAAATTAGTGCGATTAGCACAGTGTTTAACCGTTTGTGGATTGCAGCGATTTTGCTTGGAGGATGGAATTGGAGCAATCAGCTTGTTGCTTCATCAAATAATGGCTTTGAAAACGATACATCAAATCTCGAAAGGTTTCCTAAAACTAGAGAAATTGTGCTTTTATTGCTAGTAGGAATTATCGGTACTGCTTCAGTATTGTGTTGGGCTTGGTCATTAACTCAAACCAGTGTGGCGAACTCAACACTAATGCGTAATTTATCTCCCTTGTTTACTTGTATTATGGGTTGGCTGTTTTTTCAACAGCGCTTTGAGGCTCGGTTTATAGGTAGTATGTTGTTAGCCATACTTGGCGCATCAGTGATTGGCATTCAAGATCTGCAAATTGGACTACAACATTTGCTGGGGGATGGTTTGGGTTTGCTGGCGGCACTGTTTTATTCTCTCAATTTGTTAATCTTAGAATATTTACGCCCCAAGTTTTCAGCAGTAACATTGCTATTCTGGCGATGCACTGTTGGCGCAATAGTTTTATTACCACTTATTTGGCTGACAAAAGACACCTTTTTTCCCCACTCTTGGCAGGGATGGACGATTATCTTCGCTTTGGCAATTGTTTGTCAATGCTTTGGTCAATGTATGTTGATACATAATCTCAAGTACTTTTCTTCTAGCTTTATCGCTATTTTTTTGCTGCTTGAACCAACCCTTACAGCAATTTTTGCTTGGTTGATTTTTGCAGAAACTTTAAGCCCTTTAAACTCCTTGGGATTTGTAATTGTTTTGTTAGGAATATTTTTGGCAAGAACTAGCCAAAAATCTGATCAAAAAACGTTAATGGAGGAAAAAACAGCATAATGCAGTTTAATAACCCAAAAACTGAGTCTAGAGAGTTAATACCTGGTCTTGGACACGGATTCTCAGAGGTTGATGGCTGGCTTCCCCTTGTTGAACAGCCCTTGCTAATTTTAGTTGGGTTAACGGGAGTGGGAAAAAGTACACTGGTCAATGCTTTATCTGATCAAGGGCTGAACTTTACACTTCTTCCTAACCGTCGTACTTTAACTGATCAATTTATTATTCCAACGGTTATGGAAATCGATGGAGTAGCACAAGAGAAAGATATCACCTGCCGTGTCACACGCTTCCAGTATACCCGTCGCTACAAGCAACTGTTTCCTGCGGGAATGGTGCAAGTTTTGAGCCAATTACAGATTGATCCGTCTCAACTTACTTTTCCTTTACTATTTGATGGTTTGCGAGGAGAACAAGAGTTAAAATACGCAACCACCATGCTGCCAAAGGCTCAATTTGTGGTTTTGGAAGCTCCTAATCGTGTTCGATTTGAACGGTTGTTAACTCGCCAAGATTCCTTCGATTCCATTGGTAAATTTAGCCCTGTAAATTATAATACTAATGAAAATCAAATTAGTAGTTTTGCACAATTAGGAGTGCCAGAAGCTATTAATTTATTTTCACCTCAAGAAACCACAGATATTTTAACTCAACTCAATCAAGGCTACTACTCTCTGACTGACTTGTGCGATCGCTTAAAGATTATTGTGGAGGAACAAAAAAACTATGATCCATTAGCAGCACGAGTTTTCTTAGAAACACTCTCTGGAAGTCGAACACTGTTTATTGATACGACGGTTGATACTCCTGATTTTATTGCACAAAAAGTTATGTCTTTTTTGTCATAAATTAACGTCTAGCTAAAACTTTGGTATTGTTGAATGTGTAATTACTAAATTTAAGGATTTTTAACTATTGTAAAATAGGTGAGAGGTTATGGAAAAATGAGATAGTTAAGGTTACAGAAAAAATGCAGATGAAGAGCATCCATCAACTAGTAATCTGCTTGCTGTTGCTATTCACTGTGTTATTCACACTCCCTACTCAGGCTCTTGCCGAGAGTAGTTTAGCAGCAATTATGGATACAAATGCCCAGGTAGAACAAGTAGCTACAGGGTTTGAGTTTACAGAGGGACCAGTGTGGAACGATGCTGGTTTCTTACTATTTAGTGATATTCCCGCTAATACTATCTATCAATTCTGGACTGCTGATGAAAAACTAGAAGTATTTCGTCACCCTTCTGGAAACGCCAATGGCAATACCTTCAATAGAGAGGGGCACTTGTTGACTGCGGAATATGCAAACCGTCGCATTTCTATAACCGAGAAAGATGGCACTGTCGTTACACTTGCCAGTCAGTACCAGGGGAAAAGTCTCAATAGCCCCAATGACTTGGTAGTTAAGTCAGATGGAAGCATCTATTTTACTGACCCTTGCTACAGCCCTAGATTCCTTAACTACTACAATCTGCAAACACACCCCCAAGAACTAGGCTTTTATGGTGTCTATCGGCTAGCACCGGAGGGTAAATTGACTCTGCTGGCGAGGAACTTTGTACATCCGAATGGTATTGCCTTTTCCCCAGATGAGCAAAAACTGTACATTAGTGATTTCCAAAAAGGTCACATTCGGGTCTTTGACGTGCAGCCAGACGGTACCCTAAGCAACGGACATATTTTTGCTGAACTGAAGACATCTGGTAAACCGGGTGGACCAGATGGTATGAAAATAGATCTGCAAGGAAATGTTTACTCTACTGGACCTGGGGGAGTGTGGATTTTCTCACCGTCAGCTAATTTACTGGGTATTATTGAAGTACCAGAGATTCCTGCTGCTAACTTAGCATGGGGTGACAGTGACAAAAAAACCCTCTACATTACTGCAAAAACCAGCATTTACCGTATTCATCTTAAAATCCCAGGAGTTACGACTATAGCGCTGTCCGCTGGGAGTCGGGAATAAGCCATAGGCTGTTAATCATTTAATTTGTGCTTGAGGATATCTCCCCAGGCCAGTGCTAATACGGTAACCTAACGCTAAATGTACTACCCTCTCCCAACTGACTCTTGACAGAAATCTCACCACCATGAGCTTCCACACACTCTTTAACAATAGCTAGTCCTAAGCCACTACCAGGAATTGTGCCAACATTGCTAGCACGATGGAAAGGTTGAAACAGTTGCTGTTGGTCTTCTGGGGGAATGCCCATCCCCTGGTCTTGAATTCGGAAGATAACACATTCTGTCTGAGCAATCAGTTCAAACTGAACGCTTCCCCCTGTGGGTGAGTACTTAATAGCGTTGGTGAGCAAATTGCTAAAAATGTGTCGCAGCAATCTTTCATCCCATAGCGCTTCCCTCAATTCCCCTTGACTGGTAAAAACTAGCTGATGGTTGTTGTTGGTAATAATTTGTAACTCTTCTACTAATTGGTGACAAAACCGTTTCAAATCCAACCGAGTAGGTTGACACAGGAGTTTGCCGGAATCAGCTTTGCTGATTAATGAAACCTCATCCAACAACTGGGCCATGTTTTTGATGGCCGAGCGAATTAGCCGCAAATGAACCAGTTTTTTCTCTTTAGGTAATTGTTCCTCTTTGTCTTGGAGCAATCCAGAACAAAGGAGGATTGTATTTAAGGGATTACGAAAGTCGTGAGAGAGCATGGAAACAAATTCCGCTTTGCGCTGATTGACTTCTTTGGCTCTAACCAACTCAGCGGTTTGTTCCTGAACCTGACTTTCTAGGGCTTGATTTTCTTGTCGTAATGCAACTGCTGCCTGCTTACGTTCAATAGCATAGCGCAAGGAACGAACCAGCATTTTTCCCTTGACTTGCCGCTTGACTAGATAATCTTGTGCTCCCTGACGAACTGCCTCAATCGCTAATTCATCATCATTGGTATTGGTTAGCACTACAATCGGTAAACTAGGCGCTTGCTTCATCAAGGGTCCGAGGGATGCTAGTCCGTGGCTGTCCGGTAGAGTCAGATCTAACAAGATCACATCGTAGGGAATTGAGATTGCTCTAGCCTGAGCGATTTCCTGGAGTGCATCCCGCAACCGCTTGACATGAACTAGACTAAACTGCCTGAACTGAGCTTCTTTCAAAAACTCTTGTAACAATCTGGCTTCTGCCAGGTTGTCCTCAATTAACAAGATTTTTACTGAGCCTTCAGGCATTACCTTGTAGTATTCCTTGCTTGGGCTGATTGGTGTGGATTTCTCCTTTGATAGAGAATCGTCATTGGTTTCCTGATTTTGTATTAGTCAACCCTGATGTCTAATCCTTAGTGTCTCATGGTTTATGGCTAATCCCTAATCCCTAATCCTTTTATTGTGATGGCAGGGTGACAGTCGAGAGCCAAAAGTCTTCAATTCCTCTGACGATTTTGAATAATTCGCTAAGATTGCGGGATTTGGTGATGTAGCAATTCACATGCAAGTCGTAACTATGGAAAATGTCATCCTGATTTCTTGAGGTAGTTAATACCACCACAGGAATCCGTTTGAGATTAGGGTCAGCCTTAATCTCTGCGAGCACCTCTCGACCATCCTTTTTTGGCAAGTTTAAATCTAGCACGATCAGGTCTGGACGGACGGCATCAGCATACTCTCCTTCTTGGTGTAAGTAAGCCATAGCGTCCATGCCATTTCTGACCGTTACTACCTGGTGGGGTACCGAGCTATTTTTTAACGCTTCTTGGATTAAGCGAATATCGGCTTTATTGTCTTCAACCAAAAATATGATTTTGTGTCTTTCGTCCGTTTCTACGCTCACGCTCGCGTCCCCTTACTGGAATTGTAAAATAGAAGGTGGCACCGTGACCTAGTTCTGACTCTACCCAAATTTTGCCCCGGTGGCACTCCAGAATCTTTTTACAGATAGCCAAACCCATACCTGTGCCAGGATACTCATCCCGGGTGTGCAGACGTTGGAAGATCACGAAAATGCGATCGCTAAACTGCGGTTCAATGCCAATGCCATTATCCTGCACTGAAAATAGCCATGAATCCTCCAGTCGTTTTGCCCCCACATGGATTTCCGGCGGCTGTTCACTGCGGAACTTGATCGCATTACCGATTAAGTTCTGGAACAGTTGCATCAACTGGGTGCTATCAGCCATAACTGTTGGGAAGGGGTCATGGGTAATCACTGCCCCAGTTTCACGGATGCGTCCCCGCAAATTAGCCAGAGCATGGTCTAAGGCCGTCTCCACTTCCGTCAGTTTAAACTCAATGCCCTGCAAATCGACTTTCGAGTAAGCCAACACATCATCAATCAGGGTTTGCATGAGGCTGACTCCCTCAACCGCAAAGGTAATAAACTCGCTGGCATCTTCGTCAAGCCTATCATTATAGCGCATTTCTAAAAGCTGCACATAATTGGCCACTTGATTCAGGGGTTCTTGTAGGTCATGGGATGCCACATAAGCAAACTTTTTCAGTTCCGCATTGGAACGTTCTAGATCCTGAGCCAATTGAGCCAATTCATCAGCTTGACGCAGAACAATATTAATCAGTGCTTTCCTCAGTTCCAGTGCTGTCTTAATTTCTACCTGTTTCCAGGGTAAAGAGGTTAAGCGAACAGTTTCTTTCCACAGTTCAAAGGATTTACGGGGCGACAGTTGCAAAGTCCCCTCTGTGTGGGTTGTTTCAAAGGCTTTATTGGGGTCACCCCCCCAATTAACAGTTTGAATCACCTCTGATCGGAACCACAGCACATAGTTTCTCTTGGAAATTGGGATGGCTAGCAGGCCACTACCAATATCTTTAAACCGTTGTGCATCAGGATAAAGGCGAGGCAGGGAATCAGTATAGAAAACCTCTTGATCAACATTCTGTTTCAGCCATTGCACCAAAAACTTGAGGTCTTCTTCACTAGGGGTTTCACCAATAACCGTAAAATTATCCCCAAAACAAATTGCTGCACCTTGAGCACTGGTCAAGTCCAGTAAATTGGGGTCATGCTTAACTAAGCCATCAATAAAGTTTTCTTCTTGGGACATATACTCAATCAATATTGATTGAATATAGGACAACTTCATCTGATAGTCATAGTCTTCCGTCTCTTCTCGGGCTGAAATTTCTGAGAAGATCACTCGTCCTAAAAATTCGCAAGCTTTGCGCAACTCATAGGATACATATTTAGGGGTCTGATGATGACAAGCAATAAGTCCCCAGAGTTTTTGATCTTTAATCAATGAAATCGTCAAAGACGCCCCAACTCCCATATTGTGGAGGTACTTGATATGACAGGGGGAAGCACTTCTGAGAATCGATAATGTTAAATCAAGGGGACGATTGGTGATTGGGTTATTGGTAGGAAAAATCTCAACAGGTTGGGAATTAGCATCTGGAATTAATCGAATCCAATTGGAACAGAATAATCGTCTGGCTGGTTTAGGAATATCGGATTCTGGATAGTGTAAGCCTAGGTAAGATTCCAGACTGTCTAGTTTTTCTTCCGCAATAACGGCTCCATGGTCATCATCTTCAAATTTATAGAGCATCACCCGGTCAAACCCAGTGACTTTTCGCACCTCTTTGACGATGATTTGACAAAAATCCCGGAGATTCGAGGTTTGTTGGAGCTGGTTGATGGAGGCTCGTGCTAGATGATAAAAGCTTAAAAATGGAATAGTCTCCCGGGAAACTGCTGGTTCTAATTCCAGAATCAGACATCCATCTGAGTTACGATGAAACACACCATCAAAGACTGCGTAATCATCCCCTTTTTTCCTCGCCCAAATTTTAGTAGGATTGATCAGGTCTAGATTTTCCTCAGATAACCCAGCTTTAATTCTCTCCACTTGGAATGGGTCAAGTACATCTTCTAGGGTTTTTTGTAGCATGGCTTCGACAGGGATTCCCAAAACCCTAGAGGTATTGTTGCTAACTTGTAAGATTTTTAGCTCAGGCTCTTCCAGTACCAACAGTCCCCCATGAGGCTGAATTTGACCAATGACATGAATCGGTTCGTGATCCAATCTGGTTTGTTGTACTGGTAAATCTATTCCTACCATAATTCTCCGACCTTAATCCAGGATTATCAACAGTTATACGACCTCTAGAAGGAGGTCTCACCAATTCTAGATATCATTATTAATACTATTCCTAATACTATTTAGTTTTTTGTGAATCTTTAACCGAACTTACCTATGACTACCTAGTATTTCCTAGTATATCCCAGTAAGTCAAGGATTAGGTCTAGAGGAATTTTTAAAAAAATATTAAATTTTTGGGTAATGCCTTTAGATCTCCTGCTGTTTATGGGATTCCTCTTGCCATCAAGGGGAATGTTAGGCTTGCTTCTAAAAAAATATTAATAATAATACGTAAAAACTCAATAATTAATAATTTAACTTAACAAAAAACGTTAACTTCTGATGGACAAACGTGAACGCAAATCAGGTTGCTACACATCACTTTCATCTCCCCACACTCCATTAAGGGAGTAGGGAGTAGGGAGTAGGGAGTAGGGGTAACTAAGTTGACTGTACCTCCTGTATCTCACTCATAAGTATGATTAAGGCTATAAAAATCTTTGCCATCTCCCCACACCTCCCACACCTCCCACACCTCCCACACCTCCCCATCTCCCCATCTCCCCATCTCCCCATCTCCCACCCTCTCCTTAATTATGGGTATTCAACCAGACTTGATATTAGTAGACTCTCTAGGTCAGGCTGGTAGTCAGTATTTACTAGAGAATATTACTCCTGAAGTCATTGCTAAACAGTATAATCAGGTTCTTGATCAAGCGTTGTCAAAAGCTCAGTAGGGGATCTGTTTACTGTAGTGTATTGGTTGATCAATCTTGTCGGCCACATTCCGCCGATTAATTTGTAGTATGCAAAGTAATAGGATAATCCTGTGTAGCTTGGCAATTTTTTTGCGTATAAATACTGGTACTTTTTAAATTTATGTGTTTGATAATATCTAGATAAAGCGTCATGATTACGGATTACACTATGAAGTGCGGAATGTGGGGAGGAGTTGGCAAAATAGCCTTGAATTATTCGCCGTTTTTTGATATTCTATGATTAGAGGCATGGACAATTTTTGATTAAAAGCAATTTAAGGATTATACCTCTGCGAAAAATAAACCTGAAACCCCAGGTCTGAGCTAAACTTTAATTTACCGCAGATATCTCTTAGACAAAGTTATCCCAAAAAAAAATTTAATCAATTGTCCGGAAAGCTATAGCTTACTAAGAATAGCTATTTAGTTCATAACTACTAGTTTTGGCTTAGGAACTAATTTAAAAATATCAATCGGTGCTCGCTAAAACTTAATTAAATAATTTACTATGAACAAATTAAATAATATTTATTTATTTAATTTCAGGAGTGGGCTTCGATGGTCGTATTGATCTCAGTCTCTCCCCGCTACACTTTTTTAAAGTTTTCATTTAAACGCCAGGAAAGTGAGTAAAGGTGAGATGTAAGCATTCAGCTATCAGCGGTCAGCGGTCAGCGGTCAGCTTTGTGTCACAGGCTTTGGCCTTGGCCAAAAGGCCACGCTACGCGAATGGCCACGCTGTGCGAACGACCCTGTGACTTCACTCAGATTAAACAAATGGTTACCTGTTTTCTTCAAAAGCACCTCACGTAGCCTGCGCGTAGCCCATGAGCTGATAGCTGATAGCTGACGGCTGAATGCTTACGGTGAGATTTTGTGTCTATAGCATTTCTAAATAGGTACAATATTACTGATTTTAATAACATCAAAAAATCCTCCAAGCTCTTTGATACTGCTCCTTAAGTAGACATATAGCAAGCCCGTAATTTATGTTTATTCATATTGGCTACCATAAAACAGCCACGACATTTTTACAACAATATATTTTTCCTAATCACCCAGAAATAGAGTATTGGAATCGCCATTATCCAAAGTACAAATGGCTGGCGGACATTGTGACGTGCCATGATTTTGATTTTAACGCCGATGAAATCCGTTTGAAAGCACAATCAGTTTCTAGTACCACCAAAGTTAAATTAATCTCATGGGAGCAATTTTCAGGAGCTCCATATCGGGGAGGAAGTGATAGCCGTATCATTGCCGATAGGCTACATGGGGTATTCCCTAATGCGAAGATCATTATTTCTATCCGTAACCAGTTAGATATGATTGATTCGTTGTATAGACAGTATATCCATCAGGGGGGAGGCTGTGGTTTTGATAGCTTCTTAAATCTTTCCCATGAATGCTGTGTTTATTTTTCCTTGAAACATTTATGTTACGACAGGATGATTAATTACTATCAACAGCTTTTTGGTACTGGGGCGGTTTTTGTCTGTTTATATGAGGCATTCCAAGCATCACCTTATGAATTTTTGAGTCAACTGTTTGCGTTCATGTCGCTAAAATCAAATAGTTTCGATAACAAAATTTTTATGAACAAAACTAATCAAGGCATGTCTTCTATTTCTATCGCGATCGCACGTATAGTAAACCGATTTGTGTATAGCCCATCATTCAATCCCAACCCCGTTATTCCTTTTATAGCGATAAATTCACACTTTTTTCGTCGGTGTTTACAAGGCTATTTAGACCCATTACTGTTTAATCGTATATCTGGTAAACGAAGTTTTATCTCCAAGCAAAGGCGCGTTCAATTAAATGATTATTTTCGCACCAGTAATCGCTCATTATTAAATAGGGTAGATTTGCCTTTGAAGGAATATAATTATCCTTTGTAATAGCGGCGAGGAAGAGCAAGAGAAAGCGAGAGTTTACATGAGCAAAATTATTGGTTTGATTACCGCACGGGGTGGCTCGAAGTCCATTCCCCGTAAGAATACTACCTTGCTGGCGGGTAAGCCCCTAATTGCTTGGACAATCGAAGCGGCTTTACAAAGTCATAGGTTGAATCGTGTGATGGTTTCTACTGACGATGAAGAGATTGCTGACGTGTCGAAAAAGTGGGGGGCTGAGGTGCCATTCCTGCGCCCCGCAGCACTAGCGCAAGACGATTCACCTCACATTCCTGTGTTGATACATGCTGTCGAGTGGTTAGAACAACTTGAAGGGACAACACTAGACTATCTGATGTTGTTGCAGCCGACTTCGCCGTTGCGTTCGGCTAAGGATATTGACTTAGGGATTGAATTGGCTTTGGCTCAGAATGCTGATAGTGTGGTCAGTGTCTGTGAGGCGTCCACCCATCCCTATTTTACGAGGCGGATCACGAGTGACGGTAAACTACAGGATTTTGTGCAAAAACCCGATGGCTACCTGCGCCGACAAGTGCTGCCGCCCGCCTATGCTTGGAATGGGGCGATATTTTTGGTACGGCGGGATATCTTAATGGAAAAGCAGACTTTGGAAACAAACTCTACTTATGCTTATGTGATGACACCTGAACACTCCCTAGAGATTGACACGCCTTGGGATTTGTACCTGGCGGATTTGATTTTGAATAATCCTGCAAAACATTGATACACTCAAAGTGAGTTTGACTTTATGTTTGGAGGTAAAATGTCAAATCTGTTTGCGATTTGTTCAGTATTAAGTTTTACCTGGGCCCAATGTTTGGTGTCATCTTTATTGCCCGAAGAAGAAAACCATCTCTGGCTCTATACCTACCCGCTCTTTTATCAATTATCCCAGTCATGGAAAACTTTGCTGATTCCTGAGCTATGGTCAAGTATATGGTACGTCAACTTCCAGGAGAAAGAAGCTTGTATTATTCCTAAAAAGTTGTTGCGCTCTCCCTACAATTATCATCTCACCCTATCTAAGAGTGAAGGGAGGATGAGAGAAAAATTAGATACTCTGGACAGTCTCTCTCATATATACATCCATTCTAACCTTGGACAACCAGTGTTGCGCTTTTTACACCAAGAAAGCCAACGCCGAAACTGTCGTTTCATCTATTTAGAAGATGGGTTAGGTGCATATAAGCCTCCCCAGTCTGTTTCCACCGTAACCAGGACTCTAAACACCATCAGATGGATAAAACAACAGTTGTATCGAGGGCCTATAGGAATCGAGACCATTATAGGGAGTATAGGAACCTGCCTGTTCCTCTATCTAACAAATAGGCAGCATATCTATTCACCATATCATAATTTGATGAAATTTGATGAAGCCTATCTAATGTTTCCTGAAAAATCCCCAAAGGTTAAGTTTACTGGTGCCATTATCCATGATTTATCTCAATTTGTGACCCCCAGTAAAATAAATGAGCTGAAACAGCGTGCTAACTTATCAGAATATATTGATTGGTCAGGACAAGATGAGGGCAAAAATTCAGCCCTCTTTTTATCCCAGTCTTTAGCAGAAGACTCTTTACTCAAGATGGAACATCAGGTGGATTTGACGAAGCGTATCCTGGAGCAGTTAGTTCGCCAATATCAGCTGGTTTTCTATAAACCCCATCCCCGGGACTCCCAGGCAAAAACAACGGCTATTTTGTCATCTGTACCTACTGTTCAGCTCTTTGCAGAAAAGGTATCATTGCCCGTTGAAATAGTCCTGGAAGAGGGTCAGATCCAGGCTTGCTATGGAATATTTTCATCAGCTTTGGTCTATCTGCCTATTTTGTCAGGTATTCAGACCTATTCTTTCTTCCCATGGATGGTGCGTGAGTTAGAATCTATGGGAGTGAACCCTTTGGTATTCAAGAGGTTTTTCGAGTGCCATCAGGCACAGTTTGAGGGAGAAACCATTTGGTTAGAGGAGTTGGCCTATGAATAGATTTGAGCTGGGTAGCCGAAAAATTGGGGCGGAACATCCCCCGTTAGTTATTGCCGAAATCGGGATCAATCATGAAGGGGATTTTGATAAAGCGATTCGCATGGTCGATGATGCCTATGGGGCGGGCTGTGAGTGTGTAAAGTTCCAGTGCCACGTCATTGAAGATGAGATGATTCCTAATGATGTGGTACCGGGTAACGCCAATGAGAGTATTTGGGAGATCATCAAGCGTTGTGCCCTTTCCGAAGATGAAGAAGTTCGGCTCAAAGCCTATGTGGAGTCAAAGGGTATGATCTATCTGTGTACCCCTTTCTCACGAGCCGCTGCCATCCGCTTGGAAAAGATGGGGGTCTGTGGTTATAAAATCGGTTCTGGCGAGTGCAATAATTACCCGTTGGTCAAGCATATCGCTGCTTATGGTAAGCCTGTTATCCTCAGTACGGGGATGAATAATTTGGCCTCAATTATGCCAGCGGTGGACATCTTGCGAGAAGCGGGCGTCCCCTTTGCCATCATGCACTGCACCTCCATCTACCCGACACCTTATGAGAAGGTTCGTTTGGGGGCATTATCGGTTCTGGCAGAACAGTTTCCGGACGCAGTGTTAGGTTTGAGCGATCATTCCCTTGGCAACTATACTTGTTTTGGGGCAGTGCCATTGGGGGCTCGCATCTTGGAAAAGCACTTTACTTCCGATAAAAGCTGGCCAGGACCCGACGTTCCAATTTCGATTGATCCAACTGAACTAAAAGAGTTAATCCACGGCTCAAAGGTTATTTATAGCGCCTTGGGAGGCACAAAAGAGATCTTGCCCGAAGAACAACCCACCATTGACTTTGCTTATGCTTGCGTGGTCTCAATAGGAGAGATATTGCCTGGAGAAAGGCTGACGATGGAAAATATTTGGGTTAAGCGTCCCGCTACAGGGCAGATTAAGGCCGTTGACTTTGAAAATCTGTTGGGTAAGAGAGCGCGACGGCATATTCTAAAAGACACGCAACTGGATTGGGCTGATTTGGAGTGATAAGTGATGAAACAATAGACTTCGTGGCAGTTGTCGGGAACAGGGAACAGGAAACAGGGAACAGTGGACAATAATTGACGCAAACACTATCATAAAACTACTTTTGCAAGAGGTGTAATTACGAAGCCCTAACGAGGGCAGACCATGAGTAAATCAACCACTATATTATCCACATCATCGAACGTGGTACCAGTTCGGTTTATCTTATCGTTCGGCAAAAAGGTGGCGAGGAAGCTCAAAATCTTAAGACACAACATACGCGACTATCTGTTAATGCCGCCACACCATCAATTTATCGTTCAAAGTCTGGAAAAGCAAGGGTTGCAGGAACAATCGATTTTACTGGCTGGTCATCCGAAAAGTGGCAATACGTGGACCCGCTTTGTTATCTTTAACTACTTTAATATCTTGCTCAACGACGCCGACAAAACCCTCACCTATGTACAATTATCTGAGCTCCAACAACAAGTATTTAATGACAATGGTATTATAATGCGACACTTCATGCCCGGATTTCCGATTTTGGTGAGAACCCATTCGCCATATAGGAAAGTTTTTCGTTACTTTGGCCGAGTGATTTTCCTTTACCGCAACCCATTAGACGTTTTGATTTCCCTCTATCGGGTCGAAGAAAAAAGAACCGGGCAAACAGTGAAGGAAATCCCAATTGATGCCTTTGTTTTGTCCAGGCTGCCAGGATGGATTTGGCACTACACAAGCATTATCAATCGCTGTGATGTTATCATGCGCTACGAAGATATGCGTGCAGACGCCTACGGCGAGTTCAACCGTCTCTTTCATGCCTTGGGTATTGAAGTCCAAGAGCATATTCTGCGTCAAAGTCTTGAGTTATCCAGCTTTGAGAATATTAGACGGATGGGGCGAGAAACAAACCAGCAATATGGCAGCCATCACTTATACACCTTTAAGGGTGAATTTACACGCAGTGGTCAAGTCAAACAGTACCAAGGTGTATTAAAAACTGAGACCATTCAAGCATGTCAAGAAATGCTGCGCCGCCAAAAGATAGAGATCGACTTATCTATTTAGAGCAGGATTGAATTCATGATGCTAAGAACTATTTTTGATGAAATAAAATACAGTAGATGGCGAGATATGCTGTTGCCGGACAATTCATCAAAAAATGTCGATCATTATAGGAGGTTTATTTTTGTCCACAATCCGAAATGTGCTGGCACGACCATAAAAAAAATTTTCGGCCCCTGGTTTCCTGGTGATCACCGGGTACCAACTGTCTTAGTTAGCCCTAAAATATGGGAGCGCTATTTCTCTTTTGTGGTGATCAGAAACCCTTTTGAGCGCTTGGTTAGTTCCTTTTCGTATCATACGGCATCTGACTATAAAGGCTTTTATTTTGCTAAATATCCCTTTTTACACAGCCTCTCTTTAGAAGCTTACTTTGATTTAATGAGCGCTGAAACAGATGCCCTACGTCCAAACATTGATTTTGTTAGTCATAAATTATCAGACAAGCCAATAGATTTTATTTGTCGCTTTGAAAATCTTGAACAAGATATAATCAAGGTATTATATCGTCTCAATATCGCAGTTGATACGGTTCCCCAGGAAAACAAGTCTAAGCATAAGGCGTATGTTGAATATTTTGCGGATAATCCCAGGTTGTTAGAAAAATGTCGGCTATATTATAAAGATGATTTGGATGCATTTGGTTATGAGTTTTGATTCTTATTAAATCTATCGGGGTGTGTGATTATATTAATTTTAATTAATGGGTGAGCTACCCTGACAACGATTTGAGGCATGGAAACATAGCAAAGGAAAAAATGAGAAGTGAAGAAGGCAATTGCTGATTCAATTCATAGCACGAGGTATCTCTTAGCAAGGGTAAAGGAGTTCGTCCCCCAGTCGTCGGAAAGAATCTCACGAGATGCGGGGGATTTTTGGAGTCGCAGCGATAAGAGCGACCGTATTAAAGACCTTTCTCACTGGCTGGGGGAAGGCAGATGGTCTGACGAACAACGTTGGACTCGGGTCGGGCAAATGAACTTGGAACGGTTTGAGAAACTATGTTTGTTTGCTAACACCACCAGGCCCATTCGTAGCATGATTGAGTGGGGTCCTGGGGGCGGCGCGAATGCGGTACAGTTTTGTTCAGAAGTCGAGACATTCATAGGCGTAGATATTTCGGAGGCTAATCTGGCTGAATCACAGCGCCAACTGGAAAGTCTTGGCTTTGATGGGTTCCAGGCGATTTCGATTGAGGCTGAGAAACCAGAACAAGTCCTTGACCATGTTGACTCGACCATAGACTTTTTTCTTTCCACCTCCGTTTATCAACACTTTCCGAGCAAAGACTATGGAGTACGAGTCACCAAGTTGGCTTATCAACTCCTATCTGATCAGGGTGTGGCCCTGATCCAAATCAGATACGATGATGGGTCTGAAAAATTTAAGCCCAAGCTGCGGGATTATCACCAAAATGCCATCACCTTCACCTCCTATCATCTCGACGAGTTTTGGGATATAGCGATGTCTATTGGTTTTAAACCATTGTGTATCACTTTGGGTAGCTCTTGCTATGCTTATTTCTTTCTCAAGAAGCAGAAAATAGACAGTGAATTTCGTACCAACAACTTATAAAATTGACCTTGACCCCGCCAAAGCCAAGCTCCCCGTACCAATATCTCTGGGAAACCAGCCCTACTATTTGGTGCGCTCCGAATCGGGTTATCAGCTTATATCAAGGGTTTGCCCCCACCAAGGGCGGGAAGTTTCCGATGACGGCGAGTGTTTTACTTGCCCGTTTCATGGCTGGCGCTTTGAACATGGAACCGGAAAGGGAATAAACAACCAGGCGGCGTTGTCGGCGATACCAGTAACAGTTTCGGGGGATCACTTCTTAGCGGAAGTGCCATGTGCCCCTTCCATAAGCCCTCTCCCTCAAACAGGCAAAGATATCCAGGATTTGGCGATTACATTACATGTCCACTCCTGCCTAGAAGTGGGCTACAAAGGCTTTTCCCTTCTCACCGATCCTTGGCTTTGTGGGTCAGCCTTTTTAGGCTCTTGGATGCTTTATCCCGCTCCCATAGTGAACATTTCCACCTTGCGTCCTGATGCGATCTGGATTTCCCATGAGCACTCGGATCATTTTCATAAAGAAACCTTAGACCATTTTGACCGTTCAACGCCGATTTACGTGCCCGACTTTCCCAATCGTCGCCTGATCGAGGGTTTAACGGCATTGGGCTTTCAGGATATACGTCCCATGGCCTTTGGGGAGAGAGTCCAACTCTCAAAACATATTCATCTGACCTGCTTTGAACCAGGCAGTTTATGGAATGATGCCATTGTTTTGATGGAGATTGATGGCTTTCGTGTGCTCAATATCAATGATGCGGGCATTAACCATCGCATTGCCTCGTTGCTGCCTCCTGTGGATATGGTCGCCTCTTTGTTCGTTCCTGGAGCATCAGGATACCCTTGGACTTGGAGTCATCTTAGCCAAAAGCAAAAGGTTAACATCTCAAAACGTAGCGCTCAAGGCTTACTTGAGATGCTCAAACAGATGATGAAGCTGTATGGCGCGAAATACCTCTTACCCTTTGCGGGTAATTTCACCTGGTGCCATCCCACTCATCGTGAGTATGTTCGCCTAATGAGTACCAATACCTTAGACGATGTGGTGCAGCTTTTTGAGGGCAGTGACGTACAAGTAATTCCTCTTCTACCTGGAGAGAGCTGGGAGAGTTCAACAGGCAAGATTAAGCGTGTCTGGCAGAATCGAGAGGAACTCGATGACATAAACTATAAACTGCGCTACATTGAGCAGAATTTTGATCAAGCTTTATTTTCCCAATATCATGCTTGCTCCACAACAGTGACCCGTTCCGAGTTGGAAGCGTATTTTCTCCAATTGAATGACGTGCCGGATATCGCCTTCTGCGAAGAGATAACCGTCACCGTACAAGCAACTCGAGAGGATTTTGACGAGGTAACCTTCTCTGTTTCCTTTTCAATAACAGCTGGGCGGCTGGAAATCCTGTCCGAGCTACCCGATGTGCCCAACTTGCTCATGAAAATCCCCCTTGGCATTTTGGCCAAGATTGTGACAGAAAATCTCTCTTGGGATGAGGCTCATATCGGCCATTGGTGCCGCTTTTCCAGAAGCCCTAATATATACAATGCTGGTTTCTGGCGCTTATTACAAGCTCCATACTATAACAAGCCTGCCTCAGTGCCACCCATAGACCATCAGCCGATCACAGGCGACACCGTCATCGCCGACTTGCTCGAAACCCATGGTAACCAAGCTCAAAGGATTCTAGGCCGCTATGGATTATACTGTCTGGGCTGTCATCATTCAACCCAGGAGACCATCACACTAGGGGCAAAACAACATGGCCTAAACAAAAATACGGTTGATCGCTTGGTTCGAGAACTTAACCAGACATTCCACTCAAAAAAGGAAGAAAGCACAATATGAAACCTTGGATGATCTTAGCCAACAAAATTGCTTATTGGACCGTTCCACCAGGCATCAAAAAAGTTATTCTTTCGAACTTGAGCATATGGGTAGAGAGCTTGAATTTCTATACCATCCCACGAGAGCACCAACTTCTTCTACAAAAAAATCAGGTCTTGCACAATCGCCATGCCGGAGAACGCTGCTTTATTCTGGCTACCGGGCCGAGCATCAAATCACAGAACCTTAAATTGTTGCAGGGGGAGAACTGTATTGCGGTCATTGACACTCCCCGCCCTGGAAGGACGGGGATTCTTGCTTCTACGAGGTGACTTGTTTAACCAGGCCGGAGCCAGAAAAAATAGAGGTCTCCTCTCCACAAGCGTACTTGGTCTATGACCCAGGTTTCGGTGTGCCCCACCGTACCTAATCTAGTTAACAAGTTAGATAAACTTTTTATTGATATTATGTTTTCGTAGATATCCAAATCTAAGAATTTGATTATGCAATAAGCTGATATCTTAGCTTATTTTTTACATCATCTACTTATTTTAATATCATGTTTATCTAGAACATTAATTGTTTTTTTACTTAGGTTTTAATCTTAACACGATGCGAGAAAACCGTCAAGTCTGAATTTCAAAAAAAGCCGTCCTATAAGGACGGGGCTTTAAACCCAAATTTTTTGGTAATTTCTTCCTCCACCCAGATTATAGCCTGATCCGGCCACGTTACTACTGCATCGCCCCCTATCATCTCCCGCTTACAGAAGAATCTTGGTCCGGTTGGATGAAAGAATTGGATCAGGGAACTGGAGATAGTACATTTTTCTTTGCCCTACCCGACCAAGAACGAGTAGAGGGAGCTGGGCATTTTGCCAATCGACAACTTCATTATCTCTGGTTTGGTGCCTCCTCAGAGATGATCTTGAACACAGGCATAGATCTCACCCGTCCTATCTTGCCAATTCACACCGTCACGATTATGGCATTGCAAGTGGCGATTTATATGGGCTTCCGACAAATTTACCTGCTTGGCTGTGACCACAATCAGATTATCGGCTTGAATAAGAGCAAATATTTTTTCTCAACAGAAGAATTTGTGCAGGTTACCAAACGCCCTCTGGAGTGGAATGAGCGCGACATTGAGTGGTTTTGCCAGGAATATGTCGATCAGTGGGGAAATTACAAGCTGATGCGCCGTCTGGCGGACGCAAATTCGATTCAAATCCTAAACGCCACGCCCAATAGCTTGCTAGATGTCTTTGAGAGGGTTAAGTATGAGTCACTTTTCAACGGTAACTAATATAGCGGTTTTCAATTTTGTGAGGTACATAGTTCCTGGTTTTAGGGAACAGGGAACAGGGAACAGGGAACAGGGAACAGGGAACAGGGAACAGGGAACAGGGAACAGGGAACAGGGAACAGGGAACAGGGAACAGGGAACAGGGAACAGGGAACAGGGAACAGGGAACAGGGAACAGGGAACAGGGAACAGGGAACAGGGAACAGGGAACAGGGAACAGGGAACAGGGAACAGGGAACAGGGAACAGGGAACAGGAACCCACCCCTAACCCCTCCCAGGAGGGGAAAAGAGGGAACAGGTAAAAAATCCTGTGTACCTCATAGTTATGAAAAACGCTCTAAATTTTACTTTTTACCCCTGACGGGGCGACAGGTCAGCTAGAATGTAGCCAGAATAAGCGACCTAGCTCTTATATCATTTCAGGATAATTACCCTTAATAAAAATCTTCCCCATCTCCCCATCTCCCCATCTCCCCATCTCCCCATCTCCCTATCTCCCACACTCTTTTCCCCTACAGCCGCAGATGCAATTTGTCGCAAAGCTGATCAAAATAGGATTGAAAGTCTTTTGTCGTTGATAGCTCAGAGGGGAAGATTGCTTGATGGATTGCTTCTCCAACTGCTTTGGCTAACCGTGGTGGTACAGCATTACCAACCTGTCTGTATCGTGATGTTTTAGAACCTTTGAATACAAAATGATCAGGAAAGGATTGGAGTCTAGCTGATTCCCGTACCGTCAGCCGTCTTACCCCTTCAACTGTTCCTGATCTGGGCTTTCCCCCATTCATTAAATGACGATGATACACCAGTAAAACACCTTCAGGGTCAATAATGTGGGTTCGGTAACCTCCCATAGTAGCGGTAATGGTAGGACTTGGTGCATCGAAATTGATGGGTTTTCCCCCACCCTTGACTAGAGTTGCTGTCCAAGGGGTAGGACGAATAACGGGTTTATTGGCATAGGAAACTTTAGTGCTATTCGGCTCATAGTCGGGAACATCAGTTAAGGCTGAACCCGATGAAATATAGGAATTAGATGTCCCTAAACCATGGGTTTTCAGGGGAAACCTAAAATCAGTTTTTGTGGCTAAACCGACGAAAAATAGACGTTCACGATACTGGGGAATTCCATAGGATGCTGCTTCTAAAAGGTCTACATAAACTGAATAATCTAGGGATTGAAACTGCTGAATAATCCATTGATAATAGTTAAAATTTTTAGAGCTTTGCAACCCACGCATAGTTTCCATTAAAAATGCCTTGGGTCGAATCTCCCTGACTGCTCGAATAAATTCTGGAACTAAATCCTTAGGATTGGCTCGGGATAACTGTTTATTTTGCTCTTGTTTTGGGACAGCAAAAGGTTGACACGGCGGTGAACCTACTACTAGGTCAATACCTTGAAATTGAGTAAAGTCTATAGCTCGAATATCGGAGCGAATAACATTAGTGCTAGGAAAGTTTTCTCGATAAGTGGAAACAGCAGATTTATCAATTTCTATTGCTGTGGTGATCTGCCACCCAGCCATATGGAAACCCAGAGAAAGGCCACCTGCCCCTGCAAATATATCGATGGCGTTTTTGGAATCATTCATCAGTTAGCGAGCCGCTTTTCTCTATTAGCTATAGCGTTTTTATTTGCAGCAGGGAGCAGGGAGCAGGGAGTAGGGAGTAGGGAGTAGGGGTAATAAAATTTACTGTACCTCATAACTATGATCAAGGCTATATTTGCACTAATTGTAGTTTAAGGGTATCAGCTGGTTTTGTTATGCCAAATTGGTACATATACCAAAGGGAACAGGGAACAGGGAACAGGGAACAGGGAACAGGGAGTAGGGAGTAGGGAGTAGGGAGTAGGGAAAAGAGAACAAAAATTCTCACAATTCATTTAGGATTGGTATATTTGATTATTTAAGGTTAGTAAGGTTTAAGGTTGAAGGTTTAAGGTTGAAGGTTTAAGGTTGAAGGTTTAAGGTTGCAGGTTGAACGCGCACGCGTGTCTAAAGGCCAAGGTTTAAGGTATAAGGTTGTTCGCGTGGGTGCATCTCATATTTGTAAAAAAGTGCGGTAGGCTGCGTTAGGGGCGAGCTCACCAAAAAAAATAGCCGTAGAAATACTATCCACGGCTATTTAAATGACTTATGTCACTGAGTTCCCAAACCGAAACTGATGTGATCTTATTTGATTGACCTTGGTCTTTCGGCCACCCTACGGGACCAGACCGGAGCCAAGGCTCTGGGGGGAAGCCCCCCCAGAAATTAAGGTGTTATGGCAACAGCCAATACTTCATCATGGTTGTCTTCACTTCCCCTGGAGTTTCAGTAGGTTCCAAAGGGCTCCAGTCGGCAATCTCTCCATAGCCTAGGGAATAAAACCTTTGCATACTATGGATTACGGCTTGACGAGGACCTTTTAGAGTGTGCTCAACAGGTTGTTTCTTTAGGTTTTGGTTAGAGTATTTTGACATAAGTCAGAACTTGAAATCCTTGTGGGTTTATATTGATTATTGTAATGATTATTGTTTAAGTAGTCAAGGGTTTTTATAAGTTTTTATTTGGAGGGGTTAGAGATAGTTTAAAAAAATAACTGGAGCAGGTAAATTATGTAATATTCATTGAATTTATAGCGTTCCTAGGACTATTGAATTTATAGCGTTCCTAGGACTCATGAGTTACACAGAATTGTTTGACTATTGGCTGTTCCCTGTTACCTGTTCCCTGTTCCCTGTTCCCTGCTCCCTGTTCCCTATTCCCTGTTACCTATTCCCTATTCCCTATTCCCTATTCCCTGTTACCTATTCCTTATTATCTATTCTCTGTTCAAAACTTCTGATGCTATAGTTATGCTAAATCAGCAAGACTATGACAGAGTTTAGCCAGGGTAATAAAACTAAAAAACTAACTATCGCCGCCTCTTCAAAAGGTATTGAAACAGCGAAAAAAGCTTTTGATAAGCTAGGGTTTGAGTTAAAAAGTAACTTCCCCAAGTCACAAGGGATAAGTCACTATACAGTTACAAAATTTTTTAAATCAGAGCCCATTCAGCTTGATTTATTTAAACGCATATGCCAGGGATTGAATCTAGACTGGAAAGAAATTGCGGGAATAGCAGAAGAACAAGCATCAGAACAGCTAAACAAAAATGATGGCAGTCGCTCAGAGCCGGTGCAGGGTGTAGAGCCAAGTCAATCCCTGAGCCACCAAGAGACTGTAATCCAGAGACAAAGTCAAACAATTAAAGCTATTCTTGTCTTAGAAGGAGATATAAATTCAGTTCAACCTTCAAAACTGATTGAATCTATTTTACAACAATCGTCAGGATACACGATCAACATTATTGATATTAAACCAAGCCGCTTAATCTTAGAGGGGTTTCAAGAAGCTATCGAACGGCTTGAAGCTCGGATAAAATCAGAAGACCTAAAACAATTAAGCGGTTTTCCTATTCAAGAGATTCAAATTTTGAACGAAAGGTCAGATGATGAAGAAAATAGCAAGCTTGATCATAAATGGCGTCTAGTGGCAGAGATTGCTAGCGGTGGAGCTGTGGGTCGAGACTTGAGGGGTGCAGACCTCAGTGATGCGGATCTCAGTAATACGAAGCTCAGTGGTGCTAATCTGATTCGTGCCGACCTGAGTGGTACCGACCTCAGTGATGCGGACTTGAGTGGTACCGACCTCAGTGATGCGGACTTGAGTGGTGCGGACCTCAGTGGTGCCGACCTAATTCGTGCTAACTTGATTCGCCCCAACCTAAGTGATGCTAACCTCTGTGGTGTCAACTTGATTCGTGCCAACCTGATTCGTGCCAATCTTAGTGGAGCCAACCTAATTGGAGCCAACCTGATTGGAGCCAACCTAATTGGAGCCAACCTAATTGGAGCCAACTTCAGTGGAGCCAACTTCAGTAATGCCAACCTCAGTGGTGCTAACCTCAGTAATCTTAACCTGAGTGGTGTCAACCTCAGTGGTGCTAACCTCAGTGGTGCCAACCTAATTCGTGTCAACCTGAAAAATGCTAACCTCAGTGGTGCAGACCTGGGGGGTACCAACCTCCGGAGTGCCGAGCTGTTTAGTGCCAACCTCAGGGGTGCTAACCTCCGGGGTGCCTACCTCAGTGATGCCAGGGTGAGTGGTGCAAACCTCAGTGATGCCGACCTCAGTGGAGCCAACCTGAGTCGTGCCAACCTAAGTCGTTACAGCCTTTTTGGTGCCAAGCTCAGTGGAGCCAACCTGAGTCGTGCCTGCCTCAGTGGATCCAACCTCACTGGTGCAAACCTGAGTGATGCCAACCTCACTGGTGCGGACCTGTTTGCTGCTAACCTTAGTGATGCTGACGTGAAAAATGCCCGATTCGCATATATTGTAGGAATTGATGAATCCACTAAGCTTGAGCTAATTCAAAGAGGAGCAATTTTTTAGAATTTCCCAGGTTAACCCTCTGAAATTAGTTCTTGAAACATTACCAGTTATGTGTATTAAAAAAGAGCGATCGCATAATCTACATAACTGGTAATTCGTCTGATCATTTATCTGTATTAAAAAAGAGCGATCGCATAACTTACATAACTGGTAATTAGTCTAAAGGTAGGTGAACCTAAAGGATAAATCCTAATTTTCAATTCTTCAGCTAGGGTTTCAACAAAGCGACCAATCACTTTTTTATAAAATTCCTGTTCAGGGTAAGGAGCCATGATTTCTAGGTTGCCACGATTGTAGCTAAGGCGTAAGCGGCGATAATTTTACAATTTATTGAGTAATGTTTCATAGTGTTGCTAACTGATAGCATAGCGTTATATTCCTTATAATGCTGGGGTGAGGGGAGTGATGGTGATGGGGAGAGTGCTTTGGAATTATAGTTATTTTAGCAGTATAATTTAAGTATAAGGAGAATTTTAATGAATCAAACAATGAAACTACTCAGGAGTAAGGATTATGACAGATTACAAGAACAAGGATATAGTCAACTCTTATGAAATTCTGAAGCGAGAGGAAGGGTATACTGACAACCGTAATACTGAAGAAGTATTGTTAGCAGACCTAACTGGAATAGAAGACCCTGACCGAATTTTTGAGGGTGTAGTTGACCGTGACACTGGGATGGGACGCACCTTGGAGAAGTTGAGAACTAGCAAACTATCCGGTGGCAATGTCACCGGTGGCGATATTTATGATAATTGGTATCAGGCTGAAGTAGTGGGGGAAGAAGCAGTTGGAGGAGAAACGCCCACTCCTGACCAAAATGTAACTGAAGACTTGCTGGAGTCCATGGGAATTTCTTCAGTTGATGGTGAAGCTGTGCAAACTCGAGACAAGTTAGAGGTTCGCGATCACCTCCGCTGGGAGCTGAACCCTGAGTCTTCTGAAGATTACTCCGAGCACTTGAAATAAGTTCCTGTTGGCAACGGATGGCTTAACGAATGTCAGGGATGGGGAGAGGGATTGATGGTTTTTTTGAAATCGATTAGTTTGGGAATTGATTAGTTTGAGAATATCGGGACTTAAACCATAAAAAACGTCTAAAAGAGGGGATATTTGCTGCCAACATTAGTTTTCCCCTCTAGTTCAATCCCGATGAATCAGACAACTACCGCAAAGGAAAAAATGATTATTTATACTAAAAAAAATTCTTGTAATTTCCTGGGGGTTTTTGTGTGACATTTATGCTACGATTGAAGTATGTAATGGGGTTGATAAATTGGACAAATTCACGTAAAGTTTTGAAAGTAATCTCAAAGATAGAATAGTGAAACAAATTTTCCTGAGAAGCTTTCAAGCTTTGGTGATGACAGTTCTGTTGATGCTTTCGATAGTAGCATCACTGACTAGTTACCCCGATCTAGCCCTAGCCCAAACAGAGCCTAACCTCTCCAGCCCTGGTTCTGAGGCTGAAATCCTACATCCAACTGCTTTTGTTACAGTAAGTCATGGGTCGTTAACACCTAATTTTGGAGCTGTAACTAACATTTTCAATGGCAATGGACTGACTGGTAGCGGCACGGAACTGGATCAACTCCACGTAGCTGGAGGAAATCCAGCTAACTTTCTCTCAGCTAAGCTAAATCATTGTGGAACGGCAGCTGATGTCAACTTTGACTTTGACTTTGGCAGCCCAGTAGTCTTGAATACACTAGCCCTCTGGAATTACAATGCTTTCAATACAACGGCAACTAATCGGGGTATCAAAGACTTTATCTTAGTTCTCTCTAACAAAGCAGATTTTAGTGATCCAGTTTTTGAATCTTCAACCCTAACTCTGCCTAAAGGACCTGCAACCAATATTCCGGCTACTATCTTCTCTTTTCCTAATGTGGAAGCTCAGTTTGCCAGAATCGATGTTGTCTCCAACTATGGACCGACAAGTCTTATTGGCTTATCTGAGGTTCGTTTTGCCAAGATGGTTAGTAACACAACATCTAACCCGCCTTCTGCTCCACAACCTGAATTTCCCGATTGCGTGAATTCAGATTGCAATTGTTCAGATTTCAGTACTCAAGCTGAAGCCCAACAGGTGCTTGATGGCTTTCCCGGCGACCCCCACCGGCTAGACCGTGATAAAGATGGTATCGCTTGTGAGTCACTGCCGTAAACAAAGTGGCGTTACTTAATCTTCGCGCTGAATAGCAGTAGAGTGGGCATCCTGCCCGCCCGGGAATGAAACAGGCAAGATGCCTGTTCCACGCCTGATGCCCATTCTACCAAGATCGCCGAACGGGCAAGATGCCCATTCTACCAAGATCGCCGAACGGGCAAGATGCCCATTCCACCTCACTATTAAAATCATTCCATTATTGAGCAACGCCCCTGCAACAACCACCCTACCCCCACGAGTTAACGAAACTTAGGGCAATCCTGCCAAATTCAAAAATCTGAGCTTTAATCAAAAATGAAAGCTCCAAAAGGAAAATCTAGGCACGCCATGGGTAGGGTAATTAAAACATCCATAGGGTTATTACTGGGATTATTTCTGATCCTAGGTCTAGTAAGCTGTGATAGCGCTAAACTTACTTCAGGGTTTGAACCCTTACCAGCAGTAGCTCCCCTACCGATGCCTCAAATCCCAGAGTGGATTGAGCAAATTAGTCCCATCGGCATCGCTGAGCCCCTTTCACAAATTCGGATTCGCTTCAAAGACCCCTTGATTCCCGTTGAACGCTTGGGAAGTCCAAATCAGCGGGAAATCTTACAGAAATTTGAAATCATACCCCCTATCCCTGGGAAATTTCGTTTCTTAACCCCACGGATGGTAGGATTCCAAGCTGACCAAGCTCTGCCTCTAGCCACTCGTGTCCAAGTTACCCTCAAAGCTGGATTAGCTGACCTAAACAATCATAGTCTAGAACAAGACTTAGCCTGGACCTTCAATACTGCTCCGATCCAGTTAACCAATTTGCCAGCAACTCAGAGGAATCCAGAAGCTGAACCTCAACCGATTGCTCTGGAGCCTACCTTAGAGTTTACCTCCAATACTCAATTGGATCTCGCTTCAGTAAACCAGCACTTGACCATGACACCGAAAGGTCAGACTCAGAGTGTCAAGCTAGATGTCGCTCTTAAAGAACAAGCAGATGTTTCCTCAGAGTATAGGCAACCCGCTCAGGAATTTAACCCCTCCTTGCGGCAATGGATTTATACAATCACCCCTAAGCAACCCCTCACTAAAGCTACCGATTACAAATTAGCCTTTGCTCCTGGTGTGCGTCCCGCTCGCGGCAATATCCCTACCGAAACCGCTTTCGTTAGTCAAGTCAAAACCTTTGACCCCTTGACCTACAAGGAAATTACCTTTTACGGACAGCCAGAGGCGGGAGGCGCTTATGGACGGTTTGTGAAAGGGGCAGCTCAGTTGGAATTTAATAATCCTTTGCTGGCCTCTTCCGCCATGGAGAATATTACGGTTGAGCCTGCTCCCAAGGAAGCTCCCAAATTGGTGCAAGCTTATGATGGCAATCGATTCGTTAACCTTAATCCTTGGGCATTAGAACCAGAGACTACCTATACCGTTACTCTCGCTGCTAATCTCACTGACCAATTTGGGCAAACCTTGGGTGAACCTGTAACCTTTAAGTACGAAACAGGGGATTTAGCAGGGAATATCTGGGCTCCCTCGGATTTGCATATCTTTCCCTCTACCCTAAAACGCAATTCCGAGTCCCTACAGTTGAATATTTCTACGGTCAATTTACCGCAACCAGAGTATAAAGCCGCTTATCGCATTGTTCAACCCACTGACTTGGTCTATAACAATTCCGCTTATCCGAGTGGCAAGAGCAATGATTTATTACCGAACCCAAGTCAATGGGAGCGTTTCCGGGTAGCGGGAAAGAAAAATAAAACTACTAATATCGCGGTTTCCCTGAGGAAACGACTGGGAGGTCCAACGGGAATGTTGGCCTATGGGGTGCAAGCGAAAACCTATCGCTATCAGGATGGGAATGGAAACGAAAAGTGGTGGGAACCAACCTTTTATGGTTGGGTGCAGCTGACCAATTTGGGAGTGTTTGCGCAATGGTTTCCTGATTCCGGTTTGGTGCAAGTGAATCATCTCTCCGATGGGTCACCAGCAGCAGCAACGGTAGAGATATATAAGTCTGAGCTGAATGCTTCCGATCGAGGGTCACCAAAACCCTGTGCGATCGCAAAAACTGACAGAACTGGCACCATCGCCCTAACCAACGAGGCTCTACGTCAATGTATGAATGGGGCAACTCGCTTCACTAAAGGTCCGCAATTACTGGTAATTGCTAAAGAAGGCAAAGACTGGGCATTTACTCGAACCAATGAATATAGTGGGTATTATGGCTACGGGATTTATTCAGACTGGGACAATGGCAAACCCAAATCCCGAGGGACTATTTTCTCAGACAGACAGCTTTACCAACCAGGAGAAAAGGCTTGGTTCACCGCAGCAGCGTATTATCTCGAAAAGGATAAGCTCACCCAAGACAAAAATGCATCTTATCAGGTCACGCTGGTAGAACCCAATGGTAAGAAGACAGACTTAGGAACTAAGACAACCAATGAATTTGGTACCTTCTCCCTAGAATTACCCCTGAAAGAGAATCAACCCCTAGGTTTCTATACCGTTAGCGCCACAGGAAGCAATGGCAAAAAAATCTCAGGTGGTTTCCGAGTGGCTGAGTTTAATCCTCCTAACTTTAAAGTTGACCTAACCCTTGCTCAAAAATTTGCTAACATGGGCGAGAAGGTGGACGCTAATGTCCAAGGAAATTATTGGTTTGGTTCAAACGTAGATGGGGGAAAGGTTGCCTATTATGTCACTCGGACCCCTGTCTACTTTTCTCCAGAAGGATGGGAAGAGTTTTCCTTTGGTCAGCAGTGGTTTTGGCCCCAGGAAAGACCGCAAGTTACCAGTGATGTCCTGCAAACTAATCAAACCTTAAGTGAGTCTGGGGAAAGTAGTCTAACTATTCCGGTCACGAAAGACCTGCCCTATCCCATGACTTACCGGGTGGATGCGCAAGTTACCGATGTCTCGAATCTGTCGGTATCCGATTCTAAAACATTTACAGCATTACCTAGCGATAAACTAATTGGATTAAAAGGGGATTGGGTGGCGGATGCCGGGAAACCATTCCCTGTAGAAGTGATTGTTACTGACCCCACGGGTAAAGTGGTCAAAGGACAATCAGTACGCCTGGAACTGCAAGAAATGAAATACAGCAGTGTCACCCAGGTCTTGGCAGGGAGTCAGCGAGAAAAAAATCAGGTAGAATACAAAACCGTCAAAGAGGTAACTGTCCGTTCCGGTAGTAGTCCCAAATCCATTAAGCTCACTCCTCCCTCATCCGGTTCTTATCGAATTCGCGCTAATTTTGCTAAAGCTAAAAATGACTTAGCAGCAACAGACTTACAAATTTGGGCAACCGGTGGAAACGCAGTGTACTGGGGGTCTCGCTATGATAACTCTCGCCTGGATATCACACTAGACAAGGATAGCTATAAGCCGGGGGAAACAGCCACAGCCTTGATCCAATCCCCCTATGCCGAAGGGGAATTGTATTTTTCAGTAGTTCGGAACAATACCCTCTATCGCAAAGTAGTCAAAGTTAAAGGGGGTGCCCCAGAGATTAAGTTCAAAGTCACTCCGGAGATGGGACCTAATGCAGCAGTAGAAGCAGTAGTAGTGCGCCAAGGTAAACCCCTATCCCAAGTCGAGCCGGGGAGTGTAGAAAATCTGGTGCGGATTGGTTTTGCTCCGTTTAATACCAAGTTGGATGATAACTATCTCAAGGTAACACAGACATTGCAGTCTAAGTCCATTGAACCTGGTGCTAAGCAAACAGTGGAATTAGCATTGCAAGATTCTAAGGGTAAACCGGTAAAGGGACAGTTTACCGTGATGGTTGTCAATGAAGCCATCTTGCAACTGAGTGGCTACCAAGTACCGGATTTAGTAGAGACCGTGTATGCTCAGCAAGATATTTCCACTCGCTTCAGTGATAACCGTCCTAAGGTGGTGCTAGAAAAGCTAGCGATGCGAATGATGGACAAAGGCTGGGGCTATGGTGGAGGAAGGTCTTCTGGCGCAGCTAGTACTCGGATTCGCACGGAATTTAAACCATTAGCCTACTACAATGGTTCACTGGTAACAGATGCCAATGGTAAAGCCAGGGTAACCTTTAAACTACCAGATAACTTAACGACTTGGCGGGTGATGGCAGTAGCAACCGATGGAAACCTACACTTTGGTAATGGCCAGGCTACCTTTATCACCACCAAGCGGCTGATGGCTAATCCAGTATTACCTCAATTTGCTCGTCCAGGCGATCGCTTTAAAGCTGGGATAGCGCTAATTAATAATACTGGGCAAACGGGAGATTTACAGATTAATGGACAACTGACCGGTGCCGTTCAGTTTGATGGTGGTAAAGGGCCTACGCTGAATCAGAAAACCTCAGCTAAGACCGGAACCAGTGGTTATCGTTTTCCGATGGTAGCCAATAACTTGGGTAAAGCTAAAGTCAAGTTTACGACTAAGCTCAATGGTAATCAGGATGGGTTTGAAGTGCCTTTAGCTGTTAAAACCTTTGACATTACTGAGCAAGTAGTGGAATCGGGAGTAACCAGGAATCAAGTAAAAATCCCGGTGAATATAGCTAGTAACGTGGTACCTGACGCGGGAGGGTTAGAGATTTCCCTGGCTAGTACTCTGATTCCTGAGATTACTGCTCCGGCTAAGCAAGTCTTGGATAACGAAGACTTACCCTTTTTAGAACCGGTAGCAAGTAAATTAGCGATCGCATCCAATTTGGCAATACTCGGCAAACAATATGGTCAGACCTTTGCTGAGTTTAACCCTAGCCAACAAGGCACTGAGGCTATCAAACAGTTACAGAAACTCCAGCGACCAGATGGTGGCTTTGCCAGATGGCCCGGACAAAAATCCTCAGACCCCTTCGTCTCTCCCTATGCTGCTACTGCTCTAGCTCGGGCGAAAGCAGCAGGATTACCAGTAGATGCTGGGATGGTGAACCGTCTCCAGAACTACTTGCAGAAAATATTGGCAAATCCTGGTCAGTATGATTATTGCAAGAGCGTAGCGTGTAAGAGTAAGGTGCGATTAGAAGCACTGATGGGGTTAGCAGAACTCGGTCAGACCCGCAGTGACTTCCTAGGATACCTTTATGAACAGAGCAGTAACTTCGACCGGGTCACTCAGATTAAATTAGCGCGTTACTTATTCCAGTTTCCTCGGTGGCGGAGCCAAGCCCAAACTTTAGTTAATCAGTTTCAGGAAAGCATCTATCAAACTGGGCGTTCAGCTCGGATCAACATACCCCAAAGCTGGCGTTGGCTGGATTCATCTACTACTGCACAAGCTCAAGCCTTGCGTCTATTTATCGCCCAAAACAGCTCAGCCGAGGTTCGCAGTAAACTATTACAAGGGTTATTAGAGTTACGGCGAGATGGCACTTGGCAAACTAGCTACGATAATGCTCAAGCCTTGAGTGCCTTAGTAGACTATAGTCGATTACAGCCTACACCCCCGAGCTTTGCAGCAACGGTGCAACTAGCCGGGAAAAAACTTGGCTCAGCCCAATTCCAGGGGTATCAGAAACCTAGTCAATCGATTCAGGTTACCATGGATAAGTTACCCCGAGGTCGTCATGACCTGATTCTCAAAAAATCTGGTTCAGGGACTCTACACTACTTAACCAGCTATCGTTATCGCTTACAAGGCAATCAACCCGGTCGGTTTAATGGATTACGAGTAAACAAGACCATACGTCCCGCTAATCAGGAAAAGGTGTTGCGAAAGATTGGACTGTATGCTCTCAAAGAGCCATTAACAGTACCAGCAGGACAAGTGTTTGATATTGGCGTGGAGGTGATTACCGATCATCCAGTGGATCATGTCGTGATCGAAGATCCCTTACCAGCTGGGTTGGAAGCAGTGGATACTAGTTTCCAAACTGCTACTCCTTACTTCCAAGCTCAACAAGATAGCTGGCAAATAGATTATCAGAAAATCCATCGCGATCGCATTGTCGCTTATGCCGATCGATTGGAGGCTGGTGTCTATAATTTACATTATCTGGTGCGGTCAGTTACACCAGGAACCTATTTATGGCCCCCTGCCCAAGCACACCTCAACTATGCCCCAGAAGAATTTGGCAGGTCGGCTTCCTCTACGTTAGTGATTAGTGATTAGTTATGAGTCAATTGTCAATTGTTAATTATTAATTGTTAATTGTTAATTGCTAATTGCTAATTACCATTATGCCTTTGCCTGAAATTGACAAATTAATACTTATTGAATACCCTTTTAAAGTTGATGGTGCTAAATCCATATCCGAATCAAAAACCGAATCCCAATAAAAAACCGAATGTCCGCCCCTTGGAGGTCAAGCTAATGTTAGAGTTTAATAAATCTTCAGCTATCGACATCGATAAAGGAAATTCGACAAAAACTCATAATCATGAAACCATCGAAACCGTTGTCAAAACGGAAAATAAAGAAACTAAGCAAATAGGCTTAACTCAGCCAAAATTTTGGTCGAAGCCACTGATTGGACATATCGCCTTAACGTCTGTACTGGTTTTACTGATTACTGTAGGAGTCATATTTCTCTATTCTTTAGGTAACTACCAAACCCAAAAGTGGTTGTTACCCCCAAGAGCACCAGTTGCCTATACTGAGACCATGGCTGAGGCTGCTCCCCTTGAACAAGAAAGAATTGGTGACCAAATCCAAGAAATCCAAGCGCGAGACCAAAGACATTTTAAAATGATGACATTCTTCTACAACAATTACTATATGTCTAAGTTAATGACTTATGGTACAGCGATTGTAGCAGGAATTTGTTTACTCTTTATTATTCGATCAGGTTGGAATAGTACTCATCCTTATGTGATTAATATCTTCGTAGTGGTTTCAGCATCAGCTATTATGTTTGGAAATCTTCCTGGATTATTCCGGTATCAGGACACTATTGTCAATAACAAACAGTTATACCTGCACTATGCATCTCTACAGAATGAGGTAAGTAGCTACTTGGTCACAGGTCAAGATATCGATGGCAATCCTAGAGAAATGAAGTACTTTATTAATCACATTGATAAGGAATTAAGTCGATTAAATCGACTGCCAATTGGGTTTGAGAGAACTAGACTTTTAGATTATCCCACTTCATATAGTAGCTCTCAATTGGATCAGGGACTTTAGTCTTGGGTTACAGGGAGTAGGGAGTAGGGAGTAGGGAGTAGGGATGCAGCGCTATAAGACCATGGTTTTTCATTCCCTGATCCGAAGTTCCCTATTCTCTGCCGCCAGGAGCTTTACCCTGATGAAGTAGTAGGCATGGTATTGGTGGATTCATCTTATCCAGAACAGGAAGAGCGTTTTCCTCCTGCCCCAGTTAATCTCAAACCCTCCCCGGTCAAGTCATGGCTGAACAGGCAATTGGCCGCTATGGGAGTCGCGCAATTAAGTCCCAAAAAATCGGGATAAAACGGGATTTAAAGTCATAATTCGGACATTTACATTTCCTTAGCGCTAGAGTATAATCGAGACATAGGACACAGAGTTTTGTAACGATGCCAAGAAAAGTAGGAGTAGCAAAAAGGATATCGACTCAAATCGTCCCTGTGGTAGGGATGACCAAGTCGGTTGAACTTGAATTGCTGCAGGTAATGAAAAAGCTAGGCGTCGTTAGGGCTGAGTCTTACAACAAACTGGGAAGCATTAACCATTGGGGACTGGACTGGAAAAAGGCCATCCCGGGGGTAAAGAGTTTTAGAACTCCCGATACCCTGGGGCTGCCTGCCAAGTTAATGGATTGGACTATCAATGATGTAGCGAAAGCCATTACAGCTCAGCAAGCAGCCTCTATCGATGCGGTAACAAAGAAAATCTATAGAAGGTTTACAGGGATTGAGAACCAAAAGACCAGAAAAGAACTTTGCCAACAGATTAAGACCTTAGCTTTTCTGGACAATCCACTTCTTCACAGACTTGTTAGGAAGGAATTTCAGAGAGGGCACTCTTGGGTTAAAAATCAAATAGTCTATCAACAAGTAGGATATAGCTGTAAGCGACTCTCTCGTAATACTTATCAGCTAGAAGTAGCTGGACTAATAAGAGGAAAAAGAAACAAAATAATTGTTAGGTCTAATCGAAAAATCAAAGGACAGATTAGAATAATATACAATCAATTATTGCCAAGGTTTGAGGTTCACTTTTTAGTAGATAATGGGACTGTAGACGCTCCTTATTCCCGTCGGTCTATTGGAGTAGACAAAGGGTACACTGAAGCCTTTTTTGATTCAGATGGTCAGGCTCACGGAAAAGGGTTAGGAAAGGCAGCAACCAAGAAGTCCGATCGAATATGTGAGAAGAATCGCAATAGAGGGAAACTTTGGGCACTTCATAGAAAACTAGAAAAGATAGACCCAGCTAAGTCTGCTCGGATACTCCGCAATAATTTAACCAGAAAGACAGAAAACAAGCGCTACAGACAAGATCAGTCAGTATTAAAGGCTATCATAGGAGCCGCATCTAAATCCCTTTTTAATGGGGAATCGTTGAAAGTTTTTGCTGTTCGCGAAGCGTGGCCTACGGCCTTAGATTTAACACAACCAATAAAGACCAAACGTCAGTCCAAAGCCATGTCCCGCAAGCTTAATAGTTGGATGAAAGGAGTAATGCGGAACTCCCTACAGAAATGGGCTGATTGGACTGGGTCGGTTGTAACAGAAGTCCAGCCTAGTTACACGTCGCAAGTTGACTCCGTGACTGGAACCCTGTTGGGGAAAAGGAGCGGGGACAACTTTACCAGATTTAATGGGGTCGTGTTACAGGCTGACCACAATGCTGCCAAAAATGTCCTTAGCAGAGGTACGGACAAGGATATCACCCGGTATATGAGTAAAACTGAGGTGCAGGCAGTATTGTTGCGCCGTACCGCGCGTTTCTTGGAAGGTATGGGACTGAGTCTGCTAGATGCAGTTGAGCTTGGATGGCTTGACTCCAAACATGAGCTTTGCTCGGGCTTTCAAGCAACTCCTGATCGAGATGTCAGGAACGTCTAAATAGACGAGTGGGAGGTTTGACTCCAATTGCTGTATGACCACTCCTCACTTAGACCACAATAAATTGCACCTTGACCGTTTTGTACGGGTTTATCCCGATTAATGACGGCTTAAGAGTATCTCATCTGATGTATTTCGATCAGCCTTCGTTAATCATAGATGGCATTCATCATGTGGTGGATCAGGTACAACTCCCCTAAACCTCCAACCGGTTAACCTTGACCAAAAGGCCACCCGTGCGCGTTCAACCTAACAACCAACCTTACTCCCATCCCTAAGCCTCTTTTGGCTTTAACCCCATCACCTCTGCTACAGCAGCAGTTGTGGGCTCAATCCCTTCTGTCAATGGGTTGTTACTGTGTTCGATGGCAGTATCTGGATCTTTGAGACCATTACCTGTCAGCACACAAACCACAGTTGCTCCTGTGGGTACCTGGTCTTTTACTTTCAACAAACCAGCGACTGATGTGGCGCTCGCTGGTTCACAAAAAATGCCTTCTTGGGATGCCAATAACCGATAGGCATCTAAAATTTCTTGATCGGTAACACTATTAAATGCCCCTTTACTAGCTTCTTGGGCTGCGATCGCTTTTTCCCAGCTAGCTGGGTTGCCCACCCGAATTGCCGTTGCAATAGTTTCGGGATGCTTTAGGACTTTGCCAGCGACAATCGGAGATGCTCCAGATGCTTGAAATCCCATCATTTGGGGTAAGCGATCGCATTTCCCCTGCTGATGGTACTCGCAAAATCCCATCCAGTAGGCACAAATATTGCCAGCATTGCCCACTGGTATGCACAGCCAATCAGGAGCATCACCCAAGTTGTCCACTATCTCAAACGCAGCTGTCTTTTGACCTTCTAAGCGATAAGGATTGAGGGAATTTACCAAGGTCACCGGATACTTTGATGCCATTTCCTGGACAATTTTCAAGCAGTCATCAAAATTTCCCTTAATCGCTATTACTGTTGCTCCATATACCAACGCTTGGGCTAATTTCCCCAGAGCCACATAACCATCAGGAACAATCACAAATGCCCGCATTCCCCCCCGACGAGCGTAGGCTGCTGCTGATGCCGAGGTATTTCCGGTACTAGCACAGATTACCGCCTGGTCTCCTGCTTCCTTAGCTTTTGAAATCGCCATGGTCATTCCCCGGTCTTTAAAACTACCGGTAGGATTGAGACCGTCATATTTCACCAGTACCTTTACTCCTCTGCCAATAATTTTGGCAATAGTGGGCACAGGAATTAGGGGAGTATTACCTTCGAGTAAGGTTACCACTGGTGTGGAGTCAGTGACTGGCAAATAAGGACGGTAAGCCTCAACTAAGCCAGGCCAGTTGAGCGAAGTAGAAATGCCACCACTCACAGTAGAGGAATCAGAGACAGACAGACTTGAAGCCACGTTTGGTTAGGGAAGTATTAAGGGTGAAGTATCAAGTGTGAAGTGTGAAGTATGAAGCATGAAGCATGAAGCATGAAGGTTCTGATATGTCAACCCTCCCATTTATTTTTATTGCTTACTCAGCAACTGGTATATTTTGCTACTTCATCCAATACGCCTTCATCCTTTACACTTCATCTTTGTCTATCTTATCTTGACTGATTCTGAATCACAGGCTTTCTGGGTTTTTCTGTCCGATGGCGTTTATCTGTGTTAAGCCGAAGTTTGGGGCGTTCCACCATTCGTTCTTCGATATCGTCACTAATGGGGGGTTGAGTTTTGTCATAGAACAATTGCAATGCTGCCGCTGCGATCGCATGAGCATCATATTCTTCTTCCAACTCCCGTACAACTGGCAAGAAAGAAGCCATCCGTTCCCCTGATAAAGCTTCCCGTAACTCTGCCTGCAGTCTTTCTAAGCGCCGGGTCTCAATTTGTGAGCGCGTCGGAATCCGGGTAACTTCCAACCGTTGCCGCACCTTGCGCTCAATCTGGTAGAGTTTACGGCGTTCAAAAGGTTGAATCAGGGTAATTGCTGTTCCTGTCTTACCAGCACGACCGGTACGACCAATGCGGTGAATGTAGCTTTCTACTTGATCTGGCAGGTCAAAATTGATCACGTGGGTGAGATGATCCACATCTAGACCACGGGCAGCAATATCGGTTGCTACTACCCAACGCACTTGATTTTTCCGGAACCGATACAATAACCGCTCCCGCTGGCTTTGACTCAAATCACCGTGGTACTCATCCACACTGTGACCAGCGGCTTGTAATTGGTTGGTTAGTTCAGCAGCAGCTTTTCGTGTCCGCACAAAAATGATTGAAGCTTCTGGGTCTTCCAGTTCCAGAATCGGATGGAGAGCCCTGATTTTCGAGCAGCCACGGGGTACCATGTAAACTCGCTGTTCAATGCGCGCTGGTGCTGCTTTCGATTGCTGAACTTTAACAGTGACGGGGGATTTCAGGAACTTGCTGACTAGCTCCTGAATTGGCCGGGGCATGGTTGCTGAGAAGCAAGTAGTCTGACGCTCTTCGGGAGTCTGTTGGAGGATTTTCTTAACATCATCGATAAAGCCCATGCTTAACATTTCATCCGCTTCATCGAGTACCACCCAGCTGAGGTTGTCCAGCTTGAGGTCTCCCCGCTCTAGCAAGTCAATCACCCGTCCGGGAGTTCCTACCACAATCTGAGCCCCCTTGTACAGCATCCGAATTTGCCGCTCAATGGACTGACCACCACAGACGGTTAGTATATACAATCGACGGTCGTCACTGAAGTCCCGAATCGCTTGGTTAACTTGCTGGGCTAACTCTCGGGTTGGGGTTAGAATTAAGGCTTGTACGGTTCGCTTTTCCAAGTCAATGCGATCTAGCATTGGTAGGGAAAACGCTGCTGTTTTGCCAGTACCGGTTTGAGACATACCGAGTACATCATGGCCATTGAGCAGTTCAGGAATAGCTTGGGCTTGGATAGTAGTAGGTGTAGTGAAGCCGATTTTTTCGAGTTGGCTTACACAAGCTTCAGACAATCCCAGGCTTTGGAAAGAAACGGTCATAAGTTATTTTTCGATTTTTCGTTGGTTAGTTGTGGTTTTTTTCTGGTAAGTCAGAAAGTTAGTAGTTGAACGTGTGAGGAAACATTGTCATGGCTTGAAAGACAGTGAGCCATCAGGTTTGACTCACCATGGCTTTTTCCTTGACACACCTATGATGAGATGAGTAGAAAGTGGTTTAGTTTCCACCCATTTGGTGTTGATAGGCATCAACTACTAAGTTGCACCTTGTCTTGATACAGTCGCGCTTTGGGTTAAACCCCCTCAGGTCGGCGCTGCATCGCTGTCACCATCAGCTGTGGTCAGGAAGCGACCTATTTAGTGTGCCTAAAAGCTTGAGAGTAGGTTCATCCCACAAGAACACGTCTTACAGACGCAATGGTTAATGCCCTAGACACAGTTTTCAGGTTGAGGGTGGCTCCTTGTCTTGATGCAATAGCGAGTGGGGGAAACCCCCAAGACCGCGCTGCATCGCTAGCTAGGTATTGCCTGTTGGATTGGGGTGGGGTAAATCATCCCAAATTTGACCCTCAAAGCTGAATTGATGCACCGCTAAGCTAGTTTTTACCCCCTAAGCAGGTCTTTTAAGTGTGCCGTTTAGTCTGCCGTTTAGTCTGCCGTTTAGTCTGCCATTACTATGGGCGACAGAACTATGGGCGACAGACACTGGCTTTTCACAAGGCCAGACACCTTGTCTACAGCTCCATAATCTAAAAGACCAAGGATCATGTCTGGTTCAGGATTGACCAGATTACTTCCCCTAGTGGTGGAGTTTTTAATTCCAGCCCCTAGTTAAAGCGTGTGGCTTGTTTACGGAGGTAGTACTACAGAACCATACAAGTCGTAGAAATCACAATCAGTAATTTCTACTGATACTATGGTTCCTAAAGAGGCATCACCTTGAACGTAGACCAATCCATCCACCTCAGGAGCAAACCTGGCACTACGACCAATTAATTCACCCGTTAAGGGATTTTCTTGTTCTATGAGAACATCAACTATCTTGCCCAGACAGTTTTGATTTTTTTTCAAGGAAATCGGTTGCTGAACTGCCATCAGGGCATCCCGTCTGGCATCCATCACCCCTTGGGGCAACTGATTAGGCAATTTGTATGCTGCTGTTCCCTCCTCCGCAGAAAAGGTAAACACTCCAACATGGTCAAATTCATGATGCTGGACAAATTCCAGCAAGTGTTCAAAGTGCTGCTCTGTCTCGCCGGGAAACCCGACAATAAAGGTGGTTCGCAACACTGCATCAGGAAGTGCAGTTTTGAGCTGCTTGATGATAGCGTCATTTACTCGTCCCTGCCAAGGACGGTTCATGGAGCGGAGGATTTCTGGATTGGAGTGCTGTAGAGGCAAATCGAGATAAGGAAGAACATTATGAGTTTCCTGAATGGCTTTAATTACGGATGGGGTTAAACCGGTGGGATAGGCGTAGTGGATCCGAATCCAGGGGATGTCTACTTGACCTAATGCTCTCAACAGTTCTGCCAGTTTCGGTTCGCCGTATATGTCTAAACCATAGTTGGTGGTGATTTGGGAAATTAAAATCAGCTCTTGAACCCCTTGAGATGCCAACTGCTCAGCTTCCGCAACAATGGATTCTATGGTACGCGATCGCTGCTTTCCCCGGAGGTGCGGAATGATACAGAAGGAACAGCGGTAATCACACCCTTCTGCCACCCGCAGGTAAGCAACCCCTTCAGAAGTTGTTCGGTAGCGTGGCGTTGTTTCGTCAGCAATGTAGGTTGGTTCAGTAGAAACCTCTTGAACGCGATCGCCTGTTTCTACTCTTTGGATTACATCTACTATTTTATGGTAGTCCCCGGTTCCCACCACTGCCACTGCCTCTGGCAACTCTTCCAATAGTTGGCTTTGGAAGTGTTGAGCCATACAGCCGGTAATCACAATTTTTTGATCAGCTTCCGCCAGTTCTACCAGCGTGCGCACTGATTCTCGCCGCGCTTCTTCTATAAAACTACAGGTATTTACAATAACATAGTCAGCTAATTCTTCATTGGCATCAACCTGGTATCCTGCCTGCACCAGCAGACCCAGCATATGTTCGGTATCGATGCGATTTTTCTCGCAGCCCAAGTGAGATATTGCTACAGTTGGCTTTTTGCCCATTCATTCATCATTTTATATTGTACTACGGCTTAGTCACATAACCTACTGCCCTTTACCAGAACCTTACACCATTGATTGAGCTTGGTGTGATTGAGCTTAGTGTGTAAGTGATGTGCTCAACTCCTAATCTGCTCTGCTAATCTACTAGTACTGATGTTCCATGTTGATTTCACTATCAAAACCTATACACTCATTCTAAATTAAATTTTATTAAAATATTCAAAAAAATATGAGGAAATCTAAAAATATCCCTCACAGAAAATCATGGGATCGCGGGGATCGTGACTCCAACGGGCTCGTGTTGGTAAGCGTCTATGGGGGAGCGGGGGGCTGAGCTCCTACAGGTATTAAATCGAGTAGTGCTGATCTCGGCTCTTAACCACTTGCCCTCGGAAAGCTGAAACTTGACAGGACAAAGGTACAATCTACCTACTGGTACTACATATAATCCTATTTTACCCTTGACCTAGCATCAGTAGGCATCAAAAACAGATGTAGTAGTTTTGCGACTAACCTCTGTTAACCTACCACCACTAGAAATGGTCTTCAGGAATTAAGGTGCTTGCTTTGGGGATAGCACTGACCGATACAATTGGTTTGAGCGACTGGTTTTAGCAACCGGTCGAACTAAATCCCAGGTTTAATCAAAAAGGTAAGCACCATAGCTTTACCATTAATGCCAGTGGTAGACCGATGCCAGAAACGGCATCCGACCCTACTCTCAATTCCCAAGTTTTCTACAGGGGGCGCTGATCCGCTCTATCTGTAGCTTTTCCTCCCCGCTCCCTGATGAGATGGGGCTTCCAAACATCCCAGGATTGTGAACTTACAGCAAATTTTCCAGACACCGAATCCGATCATAGGAGTTGTGCATTTGCTGCCACTCCCTACTTCCCCGCGCTGGGGGGGTAGCCTGCAAGCTGTGATTGACCGAGCCGAGCAAGAGGTCACCGCCTTAGGGTCTGGTGGAGTCGATGGGGTGATTGTTGAGAATTTTTTCGACGCCCCATTTACCAAAAACCAGGTCGATCCAGCAGTAGTCAGTACCATGACGATCATAGTCCAGCGACTGATGAACCTGGTTCCCATACCAATAGGGATCAATATTTTACGCAATGATGCTCATAGTGCTTTAGCAATTGCTACTTGTGTAGGGGCTAAATTTATCCGCGTTAATGTTCTGACTGGGATTATGGCAACAGACCAGGGGTTAATTGAGGGACAGGCTCATACACTCTTGCGCTACCGTCGGGCACTGGGTAGTGATGTTAAGATTCTTGCTGATGTTCTAGTCAAACATGGACAACCTTTGGAGTCACCGAATATCACCATAGCTGTACAAGAAACCATAGAGCGGGGGTTAGCTGATGGTGTGATTCTCTCTGGCTGGGGAACCGGTACTCCTACTAATCCCCAAGACCTGGTGTTAGCCTCGGCGGCGGCTAAGGGCAAACCAGTGTTTATTGGCAGTGGGGCTAATTGGGAAAATATTTCCACCCTGATGCAATATGCTGATGGGGTAATTGTCTCTAGTTCCCTCAAGCGTCGTGGACAAATTGATCAACCTATTGACCCGATTCGGGTCAGTCAATTTGTGGAAGCAGTACGCAGTAGTGTGTCTGCTAAACAAGAAGAAAAACCAATTGTTTGACCGTTGGCCGGTTGAACGCGATCGCGTGGCCTTTTGGCCAAGGTTGGCCGGTTGAAGGTTATCAGGTTGAAGGTTGGTCGGTTGAAGGTTGGCCGGTTGAACGCGATCGCGTGGCCTTTTGGCCAAGGTTGGCCGGTTGAAGGTTGGCTAGTTGAAGGTTGGCCAGTTGAACGCGATGGACGAAGTCCCGCTTTCAGCGATCGCGTGGCCTTTTGGCCAAGGTTGTCTGTCAGAATGCAGAATGTAGAATTAAGAATGTAGAATGAGCGCATTCTACATTCTTAATTCTTAATTCTTAATTCTTAATTCTTAATTCAACAAGGTTGTTCGCTTAGCGTCGCCGCAAGGCCAAGCTTCACCTTCAACAGACAGTATGTTAACTTGGTTTCTGTCTATTGGTTGTTTGACTTGATAACGTAGTAGTTAGTACTTTCAAGCAACCCCTATTCCTAATTATCTAGATTATGAGTGTAAGTCGCAGGCGTTCTGTCCCCTGGATTTATCGTTGGTCCCGTCAGCTGATTGCTGCGATCGCTGTCGTGGGTGCCCTGTTAACTGCTTATCTGACTGTGGTTAAACTGACAGGTGGTACTGCAGTTTGCACCGCAGGTGCAGCTAATGCTTCCAGCTGTAATGATGTTCTTTCCAGCCCTTATGCTAGTATATTTGGTCTGCCACTAACCTTGTTTGGCTTCCTGGCATACACCAGTATGGCTACATTTTCCTTGGCTCCCTTGTTAGTAAAGGGAGACCCAAAGAAGGGACTTCGCTCAAAACTAGAAAATTGGACTTGGTTACTGCTGTTGGCAGGTGCAGCAGCTATGACAGTTTTCAGTAGCTACTTGATGTACTTGCTAGCGTTTGAGATCCAAGCACTCTGTATATACTGCATCAGTTCAGCATTATTTGCCATTAGCCTGCTAGTCCTAACCCTTGTGGGTCGCAGTTGGGAAGATATCGGTCAAATTTTCTTTATCGGTATGATCGTAGGCATGATCACCTTGGTGGGTACCTTAGGAGTTTATGCTAATGTTGGGGAATCCGTGGCTACATCAGCAGACAATGGTGGTCCAATTCCCACAGCCTCTGGTGCGCCAAACGCAGCGATTGGTGGCTGGAAAGTTAACACAACCTCTGGTGAATCGGAAATTGCTCTGGCGCGTCATTTGACTGAGGTTGGTGCTAAAAAATACGGAGCTTACTGGTGTCCCCACTGCTATGAGCAGAAGCAACTGTTTGGAAAACAGGCATTCTCTCAAATCAATTATATAGAGTGTGCTCGTGATGGCAAAAATGCTCAGACAGAAGCCTGTATCGCTGCTGGAATTCAATCCTATCCTACTTGGCAAATTAATGGCGAATTACTCCCTGGTGTCCGAACTCTAGAAGAATTGGCTAATGTCACTGACTATCAAGGCTCAAGGGACTTTAAGTACTATTTGCCAGGACGATCCTAATTGGGAAGTGTGGGAAGTGTGGGGAGATGGGGAGGTGGGGAGATGGGGAGATGGGGAGATGGGGAGATGGGGAGATGGGGAGATGGGGAGATTTTTATTAAGGGTAATTATCGGTTCTGATATTAATAAGGTAAACAAGATTTTTTCCCTGTTCCCGATTCCCGATTCCCGATTCCCGATTCCCGATTCCCAATTCCCGATTCCCGATTCCCTTGGATAATTCAGAAAATCTCAATGTCGTAGTCATTGGTGGTGGAGCCGCTGGTTTTTTTGGGGCAATTACCTGTGCCACTACTCATCCCCATACCAATGTCACTCTCCTAGAAGCCTCACGCCATCCATTATCGAAGGTGCGCATCTCTGGTGGTGGACGCTGTAATGTTACTCATGCTTGTTTTGACCCAGCCCAGTTGGTGCAAGCTTACCCGAGGGGAAGCAAAGCATTGCGAGGGGCTTACACCCGCTTTCAACCGAAGGATACCATTGCTTGGTTTGGTGCTCACGGTGTTGAGCTGAAAACTGAGCCTGATGGCAGGATGTTTCCGATTACTGATAGTTCCGAAACGATTGTTGATTGTCTCTTACAAGTGGCTAAGAGGGCAGGGGTGAAGATTCGCACTAGTAATCCGGTTAAGTGGATCTCTCGGCAATCTTCCCAACACCCAACTCCTGACACTCCACACCCGACCCCAGGAGGATTTGAGATTGGGTTGAGGAATGGTGAGACTATAAAATGCGATCGCGTTTTGGTTGCTACTGGTAGCAATCCCCTAGGCTACCGTTGGGCAAAAGCCTTAGGTCATACCATCGAAACCCCGGTTCCTTCTCTATTCACCTTTAATATCCCAGACTCCCGTTTACAGGATTTAGCTGGGGTTAGTGTTAAACAGGTCTGCCTCAAATTACCAGATGCTGGTAAAACCTTGAAGGACCAAACGGGACCATTGCTAATTACCCACTGGGGTTTAAGTGGTCCAGTGGTACTCAAGCTTTCTGCTTGGGGGGCGAGAGTGTTGCATGAACACCATTATCAAATGCCCTTGTTGGTGAATTGGCTTCCTGAGTACAACCCAGACCGATTGCGTAAATTACTCCTCGATGTTAAATCCCAGTTACCTCGACGCTTCATTACTACTAGTTGTCCGATTCCTATCCCAAAGCGCCTTTGGGTCAGCTTAGTGACTAGTGTCGGAGTGGGATCAGAAAACCGTTGGGCTGAGTTATCGAAAAAAACCGTACATCAGTTAGTTCAAGAACTGACTCAGGGAAGGTATTTGATTCAAGGTAAAGGGGTTTTTAAGGAAGAGTTTGTCACTTGTGGTGGTGTTAGTCTCAAAGAGGTGAATTTCAAGACTATGGAAAGCCGCCAATGTCCAGGTCTTTACTTTGCTGGGGAAATTCTCGATATTGATGGAGTTACGGGGGGATTTAATTTTCAGAGTGCTTGGACAACGGGTTGGTTGGGAGGTCAAGGGATTGGAAATAGTTAGTGTTGTGGTAATTGGTAATTTGCCTTTTCTTTGTCCATTAATTGTGATAGTATTTGCGTCCTTAGTTAGAGTTCAAAATCCCAACGTACCAGTAAGCCATTTCAGAGTTTTGTAAGTCAACCAGGGCTTTACCCAGTTCAACCCCTTGTTGTCGATCCCTGTCTAAAAAATCATCCATCTTGGCTGTTTGGGCTTCAGGAGATAGGGTTCGCCAGTCATGCTCAATCCAGGTTAGCTTGAAGGTTTTACGTACAACTTGCACCGGCTGCTTACGGTTTCTCCAAACAAATAAGGTGCGCAAAACTGGGTGTCTTTCTACCAGTCTCACCCAAGCCTGTTCAAAGAACTTCGGATTCAGCTTGCCGTGAATCGTCAACTTAAATTGGTCGAAATATACCCGATGTTCCGGGTGATACAATGTCTGAAATAATATCCCTTTTTGCGTTGAGGAAAGGGGATACATTGCTTCAATATCTTTAGTTTTATTTTGGGCAACAACCATTTTTTATATTGAGAATTTTTATGTTAAAGTCTTAAGAAATAAGGGAACAGGGAATGGGGAATAGGGAACAGGCAAGAGGCAACACTAGGGAATCTCCGTGCCTTTAGGTCGGGGAAGATGTTAAATGAGAGTATGAACTGCCTGCTCAATTCGATCCAATGCCTCTTCAATCTTGCTGAATGAGTTTGCGTAGGACAGGCGTAAATATCCCTGACCTTGATTGCCAAAAGAAGAACCAGGTAACACTACCACCCCAGCCTCAGTCATCAAATAATCTGCTATGGCTTGATCATCTAACGGTAACTGGGAGACATTTGGAAATGCATAGAATGCCCCTCTTGGCATTTGACAACTGATACCAGCTATTTGGTTGATCCTGGTGACAATCATATCTCGACGCCGATGAAATTCCATCACCATCTTCTCAACAAAGGTTTGGTCTCCTTCCAGGGCAGTCACCCCTGCCAATTGAGTAAACGAACAGGTACAGGAATTGGTATTGATCATGAGTTGAGTTAGCTTTTCACTGATTTCTGGAGATGCAACGGCATAGCCCAAACGCCAGCCAGTCATAGCATAGGTTTTAGAAAAACCATCTAGTAAAATAGTGCGCTCCTCCATGCCTGGCAAACTTGCAATACTAGTATGGGTCTGGTCGTAGAGAATATGAGAATAGATTTCGTCTGCGAGAATGTAGAAGTCGTATTGCTGAGCAAGGGTAGCAATTTCAGCTAGATCCTCAGACGTCAGCACTCCCCCAGTTGGGTTTTGAGGAGAGTTGAGGATCAATAACTTGGTACAATCGTTGACTAGGGTTTTCAAATCCTCAATTTGGATGCGAAAGTTCACGACTTCTCGCAAAGGTAGCGGAACAGGTTTAGCTCCGACAAAGTCAATAACTGATTTGTAAATGGGAAACCCTGGATTTGGGTAAATGACCTCATCTTGGGGATCAACCAGAGCCAGAATAGTCAAGAATATTACGGGTTTTGCCCCTGGCATTATGACAACCCGATCGGGTTCGACTGACAAATGCCGGGTTTTGGAAATGTGGCGTGCGATCGCTGACTTCAGTTCTGGTAGTCCTGCTGCAGGACCATAACCCGTGTGGCCCGCTTGCATGGCTTGGTAGGCTGCCTTACAAATGTGAGGAGGAGTAGGAAAATCTGGCTGTCCAATCTCCATATGAATTATATCTCGTCCTTGGGCCTCCAATTGTTTGGCTTTGGCGAGATATTCAAAGGCAGCTTCAGTGCCTAACCGTTCCATTCGGAGCGCAAAAGTTCTCATGGTCTTGATGTAATCGTTTATTCACTTTTCCAGTGCAGTGCGCTTGAGTTATAGTGTGGTAGTGTAGGTTATCCTGTGCCCCTCCCACTGTTTTTGTACTTGATGTGTTCAGTACTGTAACATACAATGCCAGCCACCAAGCCTCTCTCGTTACCACTCCGGATGCGCGGAATTCCCCATCTGTAGCTTAGGTCATATCTCAATTTCCTCAGTGTTTTTAACTGCTGCAAGGTCCACTGCATCTCGACCAAACCATAGCACTAGATCGATGTGTTTAGCCCACCCAGCTACCGTTGGATATTCAAAGAGGCTTTGGATTGGCAGTTCAATCTGCAAAGTTTGACGGAGCTTTGAAATGACCCGAGTAGCAAGGAGAGAATGACCACCCAATTCAAAGAAGTTGTCGTGAATACTGATGCGATCGCATTTCATGACTTCAGACCAGATTTTAACAATCCTGTACTCAGTTTCAGTTTGGGGTGCAGTAAACTCAAGCCTGTGAGGGAGTTGAGAAAAGTCAGGAATCGGCAGAGATCGACGATCTACCTTGCAATTTAGGGTTAAAGGCAAGGTTCTTAATTGTACAAAGGCGGAGGGGATCATATAATCTGGTAGCCTCTGCTTGAGAAACTGTTGGAGTTGATTAGGGAGAATTTGCTTATCTGCCTCAACTACAACGTAAGCGACTAACCGCTTATCTCCTGGATTATCTTCTCGGGCTAACACAACGACTGCCTGTAAATCAGGATGCTCACCGAGCACTGTTTCGATCTCTCCTAACTCAATGCGGAAACCCCGAATCTTAACTTGATGATCAATCCGTCCTATAAATTCGAGATTTCCATCTGAACGGTAGCGGCAAAGATCACCAGTTTTGTAGAGGCGACCCAAAGCAGGATGGCAGATAAATCGTTCTGCTGTCAGATTAGGACGGTTAAAGTACTCGCGTGCTAAACCATCGCCACCAATATAAAGCTCTCCCGAAACTCCTATAGGAACTGGATGATAGCTGTCATCCAACAGATAAACCTGAGTATTTGAAATCGCACAACCGATTGGAACCGACGTGCCAATGGCTTCAAGATTTCGGATTGGGTAACAGCAGGTAAAAGTTGTATTCTCCGTCGGACCATAACCATTAATTACAAGGGTATTCGGTAAGGCTCGAACTGCTTTCTTGACATGGGTAACTGACAGAACGTCTCCCCCCGCCAGAAGTTGTCGAACTGAGGTGAAAGACTCCAAATGCTCTTCTACCATCTGATGGAAGAGTCCAGAGGTGAGCCAAACTACAGTGATTTGGTGATGTGATAGCAGATGTGCGATCTCTGCCAGAGATGGACGAGCAGCAGGAGCTAGGACTAATTTTGCTCCATTGAGCAAAGCCCCCCAAACTTCGAAGGTGGCCGCATCAAAGGCAATGGAAGCTAGTTGTAGGCATGTGTCGTCTGAGCAAATTGTCACATAGTTAGGATCGATCGCCAAACGTATCACTGCTTGATGGGGAATACTAACTCCTTTGGGTTGACCCGTAGAGCCAGAAGTATAGATTACATAGGCTAGACTCTCTCTTGTCACCAATTGCGGCTCTGACGAGCTATCAGACTGCACTTCATAAGATTGCAATCCATTGGATTGTGTCAAATCAATCTCATCGAGACAAATCAGGACACACTGCTCATAATTGGCTAATCGGGAGCGCAAAGTCGTTTGCGTAATTAATACGGGAATTTGCGTTTCATTTAAGATGAAAGCCAAGCGCTCCGAAGGATAGTTGGAATCAAGGGGAACGTAGGCTCCTCCAGCTTTGAGAGTTCCTAGCATGGCAACAATCAACTCTGGTGATCGTTCCAGGCAAAGGCCGACCAATACTTCTCGTTCTACACCCAAGGTCTGCAAATAAGTGGCAAGCTGATTTGCACGGCGATCCAGTTCTCGATAAGAGAGCTGTTGTTCTCCAAACACTAAGGCAACCGCATCTGGTGTACGTTCTACTTGTTGTTCAAACAGATGGTGTATGGAGGAATCACCGGGATAATCTCTATGGGCTTGGCTCCATTGTGCCAGTAATTGCTGCTGTTCTGCTTCGGTTAGCAGGGGTAACTCAGAAATTAATTGATCTGGATTGGCAACAATCCCTTTAAGCAAGGTTTGAAAGTGGTGATGCAATCGTTGAATTGTGTTAGATGTGAATAAATCACTGTTATACTCCCAAACCCCTTGCAACCCTTGAGAAGCTTCCCGCATTGACAAAATCAAATCAAATTTTGCAGTGGTCCGTTCTACCCTTCGTGGACTCACGGTTACGCCTGGAAAACTCAAGGCATGGGATGGGATGCTATTTTGCAATACAAACATGACCTGAACCAGGGGATGATAGCTCAGGTTGCGATCTGGATTTAATTCCTCTACTAACTTCTCAAACGGGAGATCCTGATGGGCATAAGCATTTAAGGCAACTTGGCGAGTTCGTTGCAACAATTCTAAGAAGCTTGGATTCCCTTCAAGGTTGTTACGCAACACCAATGTATTGACAAAGAACCCAATGAGAGGCTCAATTTCCTGACGATTACGATTGGCGATTGGCGACCCAACAACGATGTCAGTTGAGTTGCTGTAACGACAGAGTAAGATTGAAAACGCGCTCAGAAGTGATATGAAGAGGGTAGTGCCAGATTGTTGACTGAGAAGTTGTAATTTTTGGGTTAAGTGAGCATCTAAATCAAATTCAATCGTGCTACCCCGAAAAACTTGTTTTGCTGGACGTGGGTAGTCGGTTGGTAAATCTAGCAGGGGTGGACTGTCTGCAAGTTGGTTTCGCCAGTAGTCGAGTAAGGTCTCCAGAACTTGTCCTTGTAACCATTGATGCTGCCAATAGGCAAAATCTGCATATTGAATGGGCAAGGGTGCCAGCGGTAAAGGTTCCGATTGACAAAAAGCAGTATAGAGTTCGGAGAGTTCTTGCTGAAAGATGCCCAGTGACCAGTCATCGGCAACGATGTGATGGATTGTAATCACAAGCACATGGACTGTTGTACTGCATTTCAAAAGCTTGCAACGAACAAGCGTATCTTGGGCAAGGACAAACGGTGTTTGAGCCTCAGCATTAATCAAAATCTGAATCTGAGATTCTAGTTCTGTTGGGGGAAGCGATTGTAAGTCGATTAGGGGAACCTGAACTGTAACGTCAAGTTGAATTTTTTGATATGGAGCAGCATTATCGCTCGGAAAAATGGTCCGTAGCCCTTCGTGGCGCTGCACAATTGTTTGAAGACTTTGGGTCAGTACTGATAGATTTAAGTCTCCTTCCAGTTGCCAGACATTTGAAATATTATAAGTTGAACTAGGTCCTTCTAATTGATCAAGAAACCAAAGACGTTGCTGAGCAAAAGATAAAGGAACCTTGGTGTCTTTGGGAACTGAACTAATGGTTGTCAGTTTAATTGAGTCTGTTGGCTGGATAGTGTCGATCGACTGGGCTAATTCCATCAAAGTGGGATAAGCAAACACTTGAGCCAGAGGTAATTCAATGAAGAATACGTCCCTGATCCGAGAAATCACCTGCGTTGCAAGCAGGGAATGTCCACCCAATTCAAAGAAGTTATCGTCAAGGCTAATCTGAGTAAGATTGAGAATGTCACACCAAATCTTGGCAAGCTTCACTTCGGTCTCTGTACGGGGAGCAATCAATTCTCGGTTTTCAAACTGCGCTTCTTGTTGTGCAAGCAGCACCTTACGATCGACTTTGCCATTCGGAGTTAGGGGAAGATCTTCCAGAATCACAAACTTGGATGGCACCACATAGCGAGATACTTGGGCTTGGAGATATGTCTTGAGTTGATGGATCAGCTCTGAGTTTGACTCAGCAACGGTAAGACTATCTATCTTCACAGACTTGCCAGATCTTACCGTTTGGAGGGCGATTTCAATTTGCTCCCAATTGTTATCCTCACGAGACAGGGATGTTGGTTCGAGGGTTAAATAAGCAACTAAATAAGGTTCATTCAGGTTCGTTTTCAGATCTAAAACAGCAGCTTCCCTAACGGTGGGATGTTGAGAGAGAATTGCTTCAATTTCGTCTATTTCAACTCGAACACCATTAATCTTAACTTGACGATCTACACGCCCCAACATTTCAAAAACCCCATCGCTCCGACATCGCCCCAAATCTCCAGTTTTGTAGAGGTAGAATGGAACAGTCTGGTCAAGTTCTTGTTCACTATTGCCGGACTTATGATTAATCAAGGGATTAACGATAAACCTTTCATCATTCAGTTCTGGGCGTTTAAAGTATCCCTGAGATACCGCTGGTCCTCCCACGTAGATTTCCCCGCAAGTTCCAGGCGCTACAGGGGTTAAATTATCATCAAGGATGTAGAGTTTCATCCCTGGTAATGGCTGACCGATCGGCATCACAGCGCCAGGTTCTCCGGATTGGTAAAAACAAAAGGCAACCGAACCTGTTGCCTCTGCTTGACCATATAGATTCAACGTCGCAGCAGGATGCTGTAACCTCTCTTGCCAGATCTGAGGAATATATTGGGGGACAGGTTCCCCATGACCGTTAACAAATCGTAGAGTGTTGGTCAGAAGTTTCTGGCGCGTATCAGGAGGCAAATGCTGTAGGGTTGAATTTAGAATTCGCCAATAGGATGGCACCATATCCATTAAGGTAACCTGCTGATCCTTTGCCAGTTGTAGCACTTTGAGCGGGATTTGACGTTCTTCCGAGGTCGCGATAACAACAGTTGCCCCATGTGATAGGGGTGACAATAACTGACGGGCAGATGTGGCAAAGCAGATGGAGGCAAGGTGCAAATAAATATCAGTGGATTGCAGAGCCATGGGCTGAACGATCGACCAACAGTAATGTGCCAGATTCCGATGGCTGATCATTACGCCTTTGGGTTTGCCCGTTGAACCAGAGGTGTAAATAATATAAGCGAGGCGATCGAGGGGGTTGATTTCAGGAGAAGATTTGGCTCGCTTGTCCCAGCTCAGTTTATCGCGGCCTTCACTGCACTGATCTACAGAAGGAGGATCTTCCACCTTCGACGGGGAAAGATCCTTGGCCGTCACTGGCGCAGAAATCGCTGTCGAGACAGATGGTTTTAATTTCGATGAGATTACTGAAGCAAGGGACAAACGACCGTCGGTCTCGACCTTTAACGTGATCACCTGTGCAATTGTTGATAGTTTTGGTAAATCCTGACACAACTGAGGTTCAGTTAAGACTATCGCTGCTTCAGTCTCTGCCAGCATAAATTCGAGACGCTGCTTGGGATATTGACTATCAAGTGGAACATAGGCACAACCCGCTTTCCAAATTCCCAATAAACCAACAATCATAGCCAACGATCGATCCATATACAGCCCGATCAATCCTCCGGATTCAATCTCTAAATGCTGCAAATGCTCAGCAACTTGATCGGCAAGCTGATTGAGTATGCGATAGGTCAGGGTCTGACCTCCACAAATTACAGCAGTTTTGTTAGGTATATTGTGGGCATAAGCATCTATCAGTTGATAGATACATTTGTTTCTTTGTTCAGGCAACACTTGATGTTTCAGATTCATCAGTAAGTTTTCCTCACCAGGTTCTTGCTTTGGAGTTGAAAGAGTGGCAATGGGGGGGGTGATCATAACTAAAGAACCGATTGGTAGGTTAAGGGGAGAGGGTCACCGATAAGTAGGTGGGCATAAATAAACGTTAAAACTCAAAATCCGAAAATGAAGCTGGAATCCTCTATTCATAGGGGTTTCATGATTTTGAATTTCCATCGCTATTTTACACTTAATTACGCCCACCTACTTAGCAAAAATCACGATTGCAGTGAGATCATGAAGGTTTTTGGGATCGATTCACTAAATCAACCAATTCATGATCAAATAGCATTCGCTTATTCTGAATCGTCCCTTCACGAATCTGGGGCAACAGTTTGAGAGCAGCTTCATCAGTCAACGGTATGCCCAACCCAGCAAATTTATGCTGGACAGCCCGTTTGCCAGAATGTTTATTGATCCCTAAACGTCGAGCAGTGTTAGTTTTGCCAACAAATTCAGGGCTTATCAGCTCGTAATTTGCAGGGCTTTTCAACACACCATCTACATGAATACCTGAGGAATGAGACCAAATATTGGGACCTACTACTGGTGCATTAATCGGGATCGGGCGACTACTTGCTTGCGAGACATAATCACAAACGCTGGAGAGTCTCGATTCCTGTACAGATAGATTTATATTTAGCCCAACTTTCAACGCACCCACTAATGTAGCCAAATCAGTGTTACCAGCTCGCTCACCAATTCCATTCACTGTAGTGGTTAAATAGAGCTTCCGGCTTGGTATTTTTTTGTGGGACTGGTACCAGATCTCAAATGCTTTAGTCGCAGCCACACAGTTGGCAACCGCCATACCCAGATCATTATGGGCATGAAGTTCGACATCGATCTCCGAGTTATTGAGAATATCCGTTATGGTCTCGAAGATGATGAAGGGATCAGTGCGACCTACGGTATCGCAAAGCCGCACTCGATCGGCACCAATTTCCTCTGACATCTGAATCATGTCAAATAAAAATGAGTGATCAGCATTGAAGGCATCCTGAAAGTCAGAAACAGCGTATAAGCCGTTCTCCTTGATGAAAGCTAATGCACTCCGTTGAGCTTGTAAGATTTTGTCCGGTGTAGATCTCAGGATGCTATCAATCATATAAGGGGTAATCGGAGTAGAAGAGCAGCAGCCATCTAGGCCCAACTTAACTGACCAGGATAGTTCTTCACGCAATGGCCGATGCCAGCCTAACACCCGTGCTGAGATACGCCCATTGGTTTTACGGGAAATCAGCTCTTGCAGGTAGGTCCTTTCACTTCCTTCTTGAGCTGGAAATCCAGCTTCCAACTCCTGAATGTCTAGTGCATCAAGTTGTCTAGCAATTTCCAACTTTTCCTCATTGCTGAAGACAATGCCAAATGTCTGTTCACCATCACGGAGGGTAGTATCTGAAATTATGATTGAATCTTTCAGGTCATTACTTTTCATTAATTGATTCATGGTTTTTTCCAGAGAGATCTTGAAAAAGGTGTTACAATGTACGTTTGTCGATTGTTCAATTAGAAAAGGTTAATAGGATGTAAGAGTAGTTCACACGTTACCTTAACCTTGAGGGTATAAATTATTACTTTTCAAATGATTACAGAATTTTACCACGGCTTCAAGGCGAAAAAATTCTGCTTCAGAAACAGGTGAATGATATCCTATAAGGATTGCTTGGCTAGACGCCTACTTCCCCCACTTCGCAATTACGATGTTAGATTTACTGCAATCATCTCGAATTCAGTTTCTATGGCGAGGGTGTCAGAATGTCGCTGGGATAACTTTAAGATTGGTAGTGATCTGTTTTCTAGTGCAAACCGCGATCGCCTGGAGTGACCTTGCCTACATTAGGACATTGGCCGAAGAAATTCTCATAACTCTTAGCCACGAGATCTCCCTTAATCCGTGGTTTTATGGGATTGTCTCAATGATTCTACTGATCGAAATCTGGTTACCCGCACGTCAGCAGGCTCGGCTGTCCGTTGGTTTCTGTCAAGACTCCTTGTGGTTGCTAGGTGACCTTGTCGAAACGATTCTTTTTCTGAAGCCTTGCATCTCCGTTCTTTACGCTTTGAGCAATCGTGTCGGTTTCCCTATCTTTGATAGCGCAACAATACTTCCTCCACCAATCATGTTAGTGCTCGGCTTTCTGCTTAGCGACTTTCTAATTTGGTTTGGACATATTCTACGCCACCATATCCCAGCCTTTTGGTATTTTCATGCTGTCCATCACTCCCAAACCGAACTGAACCTCTTGAGTGGTCTACGCTTTCATATCGTTGATAAAGCAATTGCTTATATCATTGTTGCTTTACCCATGATCGCGCTTGGGATTTCTGCGCCTTCTATCATTCTATTTAAAGTGTTGCAAAAGTGGTATTTACGTATCTATCATGCCAATCTCAAACTCAATTATGGTTGGTTGAAGCATATCATGATTACCCCTCAGTCTCATCGCATTCATCATTCAATTGAACCACAACATCGCGATCGCAATTTTGGCTCAATTTTAATTATCTGGGATTACTTATTTGGAACTCAATACTGCCAATATGACGAATACCCAGCAACTGGCATCGACGATCCGAATTTTCCCCTTGAAAGCAGTCGCCAGCCGCACCATCTTCTGATCAACTTTATTCATCAAAACCTCTACCCATTTCAGCAACTTTCGAAATTCTCAATTAATCACGATCGGTTTACAGGTTGGTTCAAAAACTTGTTTGTTATTCAACCTCAGAAATAACATCAGATGAATCATCTCCAATTACATCAGGTAGCTCATCCTCAAGGTATCTCAACCGAGGTGAAAAATAAGCGATGCAAGTCATGGTAAGCGTTAAGATTCCCATGCAAATATAAAGCAAACCAATACCTCGGCCAGGACCTACCCCGATCGCTTGACCAATCAGTCTAGCAGCTGGGTTATCTCCACTCATAAAGCGTTCAAAGTAATGATCAGCAAGGAAGCCAGCAAGAAGAAAAGAAATAGGGATTCCAGAGCGAGCAACTGATCTTAATAACGCTAAAACCCGCCCTAGTAATTCAGGGGCTACTTTACGTTGAAAGATACTAATAATGGAGCTGTTAATTAAGGGGACAGGTAGAAGCAAACAAAAACTTGAGATCGTAACTAACCAAATTGAGGGACGAATACCTTCAAGCAGAATGGATAAGCCGATTAAAGCCATGCCAATCAGAATGGTGCGCATTTGATTTTGCTTACCTCCTCTGCTCATTGCCACTAGACCTCCTGCAACCATACCAACATTTGAGCAGGACACAACTAGGCCAAAACCGATCACTGATGCGAAAGAAAGAATGAGGGGAGCCTCTAAAACAGCATGGGCTCCTATCAAAAAGTTACAGACTGTTAGTAGAAAAGTAAGCCATAGAAGACCTGATCGTTCTTTACAGTAATTCCAGCCAAGGGCTAAACTCTGCATAAATGACTCATGCTCAGTCTGCTGCTCAGTTTCAGCGGCAATCTCAGGGAATTTGACGATTAAGAGAGATAGTAGGGCAAAGGCCAGGGTAATGAAATCGATAGCCACAATGCCTTCAAACTGAACGATCCCTAATAAAGCTGCAGCTAGTGCAGGTCCTATCAACTTGGATATGGCTTGACTCGTTTGCATCATACTGTTAGCACGAATTAGCTTATCTTTAGGGACAAGCAAACTGGTTGCAGCAAGATAGGCTAATTCTTGAAAGGTGCTAAAGCTAGATCGCAATATATTAGTCAGGCAAATATGCCAAAGTTCTAAATGACCTGTTACGTACAACCAAGCTACTATCAAGGTAGACAAGCCAGCACAGAAATCACTGATTATCATTGTCCATCGGCGATTCCAGCGATCGATATAAACTCCAGCAATGGGACTGATGAGAATAGTAGGCAGCAAAGTAGATAAAATAGGCAATGAAAACAGGGTGACAGAATCCGTGTGTGAATAAACCCAGATGCTGATGGCAAAACTGGTAAGCCTGGAGCCAAGTAGAGAAACGACCTGGCTGAGCCAGATGAAGCTGAAGATTTCCATACCCTCTAGGGCAGTAAATTGCTTCGTGAAAGCGTTAATGATGGGAAAGCTGCTACCATTAATGCGTGATTGCTTTATATCAGTCATTTGATTTATCAGTACATCACTGCCCGAACAATTTGCAGTTTTTCTAAGCAAGAGAGATAGAAAAAGGAAGATTCTTTTACTGTGACAAACCCTACCTGGCAAATTTGAAAGAGTTCTCACAACCTTGCCGGAGCATCAAGGTAATTCTCTTGAATTAGAAAAGATAGAAAGAGGTTGAGATATGCCTGGTTGATGGATTCCAACTGAATATTACTTTGAGCTAAACCATTAGTCAAATTTTGATAGTCAAATCTCAGCACCTTGCCTGTATAAGGAGGATTATAGGGTGAGAACGCAGGAAATAACGAATATAGACTGTTATTACTCGCTTGAGAAATTTCTAGTTGTGTAAATTGAGTTCGCCACTCTGAATAGGGGATAGCTTCTAAAGGATAGCCAAAAGCCTTGATCCACTCAAACAATGTTTGTAGATTTACGGTTTCAGGATTATTGATATGGAAAACTTTACCCAGCTGACCTTTCAAAGATAGATGAACAATTGCTTTACTTACGTAATCTACAGGAGTCAATCGGTCTACCATCTGATCACTGTCGGGATATTTGCCAAACTGGATACAACCTCTCAGGAAAATGCAAAGGAAGTCCTGCATGTTCATGATGCCTGTCTGGCAATGGCTAAAGACTCTCCCTAGTCGGTAAATTGAAGTGGGTAATCCACGATTTCGTGCCGCCATAACAAGTTTTTCTGCTACCCACTTGCTCTGGCTGTATCCTCCTTTGAGTCCTTTGGCATGAATCAGGGGATCATCCTCAAAAATAAGGTTTTGTCCAGAATAACTTCCGGCAGAAAAAACTCCAAGGGTTGAAATATGGTGCAGCGGTTTGACTCGACTGGCACATGCTAGCTTTATAATCTCCTGGGTTCCTGCAACATTTACCGGACTTAAAAAAGAGTATGGATACATGCTATTGACCCAGGCTCCAGAGTGATAAATAGATTCAACCTGATGACTGAGCTGTTCGTACTCTGATTCCTCAAGACCAAACTTAGGCAGTGAGAGATCTCCCTTAATCACAACCACTCGCGATTGATAGGTTTCATGCCAAAGACCAAAAGATTTCAGGAGCTTGTGCAGGCGCTGCCAACCCTGAAGGGGATCGCCAGTCCGCATGAGACAGTAAATCTTGGCTGAAGTTTGTTTGAGTAATTCATGCAGGAGAAAAATACCGACAAAACCTGTTGCTCCTGTTAAAAGAATGTGATCTGGGTTGCGAGAAATTTGTGCCTTAGCAGGCTTGATGTTTGGATCTAAAATGGCTTCAGCTTCTAAATCAACAAAAGATGTGCCAAGTTTTGAAATATCCTGATCGCTATTTCGAATCCGATCTATAGCTTGAGCCAGCTCTAACAGTGTTTTGGAGGTAAATAAGAGTTGAACGGGTAGACTAATTTGCAAAGCTTCTTGTAGACGAGAAATAACCTTAACAGCTAGCAAAGAATGTCCCCCAAGGTTAAAGAAGTTGTCATAAAGACCAATCTGGTCCACTCCTAAAACATCGGCCCAAACCATTACTAAGAGTTGCTGGGTGGAGGTGGAAGCAGGGACAAAAGTTGTCTGTCGCTGCAAATCAGAAACGTTGGGCGCAGGCAGTGCTTTACGATCTATTTTGCCATTGGGCATTAAGGGTAATTCTGCCAGTGACACAAACGAACTGGGCAACATATAAGCTGGTAAGCTTTGCTGCAAATATTGCCGCAAGACTGGTGGATCTACATGAACGTTATCCTTCGCTACCACATAGGCAATCAGTTGCCGATCTCTAGTCTCAGATTCACGAGCGATGGTGACAGCCTGACTAATATCTGGATGTTGGCTTAAGACGGTTGTAATTTCACCTAACTCAATGCGGAAACCACGAATTTTCACCTGTTGGTCCAAGCGACCCAGGTATTCAATGGAACCATCAGGCAAGTAACGGGCTAGGTCACCAGTTTGGTACAATCGCCCAGCACCAAAGGGATTAGCAATAAACTTTGTGGCAGTCAACTCTGGACGATTTAAATAGCCACGGGCTAACCCTGCCCCTCCAATATACAACTCGCCAGGAATTCCTATCGGAACAGGTTGTAGATGACTATCCAACAGATAAACCTGCGTATTCACAATAGGGCGACCAATAGTACCAGCACTATGAGCGGACTGTAAACGACAGATCGTAGCATCTACAGTACATTCTGTTGGACCGTAGAGATTAAAGCAGTGAATTGTCTCGCAGCTTTGAACCGCTAGCCAAGTGGAGGAGGCAATCGGTTCTCCACCTACTAAGATGGCTCTCAGGGGTACTTCATCTGTGCTAAGGAGACCTGCTTCTATCAACCAGGTGAATTGCATGGGTGTACAGTCAAAAACATCAATCTGATATTGCTTGAGATAGTGCAGTAGAGTTGAGCCGCTGTATCGATCGCTTTCTGGAACAATGACTAGGGTGTGCCCATGTAAAAGTTGAAGAATCTGCTTAACCGATGTGTCGAAGGCATATGAACCATTAATACTAATGCAAAGGTTCTCCTTACTATGAGTCAGAGAACTGTAAACAGCGTGCAATAATCCCTGATCCAGGTTCAGTACAGAATGATGAGTGATCGCTACGCCTTTGGGTTGTCCAGTAGACCCTGATGTATAGATGACATAAGCAAGGTTAGTAGGATGGACCTTACTGTGAACTGTATCAGTGCTGTATTTAGCAAAAACGTCATCTTCTACATCCAAGCAGATGATTTGAGGTCGGTGAAGCGGTAATTCCTTTAGCAAACATTGTTGAGTGAGGAGCAGCCCAATCTCTGAATCTTCCATCATGTAAGCAATTCGATCACTCGGATAGGTGGGGTCTAAGGGAACATATGCCCCTCCTGCTTTAAGAATACCTAGCACGCCCACCACCATCTCTAGGGAACGCTCAACACAAATACCAACTAATACTTCGGGGCCTACACCTTGCTGCTGTAAGTAATGAGCCAACTGATTAGATCGCTCATTCAGTTCCCGGTAAGTTAGTTTCTGCGCTTCGAATATTACAGCAATGGCATCAGATGTGCGCTCAACCTGAGCTTCGAATAATTGATGAATACATTGATCATGAGGATAATCTTTCTGAGTTTGATTCCAGGCAACTAACAGTTGCTGTTCAGCCTGAGTCAGGAGGGGAAGTTCTGCAATTCCTTGAGTACTATCAACAACAATGGCTTGTAAGAGAGTCTGAAAGTGGCCCAACATCCGTCGAATTGTTTCAGCCTTGAATAAACCAATATTGTAAGTACACCGTCCTGCCAAACCTTCAGGATTCTCAAAAAGATCAAGTTCAAAATCAAACTCACGAATGGTCTTCAGTTCTACGCCTAGACGTTCTACTTTCAAATCAAAGAGTTCTAATTTATCACCCAGGGCATTCTGCAAAGCAAACATGACCTGAACGATAGGATGATGATTGAGATGACGTTCTGGTTGTAACGTTTCCACCAGTTTTTCAAAAGGCAAATCTTGGTGAAGATAAGCCTCCAAGGTTGTTTGTCTGACCTGAGCCAATAACGCCTCAAAGCTAGGATTGTTAGACAGATCAGAGCGCAGTACCAGGGTGTTGACAAAAAAGCCCAGCAACGATTCAACTTCAACCTGTTTGCGGTTGGCGATTGGCGATCCAACCACAATATCTGATTTTCTGGTGTAGCGCGAGAGCAACACTTGAAACGCTGCCAGTAAGGTCATAAACAGGGTGACACCTGCTTTTTGGCTTAGGGTCTTCAGTTGTTGCGTCAGGCTAGAATCCAGCCAGAACCACTCTATTCCTCCCTCAAAGGTAGCTACCTCTGGGCGAGGATGATCTGTGGGGAATTCTAACAGGGGAGGAGCACCATCAAGTTTCTGTTTCCAATAGTCTAGATGGCTTGTCAGGGCTTGACCTGCTAACCATTGCCGTTGCCATTGGGCAAAGTCGGCGTATTGGATTGTTAATGGAGAGAGTGGAGAGGTCTCTCCTTGACAAAAGGCTTGATAAAGTTGAGATAGTTCCTGAATGAATACCCCTAATGACCACCCGTCTGAGACAATGTGGTGTATGGTTACTAGCAATACATGGGTAGTGGGGGACAGACACAGTAACTTGGCACGAATCAGTTGATCTTGACTAATATCAAAGGGCTGGTGGCTTTCTGCTTGAATTTGATCTTTAACTTGGCGTTCTTGGTGTTCGCTGTGTAATTCAATCACTGGCAAGGTAAAGATTCCAGCCTCATTAATATACTGGTAAGGTGTACCCGTATCATCAGCTTTAAAGGTGGTCCGTAGGGTCTCATGACGATGAATGATCGCTTGAAAACTTTGCTCCAATGCGGTGTGGTTCAACACACCCTCAAGTTTGAAAGCATTGGGGACGTTATAGCCAGCGCTCATGCCTTCGAGCTGAGTTAGAAACCAAAGCCGTTGCTGAGCAAACGAAACGGGCAAGAGTGTTGCACGAGAAACGGGCTGAATGGCAGGAAAAGAGATTAAATCCCCTTGCTGAGCAGTCTCTATTGCCTGGGTGAGATCCCTCAATGTCGGTTGCTCGAACATCACTTGCAAAGGCAGTTCAACTCCTAGTCTATGGCGAATCCGCGACATCACCTGAGTTGCCAATAAAGAATGTCCCCCTAGCTTAAAGAAGTCATCGTCAAGGCTAATCTGTTCAATTCGCAAAACCTCACGCCAAATCGCAGCTAACAGCTCTTGAGTCGGGGTCCTCGGTGCAACAAATTCTCCCTCTCGATGCACATCTATAACATCGGGGACTGGCAAAGCCCTGCGATCGACTTTGCCATTGGCGGTCAGAGGTAAATGGTCTAAGACAACAAAGTGCTGAGGCAGCATATACTCAGGCAACTTGTTTTGCAAAAACTGGCGTATTTCAGGAATCAGTTTGTAAGTTAGCTTACTTTGTAGGGGGATATTGGCATAGTCTTGCCTCAGCTTAAGAGGACTTCGGTGCTCTTGCCAAAAGGCAACCTTTTGAAGAGCTGAGACAACATCCTGGTCCTTGGGAACAGTCTCACGTAGAAAAACTACATCATAATACCCTGTTGAACTGGCTTCCCACCAACTCAAATGCACCTGATAGCCCAATTCTTCTGCTAATTCCCAGAACATATCCGGCTCAACGCCACTGGAGTTGTTGTGTGCTCCATCACCCATTACACCCATTAGATGTTGTCGGAGATGTTTAACGGTTTTGAATTCCTGAGACGATTGCTCCAGACATTGTTGGACTTGTAATGCCTGTTGAATTCGCCCATTGGGAATACGACGAATACCCAACGATTCTGGACGTTCTTCCAACAACACACGCCGAACTTGAGTCAACATGTCTGGGTCATCCTGCCAGTCCTGCCAAGGAATTGTTACATTTTCCCTTGGTTGAGTCATGCTGAGATGGAGCGTTACATCATAACGAAACTGGGTTAACTCATTGTGATGTTTGCCTCGCTTCGGTTGAACTTCAACATGGCTAATTTCAGGGAAATAGTGAGGTAAGGTAACAAAGAAATCTGGATCAATGACAAGCTCTTCTTCCGCTTGCAAGCTCTGCTGACATCGAGTTGTAAGTTCCTGTAACAACATTGAATCGTCCGCTTGCAAGTATTGCACCATCGTATGAAACTTATCTAATAAGGGTAAACTCCGAATATCTCCCACAAAAATGCGACCGGGGGTGCCAGGAATAATGACATCTATTGCCCCTTGTAAAACCTGGAGAAGATAATGAATACTGGGGAAGTATTGAATGACTGAATTGAGTATAACGGTGTCAAATTTTTGCTTAGGAATGCCGTCAAAGTCATGGGCTAATTTATGATGAAAAATAACATGATTTAAGGTCGTTTGACTTTGCTGTAGATTTTGGTTATAGGCTAAGGCTGCCCTGGAATAATCAGTTCCTTCATAATGTTTGCAATGGGGAGCAATTCGACTTAACAATAATCCTGTTCCACAACCAATTTCTAATACTGACTGAGGGTGATAATGCTGAATTCGCGACACGGTATGCTCAACCCATTCCCTCATTTCGATAGCTGGAATTGGCTGACCTGTATAACTGCTATTCCATCCTACAATATTGAAATCCAAGTTAGAGTTTAATCCTGTATCATCTGGTTCTAGAGTAGATGGACTGTAGATTTCTTCGTAGAGAGTTTGCCAATCCTCTAATAATTCATATTCTGCCTGAGCAAGTAATGCAGCAATCCCTTGCCCACGCCAGTCAGGCACTACATAAGCGATTAAAGTTTTATCACCGATTGGATCTTTATGAACCGTAACAACTGTTTGAGAGACAATTGAATTCTGCCGAATCGTTGCTTCAATTTCTCCCAGTTCAATGCGGAAACCACGAATTTTAACTTGATGGTCAACTCGTCCAAGAAACTCAATATTGCCATCAGGAAGGTATCGGGCTAAGTCTCCGGTTTTATACAGTGTGTTCGAAGTTGAAATCTGGGGAGTTCCTTTTGATTCTCTCCCTTCATCCTTTTCTATGACTTTGCCAGAGAGAAAGGGATTCACGATAAAGCGTTCTGCGGTCAGATCAGGACGCTTGAGATACTCGCGTGCTAAGCCGTCTCCGCCAATATAAAGCTCTCCAGGTACTCCAACTGGAACTGGGTGAAAAGTTTGATCTAACAGATAGACTTGAGTGTTTGAAATCGGAGATCCGATCGGAATTGATGTGCCGATCTCATCAAGATCTCGAACAGGGTAACAGCAGGTAAAGGTGGTATTTTCTGTTGGACCGTAGCCATTAATCACCAGGGTGTTGGGTAAGGCTTGAACTACGGTTTGAACATGAGCAACAGAGAGAACGTCACCTCCAGCTAAGAGTTGTTGAACAGAGGAGAAAGCTTCAAGATGCTCTTCCACCATTTGATGGAAGAGCCCAGCAGTGAGCCAGAGAATCGTAATGTGATGATGCTGCAGGAGGTAAGCAATTTCAGCCAGAGAAGAACGAGAGGCTGGAGCGAGCACCAAGGTAGCTCCGTTGAGTAACGCACCCCAAATTTCAAAGGTGGCTGCATCAAAAGCAATGGAGGCGAGTTGTAGAAAGGTATCCGCTGCGGTGATGTTAACATAGTTGGAATTGACCACCAAACGAACAACTCCCCGATGGGAAACTGCAACACCTTTGGGTTTACCTGTAGAGCCGGAAGTATACATCACATAGGCAAGATTGTCAGCGGTGATTGATTTTCCGCTCAAAGAAGTCCCAGCCTGGGTTTCTAGGGTAGGAGAGATGGTGTCTGTTAACGTTCTATTCAAATCAGGCTGGACATCGTGTTCTTTCCGGTTAGTCGGTTGTTGAGCAGCAAACTCTCTTAAGTTGATTTCATCTAAACAAATGAGGAAACAGGTCTGAGAATCCGAAAGGTGGGCTCGAAAAGCTGTTTGAGTAATTAATATCGGTATTTGTGTATCTTCGGCAATGAAGGCCAAACGTTCTGAGGGGTAGTTTGGATCAAGGGGCACATATGCTCCCCCAGCTTTAAGAATTGCCAGTATGGCCACAATCAGGTCAGGCGATCGCTCCAGGCAAACCCCAACCAATACGTCTGGATCGACACCCCAGTTCCGTAAGTAAGCGGCAAGCTGATTGGCCTGGTAATCCAGCTCCTGATAAGTAAGTTGTTGGTCTTCAAATACTAGGGCAATGGCATCTCCTGATCGTTCTACCTGTTGCTCAAATAGTTGATGAATACAGGAGTTACGAGGGTAGTCTCTTTGAGTCTGATTCCATTGCGTTAGAATCTGGTGTTGTTCAGCAAGAGTCAGAAGGGGCAACTCATCGATCCTTTGACTGCTATCGATCACCACTGCTTGCAATAACCTCTGAAATTGTTCAAATAACCGCTGGATCGTTTCAACTTTGAACAAATCACCCCTGTAAATACAGGAGCCGACCAACCCCTGAGGTTTTTCCCAAAGGTAAACCTCCAAATCAAATTCGCGGGTTGTCTCAACCTCTGATCTGAGGGACTTGACTTCTAAGTCTGGTAGTTCTAAATCAGCATCTGGAACATTTTGCAAAGCAAACATGACCTGAATAATCGGATGATGGTCAAGACGACGCTTCGGTTGTAATTCCTCTACTAATTTCTCAAAAGGTAGGTCTTGATGCGTGTAAGCCTCTAGCGTGGTTTGTCTAACCTGTCTCAGCAGTTCCACAAATCTAGGATTGCCGGACAAGTCGGAACGCAATACCAGGGTATTGACAAAAAAACCAATCAAAGGCTCAATTTCAGCCTGATTACGATTAGCAATGGGCGCACCCACCACAATATCGGTCTGTCTGGAGTAGCGAGATAATAATATCTTAAAGACAGTAAGCAAGGTCATAAATAGGGTAACGCCTGCTTTTTGGCTGAAGGCTTTCAGATTCTGGCTCAGGGATGCATCAACCTGAAAACTGACCTCCCCCCCTTGAAATGTTTGCACAGCAGGTCGAGGGTAGTCTGTGGGCAGTTCTAATAGAGGGGGAGCGCCTTCCAGTTGTTGTTTCCAATAGTTGAGTTCAGCCTCTAAAACTTGATCGGTTAGCCATTGCCGTTGCCAACAGGCAAAATCTGCATATTGGATCTGTAAAGGGGAAAGGGGAGAAGATTGATTCTGGCAAAAAGCTTGATACAGTTGGAGTAGCTCTTGTTGGAATACCCCGATCGACCAACCATCACAAATAATGTGGTGTATCGTGACCATCAAAATATGATCAGTAGGCGACGATTGCAGCAGTTTGAAGCGAATGAGCCTGTTGTGAGTCAGATCAAAGGGTTGTTGACTTTCTACTTTAATTAGCTCTTTAATCTCGGCTTCTTGTGCTCCTGCTTCCAACTCAATCACGGGTAATGTTATCGTTCCAGGCTCATTAATCCGTTGACAGGGAATACCTTGACGATCAATGGGGAAGGTAGTGCGTAGGCTTTCATGACGTTCGATGAGGGCTTGCAGACTTTGTTGTAGTGCGGGTCGATTCAAATTCCCAGTTAACTGAAAAGTTCTACCCGTGTTATAGCTTGTTGTATTGACCCCTTCAAGACGATTGAGGAACCAGAGCCGTTGTTGGGCAAATGACAGGGGAAATGATTTGGGGTCGCTTAAGGGGTTGCGATCGATCGGCTGAATAGGAGGTAAGGGAGAAAAATCTTTCTTCTGAACAGAGTTCACAGCCTGAGCAAGGTCTATTAACCTGGGTTGCTCAAATAGAGTGATCAGTGGGATCTCAACCCCAAAACTTTGACGAATTCGAGAGATAACCTGAGTCGCTAATAACGAATGGCCTCCCAGTTCAAAGAAATCATCCTGCAGACCCACCTGTTCTAAACCCAATGCCGAGGCGATGATATTGGCAATAACAATTTCAACCGGACTGCGAGGCGGAACAAAGGTAGCTTGTTGTAGGTGTTGCAAATCAGGAGCAGGCAAAGCAGCACGGTTGATCTTGCCATTGGGGGTCAGGGGGAATTCTGACAGCAAAATGATCGCCATTGGCACCATATAGTGAGGCAAGAGTCCTCGCAAAAACCTTCGCAGTTCAGGAGCAGAAGGCTGATCACTCCCACTGTGCAAAACTGCATAGGCGACCAATTGTTGTTCGCCACGTTGATCTGGTCTCAACAAGGCAATTGCAGTCTGAATGGCTGGATGTTGTTCCAGGGTTGCACTGATCTCTCCGAGCTCGATCCGGAATCCGCGCAACTTAACTTGGTGATCAATCCGTCCTAAAAACTCAATTCTGCCATCAGCAAGATAACGCACCCGATCACCCGTTTTGTATAAACGATTGGCTAGAGAGTTTGCAGGTAAAGCCTTGCCAAAATCCTCGTGCAGCCTCTTTAAGCTGTGAGGCATTGCGGCAAATGTTGCCTGGGTCAGATCAGGACGGTTGAGATAACCTCGTGCAAGACCGATCCCCCCAATATACAACTCGCCAGGAATACCGATCGGAACCGGCTGACCATAGGGATCTAGAATATAAACGTTGACATTGGGAATGGGGCGACCGAGTGTAATGATAGGGTCCTCTGGTTGACAAAGGGCGATAGTCGTATACACACTCGCCTCTGTTGGGCCGTAAGCATTAAAAAATTCCCGACCCTTAGCCCACTCTTGCATCAACGGAACAGGACAGGCTTCCCCTCCTACAATCAGCACTTGTAAACTGGGGATTGGCATGAGCGGTAAAGTCGCCAGGGCAGATGCAGGTAATGCCAAATGCGTAATTGCCTGCTGCTGGAGAAGTTGCACTAAATCTAAACTCGGCAGTAAAGATTCTGATGGATTCAAGCACAAGCAAGCCCCAGAACTTAAAACCATCAAGATTTCTGAGATTGAAACATCAAAACTCAAGGAGGTAAATTGAAGAACCCGACTGTGGGGGTTGACTTTAAAAGTCGCAATCAGAGTTGCTGCTAGATTGCTTAACCCCCGATGCGTGACCATTACTCCTTTGGGTCGTCCGGTAGAGCCAGAAGTATAGATTACATAGGCTAGCGTCTCTGCAGTAATGGCAGAGGTTGGTGCTGTCACAGGTTGGTTGGCAAAAACAGCAGAGTCGCTCTCTAACATCACCACTTTTGCTGGGTGAGATGGAAGTCTAGTCAGTAGAGTGGGCTGAGTCACAAGCACCGAAACTTGTGCATCTGCAAGCATATAAGTGAGCCGTTCTTGGGGATAGGTCGGATCAAGAGGGAGATACGCTCCACCTGCTTTAAGGATGCCCAGAAAACCCACAACTAGCTCTATAGACCGTTCGACACAAAGACCTACGACAACTTCTGGACCAACCCCAAGACTTTGGAGATAATGAGCGAGTTGATTAGCCCGATCGTGCAATGCTTGATAAGTGAGCGTTTGCTGTTGAAACTGGACAGCTATAGCATCTGGATGCTGAGATACCTGCTGCTCTAACAGAGTTAGAACCTGTGAATGAACAGAAATGTCACACAGAGAATCCATTTGGGTTTGATTCCAAGCAACTAGGAGTTGATAGGATTCCTCAAGACTTAAAAGCGGCAGGTGACAGATCGATTGATCAGGATTTCTGACAATTGCGGCAAGGAGCGTTTGAAAATGCCCAATCATTCGAGCAGCAGTGTCCTGATCAAACAAATCCGTGCTGTATTCTAACTTCCCTCTCAGCCCAGATTCCCGATTCTCAAGACATAGGGTCAAATCAAACTTGGCCGTGACCCTTTCCGTTGGTAAAGGAGTCAGGGTTAAATCCGAAAACTTCCATTCATCAACCTCATTCTCCTGCAGAACAAACATCACTTGAAACAGCGGATTGTAACCAGGGTTTCGTTCGGGTTGTAGCTCTTCCACAAGCTTCTCGAACTGCAAATCTTGATGGGAATAAGCGTCTAACGTTACCTGTCGTGTCCGATCCATTAATTCTCGGAAGCTTGGATTACCAGAGAGATCAACCCGCAACACTAACGTATTGACAAAAAAGCCAATCATTGAATCAAGGGCAGGATGATTGCGACCCGCGATCGGAGTGCCCACTATAATATCTTCCTGGCCGCTATAACGGCTTAGTAAGACCATAAAAGCCGTCAACAATGTCATGAATAGTGTTGTTCCGGCTTGGTAACCCAGTTCTTTAATTTGTTGCGTCAGGTCTTTACTGAAGTCAAAAAGCTGAGTCGCACCTCGAAAGGTTTGCACTGGAGGGCGAGAATGATCAGTAGGTAAATCTAGCAAAGGTGGTGCGCCAGCTAATTGATGTCTCCAATACTCCACCAGATTTGCCAATCGTTCTTTTGATAAGCATTGTCGCTGCCAGTGGGCAAAGTCTATATATTGAATTGGTAACTCAGGTAATGGTGAAGACTCATCATTCAAAAAAGCCGTATAAAGACTTCCGAGTTCTCGCAACAAAACTTTTGTAGACCAGCCATCTGTAATAATATGATGACAAGTTAATAGTAAGATATGCAAATGCTCTGACAGATGAAGCACTGTGGCTCGCAATAATATCTCTTGAGATAGGTCAAAAGCATATTGATTTTCTGCCTGAATGAATTGTTCTGTTTGAGTCAACTGCTCTTGGCTAGGTAGCGATTGTAAATCAACAACTGATAAGATCAGATTTAAACTAGGTGCAATTGCTTGTATTGGGCTACCTTTTTTTATGGAAAATGTGGTTCGTAGCACCTCATGACGGCGAATAATCTCATTTAAACTTTGTTCAAGTATTGAAACATTGAGTATTCCTGAAATTTGAAAATTATGAACCACATTGTAGTTAGTATCACCAGGATTAAGCTGATTTATAAACCACAGTCTTTCTTGAGCAAAGGAGAGACTATAGTTTCCTTCACGAGGAACTTTTACAATAGTTTCAACTGCTTGATTATTATATTTCTCCCACTGTTGTAGAGTCTCAATTATTGCTATTTTATGCTGTTGCAACTGATCTCGTAAGGCTGGATTTAAAGCTCCTTCTGGAGCTCTACATTTTAACCTAGGTGCTTGAGTTGAATCACTATATTCAAGCCATAGCTTTATTCCCAAACGACTGATATCAGATAAAAGATTCTCGATTACTGTCATAAATATCCTGTTTTATAAGAGCTTGAAATGCTTAAACTTTTTGCTCAACAAATTTTATAAAATATAACTTTTACTCCAATACAGGTGTCTCGAAATAACATTCGAGGTAAGGATTCAGGTCGTAAAAATAGGGATAAGTCAAGGAAAACCCATGTCACGACCGATGTGGGCACGTAATGCTTCAGCAAAAAAGTTGACGACACAACGTTGCTGAGAACGACAGGTTTGCACAACAGTCAAAAGTCTGGCGGTGTTTTCAAATCTTTCCAAGGAGCGAGAACCTCCGCGCTCCCTTACGCTTTGTAACAGCCAATCAATGACAACGTTCTGCCAAATTGTTGTCAGGAGGTACTTCTGGATGCATGGCGAAAATACCACCACTGATCAAACTTGTTTTGGAGATTATTTAAAAGCCTCAAAGCTCTTGCTCCCGCTTGCGGTATCCATTTATTGAAAGCTTTACTTAATTTGGATTTGAATTCCTTGGCCCATAATTCGTAAGCTTTATGATCAGCCTGGGTTTGCCATAAGTGATAATGCTCAAAAGCGCACATCTTGCAGACTAATAAATGCTTTGCCAATACTCTCATTGTGTAATCCAGGACATTTAATTAAACCCTTGAAATGCCTGCGCATATGTGCCAAGCACTTTTGTTGGGCTACTACAGGGTAACCATTAGTTAGTATACACGCTTTTCGTCGCTGCGCTCGAACTCCACCATACTTATCTCCTAGCAGTGACTCTAGTTCTTTTCGTGAACGTGTATCTGCTGCTCTAAATAGGCAAAAATCCTGGTTGGCGACTAGCCATAACCATTCCTTTACCCCAATGACCCCCCAAGGGGTTTCATCGACATGGACATTGGGTTGTTCTATTTTTACCCAATTTTCCAGTTCTAGTACCGGCTGTTCTATGGCTTGGGCTACTAGGCACGTTGGTGGCCCCTTTGGTTCCGACTCCAATCTCTACTTCACCCATCTGCTAAATCAACTCCTGGATCTTGGCATAGGGCATGTGGGCATAGTTCCCTAACCAACCGATCAGTGCTTGCAGTCTCACTCCTAGGTCTTGTCCTGGTACGATTTCCTGACTCCAGTTTGCCTGACTTACTTCCCCACACTGAAGGCATTTACGGCTCAGACGATGATACTCCACTACTTCAATTGGTTGGGCTACCAACTGCGCTACTTGGTGCTTTTCTATTTTCTCGGCACACCCATGAAAGTGAGTTCCGACCCAGTGAGTACAGATCTCTGGATGGAGCACTTCTATTCTGTCTACCCTGCCAAACCCAAAACGAGTTTTTCCTTGATGACCTGGTTGTCCTCGAAGTTTCCGCTTTTGCTGTCCCTGTGGAGTTTCTTCGAGTACTTTCTTTTTCTCTGAGACGCTTGATTATGTCCGTTGATGGGGGTTTTGATGATGTTTGGCTGTCCTTACCTAGGATTACACTCAGCCGTGCCACCTCTGTTTCAAGTGCCTTGATTATCTTAACCAATTCTTCTGTAGACAATTGGTTGAGTTCTTCTTCTGTATGTCTTGGATGCACTGGCTTTTTTATGATCACAACTTTTCTCCTATCCTAGTCTCCGATACTTTTTAGCTACCAAAATCTACTTTGCAGATTTTAGCCCACTAATGCAAGCTGCTCTCGCAGCCAGGGGGTATCTCCCAAGGCCAAGATCGGTTTTGTTCCGCTCAAGGCGCATAAATCTGTGTTTAATAGAAAACGCAACCACTATCATGGTTTGCTTTGGTTTTCGGCTTCAATTCAATTTTCAGAATCTTTTCAATGACACTAGAAAACTAATCAAAGTCTAACATATTTTTGGAGATACTGCCAGATATTTGGATAAAATCGTCAACAGTGGCTAGCCTCTGTCAACCCCCCTTCTCACCCACCTGAATCCTTACCATTCGAGTTTTTCCCGTATTTGTTCGATTGTAATATTATACTAAACCCGCTTAAGCGACCCCGGTTGTAGAAGAGATTGTCATATCTTCCATGGTAACATGGGTAACATGATATCAAATTTTATCACTATTCCCTATTCCCTGTTCCCTATCCCCTATTCCCTGTTCCCCACCTCCACTGGTCAGTTTTCAACAGGCGTAACTGCTCACCGCAATAAAGATGCTCTATTGACAACGGAGAAGCCAAATTGAACACTTGGGTGTATGTAGCAATCCTATTACATCAATAGGATGTAATAAGTGATCGGCTAAAACCCAGGTAGAGCAAGGATCGAATTTCAGAAATTCCCACGACCTATTAAGGAATTGCTATATTGGCTCTTATGACTCACCGTTCGCTCACCCTTGGTGAGCCATTCGGAATCACAATGTCAAAAAGCTACGACCTAAGGGTTGAAGGAGATATTGGGGTTTCCCAAGACTGGGATCGCGAATCTCAAAATGCGATCGCGAATCTCAAAGTGCGATCACGAATCTCAAAGTGCGATCGCAAATCTCAAAGTGGGTTGGCAAATGAACAAACAGTGAGATATGAGTCATTGTTAGCGGACAATATCCGCTTTCGAAGAACCTGAGGACTCGAATAGCTTTACCATTCGACCCATGAAAATCAAACTATGGTTTACTCTAATTGTCAGGAAAATTCTAAGCCTGGGGGACTTCGACCAGCCAAAGACAATAATTCACATAAAGCAGCGATGTTCCTGTGGAGCCGCTGGTTTTTTTGGGGCAATTACCTGTGCAACTACTCATCCCCATACCAATGTCACTCTCCTAGAAGCCTCACGCCATCCATTGTCAAAGGTGCGCATCTCTGGTGGTGGACGCTGTAATGTTACTCATGCTTGCTTTGACCCAGCCCAGTTGGTGCAAGCTTACCCGAGGGGAAGCAAAGCATTGCGAGGGGCTTACACCCGCTTTCAACCGAAGGATACCATTGCTTGGTTTGGGGCTCACGGTGTTGAGCTGAAAACTGAGGCCGATGGCAGGATGTTTCCGATTACTGATAGTTCGGAAACAATTGTTGATTGTCTCTTACAAGTGGCTAAGAGGGCAGGGGTGAAGATTCGTACCAGTAATCCGGTTAAGTCGATCTCTCGGCAATCTTCCCAACACGCGACTCCTGACACGCCACACCAGACCCCAGGAGGATTTGAAATTGGGTTGAGGAATGGTGAGACTATAAAATGCGATCGCGTTTTGGTTGCTACTGGTAGCAATCCCCTAGGCTACCGTTGGGCAAAAGCCTTAGGTCATAAAATCGAAACCCCGGTTCCCTCTCTATTCACCTTTAATATCCCAGACTCCCGTTTACAGGATTTAGCTGGGGTCAGTGTTAAACAGGTCTGCCTGAAATTACCCGATGCTGGTAAAACCTTGAAGGAACAAACGGGACCATTGCTAATTACCCACTGGGGTTTAAGTGGTCCAGCGGTACTCAAGCTTTCTGCTTGGGGGGCGAGAGTATTGCATGAACACCATTATCAAATGCCCTTGTTGGTGAATTGGCTTCCTGAGTACAATCCAGACCGATTGCGTAAATTACTCCTAGATGTTAAATCCCAGTTACCTCGACGCTTCATTACTACTAGTTGTCCCATTCCTATCCCAAAGCGCCTTTGGGTGAGTTTAGTTACTAGTGTGGGAGTGGGATCAGAAAACCGTTGGGCTGAGTTATCCAAAAAAACCGTACATCAGTTAGTTCAAGAACTGACTCAGGGACGCTATTTGATTCAAGGTAAAGGGGTTTTTAAGGAAGAGTTTGTTACTTGTGGTGGTGTTAGTCTCAAAGAGGTGAATTTCAAGACTATGGAAAGCCGCCAATGTCCAGGTCTTTACTTTGCTGGGGAAATTCTCGATATTGATGGAATTACCGGGGGATTTAATTTTCAGAGTGCTTGGACAACGGGTTGGTTAGGAGGTCATGGGATTGGGAATAGTTAGTGTTGTGGTAATTGGTAATTTGCCTTTTCTTTGTCCATTAATTGTGATAGTATCCGCGTCCTTAGTTAGAGTTCAAAATCCCAACGTACCAGTAAGCCATTTCAGAGTTTTGTAAGTCAACCAGGTCCGACGCACGGTTCGGAAGGGAGTGCGGTTGTGCTAACACGCCCTTCGACCCTACTCGCTCCAAAAACTCGCTGGACATCAAGACCCTGCTAGAACTACAGGGTATGATACGAGGGCAGAATAAACTCTGAGACGGGCTGTTCAAGGTCTGCATATTCCTATAGGATAAAAAGCGATCGCATTCAACAGAGCAAACACTCTGAGTTACAACATACCCTTGGGAACGTACACCAATGGAAACTATCTCAAGCTTAAGGATCCTCTGACCATGAACTTAGTAGCAAATAAATGCTCTACCGCGAACGCCTCAAATTCGATTCCAGTTATCGATTTTCAACCCTTTCTAACAGGGGATTATAGTAGCCAGAAAGCAGTTGCTGCCAAGCTGGAGCGAGCAATGCAGGATGTAGGATGCTTTTATCTAAGTAATACTTCTGTTTCCCTCACAGCAGTAGCACAAGTATTTACCCTGTGCAAATATTTTTTTGCTCTGCCCTCATCGGAAAAAGAACAATTACTGATTCCCCCAGATGGGTCATATCATGGCTATATCGTTAAGCGGGCGGACGGGAAGATTACCAGTGAAAAACTAAGTATAACTCAAGAGAATTTACAAAGCCCAAGTGTAGGAGTGCGGGATCAACGAAGTCAATGGTTTGAGGAACACCCACAGTTTTGTAACTCTCTTTCCCAAGCCTATGGAAGCTTTCAAGACACAATGGATAGCATATTTTTGGCTTTGGCGATCGCCCTGGATGCTCCCGAAAATTACTTTAAAGATCTTCATTCCCAGCGTAATGATAGTATGCTTTTACACCACTATCCACCCCTTGCCCCAACCCAAGAATCTGTGCCGATGCGTAACACTGAACACATTGATTATGGCAGCCTTAGCTTCTTGTTTCAGGATGAAGTGGGTGGGCTAGAAGTCTATACTCAAACTGGAAACTGGGTTGCCGTACAACCGATTCAGAATACTCCGTTAATTGTATTGGGAAACGTCATGTCCCGCTGGACTAATGATAAATATCCAGGAACTATGCATCGCGTCTCCCTAGCTACAGCACGAAACACCACTCGGGAAAGATACTCCTTTGGGTTATTCCCTGCCCCTGATGAAAATGCTGAAATTACTTGTCTCGAATCCTGTTTAGCCCCTAACGAAAAGCCCAAATATCCCCCCATTCTTACCCACGAGTATTACAGTCAAGGATTTGAAGCCAAACTGAAACAACAGAAACAGCTTGATTAGCTGTGAAATTTCAGCCTATCCCTGTTTGAATCTAAAGCAAAGATGACTATTAAACGTCGCCAGGTGATTAAGTTGTGTTCAAGCCTGCCCCTGGCTTTTGTAGCTGGGGATTGCTTTGCTGTAGCACAACCAAGGTCTACCTTAGAAACTCAGCCTTTAACAGCGTTTCTAGGACAGTTTCCCCATCTACAACACTGTCAAGGGATCGGGCGGGGATATCTCCAACAGTATCCTGAGCTTGGCCCACTAGAACAGTTGCGTCAGGCGATCACCAAAGACTTTCTCCTGCCTGATAGCCAAAGCGATCGCTTTAACTGGCTACGAAACCAAATCAGAACAGATTTTGCCCAAAAGAACACCGTTCAAGTTGAAGGCTGGATCTTATCAAAGACAGAAGCTCAACTTTGTGCCTTAGCCTGCTGCGAAAAACAACAAACAATCAACTGAGGCTTCATCCATTTATCCAGCCATGTATCTTGATGCCAGAACCTTAGAAAACCATACCCAGACAACCGTAGATCTCTGTATTATCGGAGCTGGAGCAGCCGGAATTACTATTGCCCGCGAGTTGATTAACTCTTCAGTCAAGGTGCTGCTCCTCGAAAGCGGTGGATTTGATGGGGATATTCAAACCCAAGCCCTCTATGAAGGGGAGAATATCGGCTTGCCCTATTTTCCCCTCGATAGCTGCCGCCTACGCTATTTTGGGGGAACTACAAATCACTGGGGGGGGATGTGTGCTCCCCTGGATGCGATCGATTTTCAACCGCGCCCTTGGGTTCCCTACAGTGGTTGGCCAATCCGTTATCACGACTTAGTACCTTACTATAACCGTGCCCATCAGTTGTGCCAGCTTCCCTCTCCTGACTATGAGATGGGGTTTTGGGAATTCCACGATCCAGAATTAGAGCGGTTGCCCATTGATGAATCAAAACTCACCTACAAAATTTTTCAATTAAGTCCACCGACCCGCTTTGGCCAAGTCTATCGTTCAGAAATTCTTCAGGCGAATAACATTATCCTCTGGACTCATGCCAATGTTACTGCCATTGAGACAGTTCCCCAGGCAAACACAGTTACTGGACTTCGAGTTCGCTGCTTCAATCAACGAGAACACTATGTCCAAGCTCGATTTTATGTTCTAGCCTGTGGAGGGATTGAAAATGCCCGTTTACTGCTGCTGTCGAATCAAACGATACCTCAAGGACTTGGAAATCACTATGATCTAGTAGGGCGCTTTTTCATGGAACATCTCCATATTGCGTCGGCTCAAGCCTGGGTACGTGCCAATCTCCCCTGGAAAAGGTACATTTCTTATGAATTAAATGCTCCTAAAGTGCATTTAATACCTAGTGAAGGGACTCAAGAAAATGAGCAAATTTTGAACTTTACCTTAGATTTAATCGAGAGCGATTATTTCGGGGTTGATTATTTTGAACAGCTACAGGCTCAGGGCGGTTTAAGACCGGAAATGCAGCTTTATCTGGATGCCTTAACAGCAAGTTTGTACCCAACTAAAATGGATTCCTATCAAACCTTACTCAGCAATGAAACTCCCTCCTCAATGGATCAACTGATTGTTTTTTCGCGCATCGAACAAGCCCCTAACCCAGAATCCCGCGTGAGCTTAAGCGAGGAGAAAGATGAACTGGGGCTACCCAAAGTGCAGTTAAACTGGCAGTTAACCGACCTAGATCGCCATAGCATTGAAGTGGCTAATACTTTCTTTGGACAGGAATTAGGACGCCTAGAACTTGGACGATTGCAGTATTTTGATTGGCTAAATCAAACGGACTCAGGTTGGCCGCCTTTTCCGGATGTGATGCGGGGCGGTTGGCATCATATGGGGACAACTCGCATGAGCGATCGCCCAGAAACAGGGGTGGTTGATTCTGATTGTCAGGTCTTTGGGATTGATAACTTATATATCGCTGGCTCTTCTGTCTACCCGACAGCAGGTACAGCAAATCCGACCTTAACCCTAGTCGCCCTGGCATTAAGATTAGCTGATCGCCTCAAAGGCAAATTAACCCGTTCCTTTCCTTCTGAAATTGCGGATGAATGCTAAGATTCATAATATTAATCGTAAAACAAAAATTCATCCTTTAGGAATTGCCGCTCCCACAGATTTTGAATTTGATGAAGGTGAAGATATTGCTGTAGAAACCCTGCTGAAGAATCCTCAGATCAGTCTCTACTGCTTAGACCCTGACGAGAGGCGCGTCATTTTGGTAGAAACACCAGAGGATGTTGTCCTTTCAGATTTTCCCTTTTATTACTCAGCTCAATACGAGCAAGCGCTTCGTGTAGTCACATTATCCTATGATAGGTTACATGAGATTGCTGATCAAATTGATTTAGATAGCCAACAGTTAATCTTAATTTATTCAGTCGGTCGCTGTGGCTCAACGCTGCTCAGTTCAGCTTTGAATCAACTCAATAATATCACTGTTTTTTCTGAGCCGGATGTTTATTCTCAGTTGGTGCGCCAGCGTCAATGGAATGGCAATAACGATGTTCCAATTAGCAAATTATTAGTAAGTTGTACCAAACTCATCTGTCGTCAATCCACTCCTAAAATTAGCGATCGCCGCTGGGTAATTAAGTTGCGCAGTTACGGAATAGAGCTGGCTGATTTATTGGCTAACAACTTTCCTCAAGCCAAAATTCTGTTTTTATATCGACAGATTGAAACGTGGATTCGTTCCTCATTACGAGCTTCTATCGGGGAGATTCCAGATACTCCTGAGTCTCTAGAATCAATGCAGAAAGCGGTGGGCAACCTCGTTTCTTTAATTGCCCGTTTTCCAGAGCCAAATCGTCCCTTGTCCTATATTGAAATATTAACCGTAACTTGGCTTTCAGTTCTAGAATGTCTTCAAAGGCTGCACCAGCAGGGTTATCCTCCGTTTATCATCAATTTTGAGGATTTAATTGCAACTCCCAACTCTGTGATTAAGCAAATCTTTGATTTCTGCGATTTACCCCATAACAACCTCAGTCAAATCTTGAAGGTCTTTACACAAGATTCTCAGTCAAGCACAGCCTTATCTTGGGAAAATTTACAGCGAACCCAACCTCAGTTAACCCCTGAGCAGTTGGAACAGTATCTCAGAGAAGCTAAAAGCCTTGTTAACTGCTACACTAACTGCAAAAATATAGCGCTACGCGCTAGGGAATAGGGAATAGGGAACAGGGAACAGGGAACAGGGAACAGATTGCTGTCAAAGGATTTCAGGATTTAAAGATGTCCTAACAGATGTGCGTAGCGCTATACTGAATTTTTGACTTCAAAGTCTTTAACTCAGATCTTGCACCAGTACATAAATACTGAATAACCAAACTAGGAACAATCAATTTCAGTACTGAAACAGTCAAATCTGATCACTGTTACCTATTACCTGTTCCCTATTACCTATTCCCTATTACCTATTACTTATTCCCTATTACCTATTACTTATTCCCTATTCCCTATTCCCTATTCCCTATTACCTGTTCCCTGTTCCCTGTTCCCTGTTCCCTGTTCCCTTGTTTCTTAAAAGTTTAATCTCCTCTAGTAGTATTCTAACGGATGAATAATATCTCATCAGAACAATCCTCCTTTCTCAAAGTGATCCAGGATATGCGATTATTCCTGTTTATTTGGGGAGGCCAACTTTTTGCTGCTACTGGATCTGCTATAACCCGCTTTTCCATGAATGTTTGGGTTTATGAGTACACAGAATCTGCCATTCAATTTGCTTTGATTAGTGTTTTTGCCACCCTTCCCTTTGTGTTGCTCGCTCCTGTGGTTGGAATTGTAACAGACCGCTGGAACCGCCGTTGGATTATGGTCATTAGCGATCTGTGTGCTACGTTAGGGATTTTTGCTCTAGGTTTATTAGTGCTATATAGTCAGCTACAACCCTGGCATGTCTATGTTTTTAACGCCCTTGAAGCGACTTGTGCCGCTTTTCAAACCACAGCCCTGTTTGCTTCCATTAGCTTACTTGTATCAAAACAAAATCGGGGTCGAGCTAATGGTTTAATGAGTTTTTTAAGTGGTATGGCGAGAGTTTTGGGACCCTTGCTTGGAGCAGTATTTCTCGACTGGATTCACGTCCAAGGCGTATTATTTTTACAGCTGGTTTGCCTTGTGATTGGAATTTTGCCCCTCTTGGTAATTACCTTTCCTAATCTGAAAATAGAGGACAAAACCGCTGAAAGTTCTTACATCGCAGATATGTTCTTAGGTCTCAAGTATCTTAGGTCATATCCGGGTTTAGTGGGAGTAATGCTGATTTCCAGTTTCACCTTTTTTCAAATGGGTTCGATTAATGTCATCACAACTCCCTTAGTGATTACAGTGGCTTCCCATGATATTTTAGGCCGTATTCTGTCCTGTTTTGGGGCAGGTACCATAATTGGTAGCTTGGCGATCGGGTTTTGGGGAGGGCCAAAGCGCTACATGAGGGTGATTTATGGCTGTATGCTCGTGAATGGAATTTTGCTCGTGTTTGCCGGTTGGTCTTCGTCTCTGGTTGTTTTTACGATTAGTATTACCCTATTTACCCTGATTCGCCCAGTGCTTTACACCTTCTGTCAAACTATTCTCCAAAATAAGGTTGACCTCAATATCCAAGGTCGGGTATTTTCGTTGAAGTCAGCATTAGATGCGATCGCGCTGCCTGCCGGTTTCTTGATTGTCGGACCGTTAGCTGAAAAAGTCTTTGAACCCTTGATGATCTCAGATAGTCTTTGGGCTAACCGAATTGGGACTTTCATTGGCACAGGGGTCGGTCGTGGTATGGGACTTTTGCTGATATTGTTAGGCGGTGTCAGTTTCTTAATCACCCTGTTGGCGAGTTGGTATCCCCGCTTGCGATTATTAGAAACAGAATTGCCTGATGCTGTTGATAGTCTTGAAGACTATCCCATTGAACCGGGTGTGGATGAATCAACATCTATAGATAATGCTTCCCTGGCAAATTAGTAGTTTGAATAGGTGTTAGGTTTTAAGTGGTAGG